>CAZVLY010000131.1:0-11608 GCA_964628175.1 uncultured Piscinibacter sp. | reverse complement strand
GGCACGCGGAAGATGCGCATCTTGGCCGACAGGGTTTCGAGCAGCGCCAGCAGGAAGCCGCCGATGGCCAGCTTGAAGACCAGCGCCGGCAGCGCCAGCAGCATCTCCAGCGGCGCCTGCGCCTCGGCCACGCCCCAGGGGAAGAACAGCGCCAGCCCGATGCAGGAGTAGGCGAACAGCTTCAGGCTCGCCGCCCATTCGAGCAGCGCCAGATGCCGGCCCGAGTACTCGAGGATCAGCGCCTCGTGGATCATCGTCAGCTCCAGGTGCGTGGCCGGGTTGTCCACCGGCACGCGCGCGTTCTCGGCCAGCGACACCATCGTGAAGGCCACGCCCGCGAAGGCCAGGCCCGGGTAGATCGCCAGCTCGCGGTGCGCCAGGGTCTCGACGATCGTCGTCAGCGAGGTCGACTGGGAGATCAGCGAGGCCGAGAACAGCACCATCAGCAGCGCCGGCTCGGCGAGGAAGCCGATCAGCATCTCGCGCCGCGCGCCCATCGTGCCGAAGGCCGTGCCCACGTCCATCGCCGCCAGCGAGATGAACACCCGCGCCAGCGCGAACAGGCCAACCAGCGCGATGGCGTCGGCCGCCGGCGCCAGCGGCAGGTCGGTCGACAGCGTGGGGATGATCGCGCAGGCCAGCAGCATGCAGCCGAACACCACGTAGGGCGCGGTGCGGAACAGTGCTGAGGCGTTGTCCGCCACCACCGATTCCTTGTGGAACAGCTTGTGCAGCAGCCGGTAGGGCTGCCACAGGCTCGGCGCCGAGCGGTTCTGCAGCCAGGCGCGCCACTGGTTGACCCAGCCGCTGAGCAATGGTGCCAGCGCGATCGCCAGCACGATCTCGAGCAGTTGCGAGAGGAAGCCGGTGAGCGTCATGACGGCAGCCTCATCGCATCACCATCACCAGCGTCGCCAGCAGCGTGAGGAAGCTGTAGAGCAGGTACACGCCGATGCGTCCCTGCTGCATCAGGCCGACCCAGCGCGCGAGCCACTGCGCCAGCGCGGTGACCGGCACGTAGAGCCAGCGCCAGAAGCGGTCGTGCACGCTCACGCGGTACGTCGGCGTCGTGTCGAAGGGCGTCGGCAGTTCGCGATCCATCTGGAAGAAGGGCTCGAAGATCTGCCGGATCGGCTGGCCGAAGCCTTCGGCCGTGTCCTGCATGCGCGCCGTGCCCCAGGGGTGGCCGCAGGCCCAGGGCAGGCCGCGCCGCATGCGGCCGTGGTACAGCCGGCGCACCAGCAGGTAGGCCAGCGCGCAACTCGCCACGATGCCGAGCAGGAAGATCACCGGCCCGTAGCTCGCCTGCTCCAGCCCGTTGGGCGCGAGCAGCCAGCCGCTGGCCGAGACGCGCTCGGCCAGGCCCGCGCCGACGAGCTGGCGCGTCACCGGGTCGAGCAGGCCGATGACCTGCACCGGCAGCAGCCCGAGCAGGAGGCAGCCCGCGGCCAGCCAGAGCATGCCGGCGCGCTCCCAGGAGCCGGCGTCGTGCGCGCGGGCCAGGCGCTCCTCGCGTGGCTGGCCGAGGAAGATCACGCCGAAGAACTTGACCATGGTGTAGCCGGCCAGCGCGGCCACCAGCGCGATCAGCGCGGCCACCACCGGGATCAGCATGGTCAGCAGCGGTATCGGCAGGCCGGGGCTGAACAGGAAGCTCTGCAGCAGCAGCCACTCCGAGACGAAGCCGCCCAGCGGCGGCAGCCCGGCGCTGGCCAGCACGCCCAGCAGCGTGAGCCAGCCGACCCAGGGCATGCTGCGGATCAACCCGCCCAGCTTGCCCAGGTTGCGCTCGGAGGTGGCGTGCAGCACGCTGCCGGTGCCCAGGAACAGCAGGCTCTTGAAGAAGGCGTGGCTGACCACGTGGTAGAGCGTCGCGGTGAGCGCCAGCGCCGCCATCGGCAGCATGCCGTGGCCGAAGAAGATCAGCGCCAGGCCCATGCCGACGAACAGCAGCCCCATGTTCTCGATCGACGAGTAGGCGAGCAGCCGCTTCATGTCGGTCTGCACCGCCGCGAAGACCACGCCGAACAGCGCCGTCGCCAGCCCCAGCGCGAGCAGCAGCGCACCCCACCACCACAGCTGCAGCTGCAGCAGGTCGAAGCACACGCGCAGCATCCCGTAGATCGCGGTGTTGAGCATCACGCCGCTCATCAGAGCCGACACCGGCGAGGGCGCCGCCGGGTGCGCCTCGGGCAGCCAGACGTGCAGCGGCAGGATGCCGGCCTTGGCGCCGAAGCCGAACACGGCGAGCAGGAAGCCCGTCGAGGCCCAGAAGGGCGACAGCGACTGCGCGCGCATGTTGGCGAAGCTGTAGTCGCCGGTATTGGCCTGCAGCACGCCGAAGCACAGCAGGATCGCGATGGCGCCCACGCGCGCCATCGTGATGTAGAGGTAGCCCGCGCTGCGCACCTCGGCGATGCGGTGGTTGGCGGTGACGAGGAAGTACGACGACAGCGCCATCGTCTCCCACATCACCATGAAGGCGTAGGCGTCGTCGGCCAGGATCACGCCGGCCATGCTGGCCAGGAACACGTGGTACTCGAGGCACAGCAGGCCCGGCGCCGTGCCCTCGCCCTGCCGGAAGTAGCCGGCCGCGAAGGCGGAGATGCCTGCCGAGGCGGCGCCGATCACCATCAGGAAGAACGCCGCCAGGCTGTCCAGGCGCAGGTGGAAGGGCAGGCTGGGCAGGCCGATGGGCAGCACCGCCACCTCGGGCGTGCCGAGCAGCGCACCGAGCGAGACGCCGAACAGCGCCAGGCCGAGCAGGCCGCCGAGCGGAAACAGCACATGGGCCACGAAGGCCAGCCGTTGCCAGGCCAGCACGCCGGCGACGCCCACCGCCAGCCAGCCCAGCCCGAGCGCCAGCATCCAGTCGATGTGCAGCCAGGCGGCCAGGGGCGTGAGCGCGGCCATGCTCAGCTTCTGCGGCGGGCCTTCGACGACGTCGCGGCGGCCCGCGGTTCAGGCGCTACCTGCCCGGCCGGCGTGTAGCTCACGCCGTGCTGTTCGAGGTAGTCGCGGATCAGCTGCCGCACCACCTGCGATGCCGTCAGGTCCTGTTCGGCGCACAGGCGCTCGAACGCTTCCTTCTTGTTCGGATCGATGAGCAGCGTCAATCGCGCGGTCTTGAGCTCCATGCATCCACCCCCGGCATGAACATCGGATGTTCACATGCGGCACATGCTACATGAGGCAACTGCGCATGGACACGCGCTGCGTCAAGCCCCGCGGCGGTCCTTCAGCGCCTGGCTGACCCGGACGAATGCACCCACCAGCTGCTGCGTGCCGGCCGGCGCCAGGCCCTGGGGCCGCCGCACCGCGCCGGGGGTGGCGCGGGCCAGCGCGGCGCCCTTGCAGGCGAAGACGATGCCGTTGCTCAGCTCGCCGTCCTCGACCACGATCAGCTGGCCGTCGAAGGCGCGGCGCAAACGCTCCACCCAGGTCGGGTAGTGGCGGTGCCCGCAATGCAGGTTGACCACCAGCACGCCATCGGCACCGAGCAGTCTTTCGCAGTCGTCGTAGAAGCGCTGCGAGGACAGGCGCGCCGGCAGGCCGTCGGTGGTGAAGCCGTCGACGATCAGCACGTCGGCGCCGGCCGTGTCCTCGCGCACGAAGCTCGCGCCGTCGGTGTGCAGCACCTGCAGGCGCGCGTCGTCGGGCGGCACGTGGAACTCGTCGCGCAGCGCGATCACGTGCGGGTTGATCTCGGCCACCTCGATGCGCGCGCCGGGCAGGTGGCGGTGGCAGAACTTGGCCAGCGAGCCGCCGCCCAGGCCGATCATGACGATGCGCTTGGGATCCGGCCGCAGCAGCAGGAAGCCCATCATCGTGCGCGTGTACTCGAGGTCCAGCGCGTAGGGATCGTCCAGCGCCATGCGGCTCTGGATCTCGTTCATCGAGAAATGCAGCGCCTTCGTGGTCGCGCTCGCGTAGACGAAGGGCTTGACGTGCTTGGCGGGGTCGAGCATCGCGGTCGGGTGCGCAGGCGGGGGCATCAGCTGTCGATGCCCAGCAGGTCGAGGATGCCGCTGATGAAGGTCAGCGGGTGCGGCGGGCAGCCGGGCACGTACAGCGAGGGGCGGAAGCGCTCGACGAAGCCCCGGTCGAGCGCCGGCGAGTCGGCGAACAGGCCGCCCGAGATGGCGCAGGCACCCACGGCGATCACCAGCTTCGGCTCGGGCATGCCGTCCCAGCACAGCTGCAGGGCCTGCGCCATGTTGCGCGTCACCGGGCCGGTGAGCACCAGCGCGTCCGCATGGCGGGGCGAGGCGACGATGTCGATGCCGTAGCGGCCGATGTCGAAGTTCACGTTGCCCAGCGCGTTGACCTCGAGTTCGCAGGCATTGCAGCCGCCGGCCGACACCGAGCGCAGCTTGAGCGAGCGGCCGAAGCGCCGGTGCAGCGCGTCCGACACCTTGACCGGGTCGATCGAGGGCCGCGCCGCGCTGACCACCAGCGCCTCGCGCTCCGTGGCGGCGAGGCGGAACTCGCTGTCGAACGACAGCTTGCGGCTCGGGCAGGCCGGCTCGCAGTCGCCGCACATCACGCAGCGGCCGAGGTCGATGCGCACCGGATCGAGCGCGATGGCGCGTGTCGGGCAGGCGGCGACGCAGGCGCTGCAGCCGGCCTCGCAGGGCTGCGCGGCGATCAGCGGCCGCGCGCGGAAGCCCGCCGGCACGGCGCGGCGCGGATCGGGGAGGTACTGGGTGCCCTGCGAGACCCTGACGGCGATCGACTTCAGCATGGGTTCCTACAGATCGTTCCCGCAATAGGAGAGGTCGAAGCTCTTGTTGCAGATCGGGAAATCGGAGATCTCGTTCTCGCGCACGGCCAGCGCGAGGCCGAACCAGTTGAGCATCGACGCGTCCTGCACCTTGTGGTGCAGCAGGCGACCGTCGGCGCCGGTTTCCAGGGCCTGCACCACCGGGCCGCGGAAACCCTCGCACACGCTGATGCACAGCCGCCCGGCCGGCAGCGCACCGATCGGCACGAGCGCCGCACCCGCCAGATCGGCAGCCGGGTCCTGCAGCAACTGCTGCAGCCAGTGCAGCGAGGCGTCGATCTCGCGCATGCGCAGGTGCAGACGCGCCCAGCAGTCACCGCTGTCTTCGGTGAGCAGCGGCAGCGGGTGTTCGGCGTAGACACGGCCCGGCAGCTCGTGGCGGCTGTCGCGGGACAGACCGCTGGCGCGCGCGGCCAGGCCGACCAGGCCCAGCTCGCGGGCCGCCTGCGTGGCGAGGACGCCGGTACCGCGCAGGCGCGAGCGCACGCTGCGCGCGCCGAGCATCAGCTCGTTGACCTCGGCGAAGTCGCGCGCGAAGGCCGCCAGCGTGTCGATCAGGTCCTGGCGGCGCGCCGCATCGATCGCATGGCGCACGCCGCCCGGGCGCAGCCAGCCGCGGCCGAAGCGGTTGCCGCAGATGCGCTGCGTGGCGTTGATGATCGCCGTGCGCAGCCGGCCGTAGGTGGCGCCGCCCTGCAGGAAGGCGATGTCGGTGGCCATGCCGCCCAGCGCAACGAGGTGCATGGCGATGCGCTCGAGTTCCAGCGCCAGTGCGCGCAGCAGCCCGATGCCGGGCGCGAGCGGCACGCCGGCCAGCGCCTCGAGCGCGGCGCAGTGTCCCCACGCGTAGGCGATGCTGGTGTCGCCGGCGATCGATTCGACCAGCGGCGTCAGCGCCAGCGGCGGGCGCTGCAGCAGCAGTGCCTCGACACCCCGATGCTGGTAGCCGAGCTGGATCTCCAGGTGCTGCACGCGCTCGCCGTGGCACATGAAGCGGAAGTGGCCCGGCTCGATGACGCTGGCGTGGATCGGCCCGACACCGACCTCGTGGACCTCCTGCCCGCGCACCACGAAGAACGGGTACTCGCCCATGCGCTGCTGCCGATCGCCCTCGAAGCGCACCGGCTTGAGCCATGGGTGGCCCTCGGGCTGCAGGCCGGTCTGCTCCCACAGCTCACGCTCGGCCATCTGCGCGGCCGGGAAGCGCGCGGTCAGCGCGGGGTAGCTGGCGCCGCGCGCCGCGTGCGCGCGCAGCACGCGCAGGCCGGCCTGCGGCGACTGCAGCACGGCCGTGACGAGCAGTCCCTCGCCGCGCTCCGTCTGCGGCCGGCCGAACAGCATCAGCAACTGCTCGCCCTCGGCCAGCGCGGCGTGGCAGGCCTCGGCCCAGGCGGCCAGGCCCAGCGGCGCCGGCTCCAGCGCGGGCAGCGTCAGCGTCGGCTCGAGATGGCTCATCACTGCCCCCCGATCGAACGGGCCACCTGCTGCAGCAGCGCGTGGATGGGCGCGGGCGTGTACACGCCCAGCAGCACCAGCGCCAGCACGAAGCCGAGCTTGGGCAGCGCGGTGACCCAGGACTCGCGCACCGGCGGGCGGTGCTGCTCGGGCTGGCCCCAGAGCATCGGGAAGATCGAGCGGCCGGTGGCGACGAAGATGATCGTCAGCATCGTGCACATCAGCGTGAAGGCGATCAGGTTGCCGGCCTGCACGATGCCCGAGAGGATCAGCATCTCGGCCATGAAGCTGCCGAAGGGCGGGAAGCCCAGCAGCGCGAAGGTGCCCACCGCGAACAGCGCGCCGGAGAACGGCAGCACGCGCACCACGCCGGCCAGCGCCGCGCTCTCGTTGGTGCGGTAGACGGCGCGCAGCCGCCCGGCGGTGAGGAAGAGCAGCGCCTTGACGAAGGCGGCGCTGACCACGTACAGCAGCACGCCGTAGGCCGCGGCCTTGCCCACCGACAGGCCGATGGCGATGACGCCCGAGGAGCTGACGCAGGCGTAGGCGATCAGCCGCTTGTAGTTGCGCGCCGCCATCACCTGCACCGCCGCCACGGTGAGCGACAGGCAGCCCATGACGAGCAGCTCGTGCAGCACGAAGCCGGTGTCCTGGCCGCGGAAGACCTGCAGCACGCGCAGCACCGCGACGACGCTGATGTTGAACTGCACCGCAGCCAGCAGCGCGCTGGTGCTGGTCGGCGCGGCCTCGTAGGTGCCGGGCAGCCAGCTGTACAGCGGCGCCAGGCCGAGCTTGCTGCCCAGGCCGAACAGCATCAGCGCCAGGCCCAGGCGCTGCCAGCCGTCGCCGCTGGACGGCACGGTGCGCACCATGCGGTCGAAGGCGAAGTCGATCGCCAGCCCCTGCAGCTGCGCCGAGCGCGTCAGGCACAGGATGCCCAGGAAGGTGAGCGCCAGCGAGATGCTCGAGTACAGCAGGTAGTGCCAGGCCACGCGGCGCGGCGACAGCGTGTCGCCCTGCGCCACCAGCGGCGCGGCGCACAGCGTCGTCAGCTCGATGAAGGCCCACAGCAGCAGCAGGTTGTTGGCCATCACGCCGAGGTTCATCGCCACCATGAAGGCCAGCGTCAGCCCGGCGCGCGAGAGCATGTGGCGGGCCAGCACGCGCGAGGTGCTGGCGCGCGAGGACATGTAGACGCTGATGCCGAGGAACACGCTGTTGATCACCAGCAGGAACAGCATCGAGGTGGCGTCGAGCACGAAGTAGCGGTTCGCGAAGTACAACGGCAGTTCGTCGGCCGGCGTGCGCACGAACACCAGCACCCACAGCGTGAACGACATCAGTGCCAGCGCGACCAGCACCGGCCCGGCCCACAGGCCGCGGGCGGGCCGGCCGTCGGCGGCCGGCATGTCGGGCGGCGCGGCGACGACGCTGTTCACACCTCGGCCCCCTCGGGCTCGCCGATCAGCCAGCCGCCCACGCCCACGGTGAGCAGGTAGATCGCGCTCAGCGCCGCGTGCACCGGCAGCGGCCAGGGCTCGGGCTGCAGCGACTCGAACAGCGCGATGGCGTTCTCCATGAACAGCACGGCCACCAGCTGCGCCGGCGGCGAATCGTTCGAGGCCAGCAGCAGCAGCGCCACCGCCACGGTGGCCGCCACCGCGCCGAGCGTGACGGCCTGGTGGCCGCCCAGGTCGGGTGCGCCGAACTCGAAGGCGAGCACGATCAGCGCCACGGCGATGGCCCAGGCGAACAGGTTGGACGGCATCAGGTCGCCGTTGGGCTCACCGCGTCGATGGATCGCGGCGCGCAGCAGTTGCGGCGCGATCAGGGCGCGCACCACCAGCACCTCGGCCAAGGCGGCCAGCGCGTGCCACGAGCCGTCGCCGTGCTGCGCCATGCCGACCCAGGCCAGCGCGACGGCCTGCACCACCAGCCACAGCGGCGCCGAGCGGATGCGGCCGAAGAACACCGGCACCACCACCGCGGCGAGGAAGAGCACCAGCGGCGCCATCATGCGGCTCCCGCCAGCCAGCCGGCCACGCCCAGCCCGAGTGCGGCGAGCAGCGAGGCCAGCGCCAGGTAGGGCGGCACGTGGCGCAGGCGCAGCCGCGCGGTCAGCGACTCGACGCAGCCCACCGCCACCGCCACGGCGGCCATGATCGCCAGCGCGGCGACCACGGCGAGCGCCGGCTGCGTGGCCAGCTCGAAGGGGTTGAGCAGCGTGGCGATCAGGCCGGCGTACAGCGTCATCTTGATCGCCGCCGCGTACTGCATCGCGGCCAGCTCGGGGCCGCTGTGGTCGAGCACCATGACCTCGTGGACCATGGTCAGCTCCAGGTGCGTGGCCGGGTCGTCCACCGGCACGCGGGCGGCCTCGGCCTGCAGCAGGATGAACAGCACCCCCACCGCCGGCGCGGCCAGCCACACGAAGGCCGGCGAGCCGTGCCAGCGGCCGATCAGGCCGGCCAGGCTGGTCTGCCCGGTGCCCACCAGCGCCGTGCCGACGAGCAGGAACAGCGCCGGCTCGACGAAGGCGGTGAACGAGGCCTCGCGCGCCGTGCCCATGCCCTCGAAGGAACTGCCCACGTCCATCGCCGAGAGCATCAGGAACAGCCGCGCCAGCCCCAGCGTGTAGGCGAAGACGACGAAGTCGTGCGCGAACTGCAGCGGCGCCAGCGGCCCGAGCAGCGGCGCGATCTGCGCCGCCAGCAGCGAGGCGCCCAGCACCACCCAGGCGCCGGCGCGGAACAGCGGCGTCGAGACCTCGCTGATCACCGGCTGCTTGCGCAGCAGGCGCAGCAGGTCCCAGAAGGACTGCGCCAGCGGCGGCCCCTTGCGGCCGCCCCACCAGGCCTTGCTGCGGTTGACCAGGCCGACCATCAGGAAGGGCATGAGCAGCGTGAGGGCCACGTGCAGCGCGCTCAGCGCCGCGAGCAGCGGCTGGGGCAGCGGCGCGTTCACCGCAGCGCTCCGCTGCCGAGCACCACGAGGCCGGCCATCAGCACGACGGCCACCAGCGCGGCGCCGAAGGCCACGCGCGGATCGTCCTCGCGCAGCTGGCGCGACAGCCCGGCGGCGGATTCGTCACCATGCTTGATGACGGCGAACAGGCGCCGCTCGACCGCGTCGGGGCAATGCGTGATGAGGTAGCCGTCGGCCGGGAAGTAGCCCTCCGGCGCCTTCTGCCGGCGCAGCATCAGCAGCACGCCCTGGAAGCGGCGTCCGAAGTCCCACGCGAAGCTCGAGCCGGTGTACTGCATGCGGCGGTTCGGCGCGGAGTAGCCGCATCCCCAGGTGACATGGCGCGGCGCCGGCGCTGCGCTTCGCCGCGAGCGCAGCCACCACATCAGCGCGATGGCCGCTGTCAGCGCACCGGAGAGCAGCCCGATGCGCGACAGCGTCTGGCCCAGCGCCTGCAGCGGCGCGCCGGCCGCCGCGGGATCCGCGCCGGGCATCGCGGCCAGCGCCAGCCGCGCCGAGCCCTCCACCAGCATCAGCCCGAGCACCGGCGCCACGCCCAGCACCACCACGCCGGCGGCGTGCAGCAAGGTGGGCACGAGCATCCAGCGGCTCACCTCCTGCGGCGCTTCGACGGACGCGTCGCGCGGCGAGCCGAGGAAGACCACGCCGAAGGCCCGCGTGATGCTCAGCGCCGAGACCGCGCCCACGAAGGCCAGGCCGGCAGCGGCGGCGGCCAGTGCCACCTGCGCCCAGGGCCCGATGGCCTGGCCGTTGAGCAGCCCCGAGTAGATGAGGAACTCGCTGGCGAAGCCGTTGAGCGGCGGCAGCGCCGAGATCGCCACGCCACCGAGCAGGAAGCTCGCCGCCGTCCACGGCAGCCAGCGCGCCAGCCCGCCCAGCCGCTCCATGTCGACCGTGTGCGTGGCCTGGTAGACAGCGCCGGCGGCGTAGAACAGCTGGCACTTGAAGAAGGCATGGTTGAGTACGTGCAGCAGCCCGCCGGCGAAACCCACGACCACCAGCGTCGCGTTGCCCCAGGCCAGGCCGAGGCAGCCCAGGCCGAGGCCGAGGCCGGCGATGCCGACGTTCTCGGTCGACGAATAACCGAGCAGGCGCTTGAGGTCGCGCTGGCCGACGGTGTACAGCGCGCCGATCACCGCCGAGAGCAGCGAGAAGCCGATCAGGAACCAGCCCATCCACTCGTCGGGCCGGCCGATCAGCAGCACGAAGCGCACCAGCGCGTACAGCCCCGCCTTGTGGATCACGCCGGACATCAGCGCCGACACATGCGCCGGCGCCGCGGCATGGGCACGCGGCAGCCACGAGTGGAACGGAAAGAAGGCCGACTTCAGACCGAAGCTGGTGAGCAGCAACAGGAACACCAGGTTGCGTTCGCTGCCCGGGTTGGCGCGCAGCCAGGTGCCGAAGCTGCCCAGATCCCAGGACGCCGAATGCGTGTACAGGATCATGAAGGCGGCCACGAGGAAGATCAGGCCGACGTGCGTCGAGACCAGGTAGTTGAAGCCGGCGAAGCGCACCTTCTGGTTGGCGTAGTCCCAGATCACCAGCAGCCAGGCGGCCAGCGCGGCGATCTCCCAGCCGAGCAGGAACACCAGTGCGTGGTCGGCGCTGTAGACGAGCACGAAGGACAGCGCCGTCAGGTTCAGCAGCGCGTAGTGCACGCCGACATGGCGCTCGGTGGCGAAGTGCCGGCGCAGGTAGCCCACGGCATAGACGCTGCCCAGCAGCGTCATCGGCAGCGACCAGACGAGGAAGAAGGCGCCCAGCGCGTCGAGCCGCACGGTGAGCCGCCCCACCGGCTCGGCCCAGGCCAGCTCGCCCTGCAGCGCCGGGCCGCCCAGCACCACCGGCAGGGCCACCGACAGCACCAGCAGCATGGCGCCGGCCTGCGAGGCCAGCCCCAGCGCGGCCCGCCAGGCGTTGCGCATGGGCAGCAGGCAGGCCGCGGCGCCGACCAGCAGCGTCCATTGGGCAGCCAGCAGGGTGTTCATCAAGGTGCCATCAAATTAGACCTTGATGATACTATGATGTTAATCAGACTGACATGCGGAGACCTCATGGAGCTGAAGACGGCGCGCCTCACGGTGCTGGTCGATCCGGCCAAGAAGAAGGCCTTCGAGGCCCTTTGCGCGAAGCAGGACGTGACGCCTTCGCAGGTGGTGCGCCGCCTGATCCGCGACTACCTGGCGCACCACGGCGTCACCTACGAGCCCAGCGGGCTCGAGGTGGAAGAGGCGGCCGCCGGCAAGCGCTGAGGGCGCCCCCGGCGGTGATCCGCAGGTCCTGCAGCATCCTCAGGCCGATCGGCGTTCAAGGATCGGAGCACGGACCGCGGGGGGGCAAAGGCCGTTGCCGGCCCGTTGCAGACATGCACGAAGGTCCGCA
>CAZVLY010000130.1:2023-11619 GCA_964628175.1 uncultured Piscinibacter sp. | reverse complement strand
CGGCGAATCCTGGTAGGCCGTGTTGGACTTGAACCAACGACCAAAGGATTATGAGTCCTCTGCTCTGACCAGCTGAGCTAACGGCCCGGAGTGGGCCATTGTAGGCAGCGCCCTACTTCTGGCTCAGCGCGTTGCTCACCAGGCGCGAGGTGATGTCGACGATCTGGATCATGCGGTCGTAGGCCATGCGCGTCGGGCCGATGACGCCCAGCGTGCCGACCACCTGGCCGTCGACCACGTAGGGTGCCGACACCACCGAGAGTTCCTCGTAGGGCACCACCATGCTCTCGCCGCCGATGTAGATGCGCACGCCCTCGGCGCGGCTGCTCACCTCGAGCAGGCGCATCAGCTGGGTCTTCTGCTCGAACAGGTCGAACAGCTTGCGCAGCGAACCCATGTCGCTGGAGAAATCCTGCACCGTCAGCAGGTTGCGCTCGCCGGAGATGACGAGCTGATCCTGGCTGTCGGCGATGGCTTCGCTGCCGGCCTGCACCGCCGCCTGCATCAGCGCCGCGATCTCGCCGCGCAGCGCATCGACCTCAGTCTTCAGCCGCTCGCGCACCTGCTCGATGGTCAGGCCGGCATAGGTCGCGGTCCGGTAATTGCTCGCCTCGATCAGCTGCGCCTGGCTGTAGTCCTGCGCGGTGAAGATCACGCGGTTCTGCACGTCGCCGTCGGGCGCGACGATGATGACCAGCACGCGCTTCTCGGACAGGCGCATGAACTCGATGTGGTGGAACACGCTGGGCTTGCGCGGCGCCGTCACCACGCCGACGAAGCTCGACAGGCTGGACAGCAGCTGCGCCGCGTTGGCGATCACGCGCTGCGGCTGGTCGGGCGGCAGCGTTGCCTCGTTGGCCGGGCTGTCGAGCTGCAGCGGCTGCGCCGTCAGCATGGTGTCGACGAACAGGCGGTAGCCGCGCGCCGTGGGCACGCGCCCGGCGCTGGTGTGCGGGCTGGCGATCAGGCCGAGCTCCTCGAGGTCGGCCATCACGTTGCGGATGGTCGCCGGTGACAGCTCCAGCCCGCTGGCGCGCGAAAGCGTGCGCGAACCCACCGGCTGGCCGTCCGCGATATAGCGTTCCACCAGGGTCTTCAACAGGGTCTTGGCGCGCTCGTCCAGCATGGTTTTCATTGTAGGCGCCGCGCCTCGGCCGCCCTGCTGCACACGGGGCCCTGTGGTGTAATTCCGCGCATATGGTCAGCCGCTTCCGACACGCCGCGCTGGTGGGCAAATACCAGGCGCGAGGCATACGCCCGGTGCTCGAGGAGATCGCGCATTTCCTGGTCCGCCAGGGCCTGGAGGTCTCGCTGGAGCAGCAGACCGCGCAGAACACCGGCATCACCGATTACGGCTCCTTCACGCCCGACGAACTCGGCCGCCACTGCGACGTCGCGGTCGTGGTCGGCGGCGACGGCACCATGCTCGGCATCGCGCGCGAGCTCGCCCGCCACGGCACGCCGCTGGTGGGCATCAACCAGGGCCGCCTGGGCTTCATCACCGACGTCTCGGTCGGCCAGTTCGCTCAGGCGCTGGCGCCGATGATCGCCGGCGACTACGAGGAAGAACGCCGCACCATGCTCACCGGCGGCGTGTGGCGCGACGGCGAGCGCATCTTCGAGGGCTTCGCCGTCAACGACGTGGTGATCAGCCGCGGCGCGGCCAGCAGCATGGTCGAGCTGAAGGTCGAGATCGGCTCCGAGTTCGTCGCCAACTTCCGCGCCGACGGCCTGATCGTCGCCTCGCCCACCGGCTCGACCGCCTACGCGCTGTCGGCGGGCGGGCCGATCCTGCACCCGGGCATCGCCGGCTGGGTGCTGGTGCCGATCGCGCCGCACGACCTGTCGAACCGACCGATCGTGCTGCCCGACACCGGCGAGATCGTGGTCGAGATCGTCGCCGGGCGCGACACCAGCGTGTCCTTCGACATGCATGCGCTGGCCAGCCTGCTGCACGGCGACCGCATCGCGGTGCGGCGATCGCGCGACCAGGTGCGCTTCCTGCACCCCCGCGGCTGGAGCTACTACGCGACGCTGCGCCGCAAGCTGCACTGGAACGCCGGGGTGGCCTGAGATGCTTCGCCGACTGTCCCTGCGCGATTTCGTCATCGTCGCCGAACTCGAGGTCGAGTTCGATGGCGGATTCAGCGTGCTCACCGGCGAGACGGGCGCGGGCAAGTCGATCCTGATCGACGCATTGCAGCTCGCGCTGGGCAGCCGCGGTGATGTCGGCGTGCTGCGCGAAGGCTCGACCCGCGCGGAGATCGGCGCCGAGTTCGACACGCCGCCCAGCCTGGCCGGCTGGCTCGACGAAGCCGGCTTCGATGCCGCCGACAGCCTGCTGCTGCGCCGCACGATCGACGCACAGGGCAAGAGCCGCGCGTGGATCAACGGCAGCGCGGCCACGCTGGCGCAATTGCGCGAGGTGGCCGATCACCTGGTCGACATCCACGGCCAGCACGCCTGGCAGAGCCTGACCCGGCCGGCCTCGGTGCGCGGCCTGCTCGATGCCTACGGCGGCATCGACGTGGCGCCGCTGGCGGCGAGCTGGCAGCAGTGGCGCACGGCGCAGGAGGCGCTGGCCCATGCGCGCGGCGCGCAGGCCGACCTGGAGCGCGAGCGTGAGCGCCTGGCCTGGCAGATCGGCGAGCTCGACAAGCTCGCGCCGGCCGAAGGCGAATGGGACGAGCTCGACGCCGAGCACCGCCGCCTGTCGAACGCGCAGGCGCTGATGGACGGTGCGCGTGCCGCGCTCGATGCCGTCTCCGAAGCCGACGAGAACGCCGAGCATCTCGCCGGCATGGCCATCGACCGGCTACAGCACGTGGCCGAATTCGACAGCGCGCTGGCCGGCGTGATCGAGGCGCTGCAGGGTGCGCAAGCCCAGATGCAGGACGCGGCGCACACGCTGTCGAGCTACCTGAACCGCGACGACCTCGATCCGCAGCACCTGCAGTCGCTCGACGAACGCCTGTCGGCCTGGATGAGCCTGGCACGGCGCTACCGCCGCCCGCCGGCAGAGCTGCCGGCGCTGCTGGCGCAGTGGCGCGGCGAACTGGCGGCGCTCGACGCTGCCACCGACCTCGATGGCCTGCAGCGCGCTGCCGACGCCGCGCAGGCCGCTTTCGACGCGCAGGCCACGAAGGTATCGAAGCAGCGCCGCGCGGCCGCGCCGAAACTGTCCGCCGCGGTGACGCAGGCGATGCAGCAGCTGGGCATGGCCGGCGGCCGCTTCGAGGTCGCGCTGACGGCGCAGGAGACGCCGCAGTCCTTCGGACTGGAGTCGGCGGAGTTCCTGGTCGCCGGCCACGCCGGCAGCACACCGCGGCCGATGGCCAAGGTGGCCTCGGGCGGTGAGCTCTCGCGCATCGCGCTGGCCATCGCCGTCACCACCAGCCAGCTCGGCGAGGCCGGCACGCTGATCTTCGACGAGGTGGACGCCGGAGTCGGCGGCGCCGTCGCCGAGACGGTGGGCCGGCTGATGAAGCAGCTCGGCCGCGACCGCCAGGTGCTCGCCGTCACCCACCTGCCGCAGGTGGCGGCCTGCGCCGACCACCACTTCGTCGTCGCCAAGCAGATGCAGGGCGGCCGCGTGCGCAGCGATGTCGGCGCCGTCACCGGCGAAGCGCGCGTCGGCGAGGTGGCGCGCATGCTCGGCGGCGAGCGCCTGTCCAGCACCAGCCTCGCGCATGCGCAGGAGATGCTGTCGGTCGGCGCCACGGCCGCGCCGGCGAAGAAGGGCCGCAAGTCATGAACGTGCCACGCAACGACAACCTGCAGGAGGTGCTCGCCAACCTGCAGGACTTCACCACCGCCGGCGGCGAGGCGGCCGGACCGGCCAGCGCCCCGCCCGAGGTGGTGCTGGTCACCGGCATCTCGGGCTCGGGCAAGTCGGTGGCGCTGCACGCGCTCGAGGACGCGGGCTTCTTCTGCGTCGACAACCTGCCGCCCGAGCTGCTGCGCGAGTTCCTGCGCCTGGAGCACGAGCGCTCGGACCGTCGTGTCGCGATCGCCGTCGACGTGCGCAGCGCCGGCTCGCTGCCGCACCTGCTGCCGTTGCTCGAGCAGTTGCGCACCGAAGGCGTGGCGATCACCTCGGTGTTCCTCGATGCCACCACCGACGCGCTGGTGCGCCGCTTCTCCGAGACGCGCCGCCCGCATCCGCTGTCCGACGCCAACCCGCGGCCCGGGCCGGCACGGCGCCGCGAAGACAGCACGGTCGATGGCCGCCGTGCGCTCGTCGACGCCATCGAGCTCGAGCGTGAACTGCTCGGCGCGCTGCGCGAGGTGTCCACCGTGATCGACACCAGCCAGCTGCGCCCGGCGCAGCTGCGCGCCTGGATGCGCGGCCTGGTGCGTGCCGAAGGGCACCGGCTCACGCTGGTGTTCGAGAGCTTCGCGTTCAAGCACGGCGTGCCGCTGGACGCCGACTATGTGTTCGACGTGCGGGTGCTGCCCAACCCCTACTACATCCGCGAGTTGCGGCCGCAGAACGGACGCGACGCGCCGGTGGCCGAGTACCTGCAGGCGCAGCCCGAGGTCACCGAGATGCTGGCGCAGATCGAATCCTTCCTGTCGCGCTGGCTGCCCGCCTTCGAGGCCGACCAGCGCAGCTACCTCACCGTGGCGATCGGCTGCACCGGCGGGCAGCACCGCTCGGTGTACTTCGCCGAGACGCTCGCGCGGCGTTTCGGCGCACGCTCCGGCACGCTGGTGCGACACCGCGAGCTCGACGCGCGTGACTGATCTGCCGCTGTTCCCGCTGCACACCGTGCTGTTCCCGGGCGGGCTGTTGAGCCTGAAGGTATTCGAGGCGCGCTATCTCGACCTGATGTCGACCTGCCTGCGCGAGCGGCGACCGTTCGGCGTGGTGGCGCTGCACAAGGGCAACGAGGTGAGGCGAGGCGACGACACCATCGTCTTCGAAGACGTCGGCGTGACCGCCGAGTTGCTCGACGTCGACAGCACGCAGCCCGGCATCCTGCATCTGCGCTGCCGCGGCACGCAGCGCTTTCGCATCGCGTCGAGCCGCCAGCAAGCCGATGGCCTGTGGATCGGCAGCGTGCAGATGCTGCCCGACGACACCACCGCCGCGCCCGGCGAAGCCTTGCACGAGACCGTGCGCGGTCTGGCCAACGCCATCGCCTCGCTCAAGGGCAAGGGCGTCGAGCCCTTCGAGCAGCCCTACCAGTTCGACAGCGCCGGCTGGGTGGCCAACCGCTGGTGCGAGATCCTGCCGATCTCGCTGGCGGCGAAACAGAAGCTGATGGAGCTGCCCGACCCGCGCGTGCGCCTCGAACTCGTCGACGAGTTCCTGCGCGGCCAGGGCGTGGTGAAGTAGGCCCCGCTCAGCGCGACTGCAACAGCAGCTTGCGCAAGGGGGCCGGCAGGCCCGCGCCCAGCGCTTCGTCCAGACTGAACCAGCGGCCGCTCGGCCAGGGCGCGACGATCTGCGCGGCCCGTTGCGCGGCGGTGTGTGCCGGCAGCGTCCAGCGCCGCGGGTGCAGCGTCCAGTCCAGGTGGGTGAGCACGTGGGTGAAGCTCGGCAAGGCTTCGCCCTCGCCGGGCCAGTCGGCCGAGGCGGCACCCAGCGCATCCGCGGTGTCGAACTCGGGCAGGCTCCACAGCCCGGCCCAGACGCCACTGTCCGGTCGCTGCACGAGCCAGATCCGCTCGCCCCAGCGCAACCACAGCCACAGGTGCTCGCGTGTTCCACGCTTGAGCTTGCGCGTCTTCACCGGGTAGCGCTCGGGGCGACCCTCGCGCGCAGCGACGCAGGATTCATTGACCGGGCAGAGCAGGCACTGCGGCGAGCGTGCCAGGCACAGCGTCGCGCCGAGATCCATCAGGCCCTGCGTGTAGGCCTCGATGCCCGACTCCGGCAGCAGTGCCGTGGCGCGCTCCCAGAGCGCGCGCTCCTGCGCCGCCACGGCGAGGTCGCCCTCGAATCCCAGCACGCGCGTCAGCACGCGTTTCACGTTTCCGTCGAGGATGGCCACACGTTCGCCGAAGCAGAAGGCGGCGATGGCCGCGGCGGTCGATCGGCCGATGCCGGGCAGCGTGGCCAGCGTCTCGCTGCGGTCCGGGAAGCGCCCGCCGTGCTCGGCCACCACCGCCTGTGCACAGCGGTGCAGGTAACGCGCGCGGCTGTAGTAGCCCAGGCCGCTCCACAGCGACAGGACGTCGTCCTGCGCCGCGGCGGCCAGCGACTGAACGTCCGGAAAGCGCTGCAGGAAACGTTCGTAGTAGCCCAGCACCGTGGCCACCTGCGTCTGCTGCAGCATGATCTCGGAGAGCCACACCCGATACGGGTCGCGCGTCGCCTGCCAGGGCAGTTCATGCCGGCCGTGGCTTCGCTGCCACGCGATCACCTGCTGCGCGAATGCGCCGGGCACCTCGGGCACCGGCAGATCAGGCCTTGACCAGGCGCAGCTGCGGAGGCGCGGGCTCGTCGTCCAGCGGCAGGTCGATGGTGATCATCGTGGCCAGTTCGCCGCGCGTGCCGGTGCGGGCCTGCTGGCGCAGTGCATCGAGCAGCTCGCCGCAGCGGCCTACGAAGCCCTGCAGCCGCTGGTCCTGCGCGTCGAGTTCGCCCAGGCGCGTCTCGAGTTCGCTGGCGGCCGCCTGGATGCGCTCGAGCGACTCGCGGCGCCGGCGAAAGCCCCGGCGGCGTTCGCGCAACTGCGCGTCCACCTGCGCGGACGCCGACTTGTTCCACATCTCCAGCTCGGCGCTCGCGCTCTCGAAGACCACGCGCAGCTTGGACATCAACATGCGCCGGAACTGCTCCATGAACTTCGGCTGCGACAGGCGCAGCGCCTGCGTCAGGCCGAGGTACTGGACGTAGCTCTTCTCGATGAGGTCGAGCTCGCCGGCGAAACGATCCAGGTCGGGGCCCGGGTTGAGAACCAGGCCGAAGCCGAACTCGGCGTTCAGCTTGGCGAACGAGGCCTCGAGCATCTGCCGGATCTCGACCGAGTTCTTCTGTGCCGAACTGAGCAGGCCTCGCAGGCGCTGGCACAGCGCGACGAAGGCCTTCTTGGCACCCAGATTCAGCAGCGAGGCGTTCATGGCCTCCTGCATCTGCGCCACCTCTTCGCGCAGCCGGTCCGACGACAGGCCGATCATCGCGTCCTTCATCATGCGGCTGTGCACCGCGCGCATGGCCTGCAGCTTGGTCGTGCAGGACTCGAACTCGCTCGTCTCGGCGTCCACGCGCTGCAGCATCAACTTGAGCTTGGCGCCACTCTTGCCGCGCAGGCCGCGCAGCTCCAGCGTCTGCTCGGCGAGCTGGCGGCGGCTGTCGTTGAGGCGGCGTGCGACATGCGCCTCGATCTGCTGGGCCGACTCGAGCACCACGCGCTCGAGCAGCGCACGGCGCTGCGGCATCAGCTGTTCGCCCAGGGCGGCTTCGAGTGCAGGCAGGCGGCTTTGCGCCAGCGCGGCCGTGTCGCCATCCACGCGGGCCGCCAGGGCCTGGCGCGCCGAAAGCGGATAGACACGCTCTGGCGGCACACCGAGCGTGCGTGCCGTCTCGCTGCGCTGGCGCTCGATCATCTCGCGCACCTGCTCGGCGGTGGCCAGCGGGTCGACCATCGCGTCGATCTTGTTGAGCACGACGAAGCGGGACTGCGAGTCGCCGCTGAGGTGATCGCGCCAGATCGCCAGGTCGGACTTCGACACGCCGATGTCGGCGCCGAGGATGAACACGGTGGCGTGCGCGCTGGGCAGCAGGCTCAGCGTCAGCTCGGGCTCGGCGCCGATGGCGTTCAGGCCCGGCGTGTCGAGCACCACCAGGCCCTGCTTGAGCAGCGGGTGCGGGTAGTTGATCAGCGCATGGCGCCAGGCGGGCACCTCGACGCGGCCCATGTCGTCCAGCGGCGGGTTGTCGTCGAGTGCTTCGTCGCTCCAGAAACCCAGCGCGCGGGCATCTTCCTTCGACACGAAGGAGGTGCGCATCACCTCGCGCAGCGATTCGGCGAGCCGTTCCGGATTGCCGACGTCGAGCTTGACCACGTTCCAGGCGCGCGGCTGGGTGCGCAGCTCGGCCAGCGATTGCCCGTTCAGGCGAGTCTCGATCGGCAGCAGCGACAGCGCCGGTGCCTCGTCGGCGTCCCAGGCCAGCTCGACCGGGCACATCGTCGTGCGCCCCGGCGTCGCCGGCAGCACGCGGCGGCCGGCGTCGGCGAAGAAGATCGCGTTGATCAGTTCGGACTTGCCGCGCGAGAACTCGGCGACGAAGGCGACCACCAGCTTCTCCTGGCCGAGCCGCTCGCGCAGTCCGGTGAGCTGCGACTGCAGGGAAGGATCGGCGAGTTCATGGTCGGCGAGGAAGCGCGACACCTCGTCCAGCCGCGTGACGAGCGAACGCCTCCAGCCGCTGAGTGCGTCGAGGCTGCTGGCGAACGAGTGCGACATGGGTCGGTGTGCGCTGGGGGGATTCTTGATCCGAGGCATGGTAGCCCAAGGCCCAGCGAATCGCCCGGGCCTGCACCCGCCCCGAAACAACTGCTCACCAGCCGGCACGCCGCGTTGCCGGATTGGTCACGGCACGGCGGCCGCGACCGCTCAGCGCGGCAGTTCGCTGGAGCCGGTCAGGAAGACGTCGACCGCGCGCGCCGCCTGCCGGCCCTCGCGGATCGCCCACACCACCAGGCTCTGGCCGCGGCGCATGTCGCCCGCCGCGAAGACCTTGTCGACGTTGGTCTTGTAGCCGCCGCTCACTTCGGTGCCGGCCTTTGCATTGCCGCGCGCATCCTTCTCGACGCCGAAAGCCTCGAGCACGCTGGCCACCGGGCTGACGAAGCCCATGGCCAGCAGCACCAGGTCGGCCGGGATGATCTTCTCGCTGCCCGGCACCTCGCTCATCTTGCCGTTGGCCCACTCGACGCGGACCGACTTCAGCGCGGTGACCTTGCCCTTCTCGCCGATGAACTCCTTGGTGGCGATCGCGAACTCGCGCTCGCAGCCTTCTTCGTGGCTCGACGAGGTGCGCAGCTTGATCGGCCAGTAGGGCCACACCAGCGGCTTGTTCTCCTGCTCCGGCGGCATCGGCAGCAGTTCGAACTGCGTCACGCTCTTGGCGCCGTGGCGGTTGCTCGTGCCCACGCAGTCGCTTCCGGTGTCGCCGCCGCCGATCACGACGACATGCTTGCCCGTGGCCATGATCTGGCCCTTGAGCTTGCCGCCGGCGTTGACCTTGTTCTGCTGCGGCAGGAACTCCATCGCGAAGTGCACGCCGTCGAGATCGCGGCCGGGCACCGGCAGGTCGCGCGACTGCTCGGCGCCGCCGGTCAGCACCACGGCGTCGAACTCGGCCTTCAGCGTGTCGGGCGAGACGATCTCCTTGGCCCAGTTGGTGACCTTGCTGCCTTCGGGCAGGTGGCCGACCATCACGCCGGTGCGGAACACGACGCCCTCGGCCTTCATCTGCTCGACGCGGCGATCGATGTGCGACTTCTCCATCTTGAAGTCGGGGATGCCGTAGCGCAGCAGGCCGCCCACGCGGTCGTTCTTCTCAAACAGCGTGACGCTGTGGCCTGCGCGGGCCAATTGCTGGGCGGCAGCCAGGCCTGCGGGGCCGGAGCCCACCACGG
>CAZVLY010000130.1:0-2013 GCA_964628175.1 uncultured Piscinibacter sp. | reverse complement strand
CCCAGCCCTTGTCGACGATGAAGTGCTCGATCGACTTGATGCCAACGGCGTCGTTGTTGATGTTCAGCGTGCAGGCGGCCTCGCAGGGCGCCGGGCAGATGCGGCCGGTGAACTCGGGGAAGTTGTTGGTCGAGTCGAGCACCGCGAAGGCGTTCTTCCAGTCACCGCGGTACACCAGGTCGTTGAAGTCCGGGATGATGTTGTTGACCGGGCAGCCGTTGTTGCAGAAGGGCGTGCCGCAGTCCATGCAGCGCGCGCCCTGCACCTTCGCCTCGTCGGCCTTCAGGCCGATGACGAATTCCTTGTAGTTCTTCAGGCGCTCGGGGACCGGGGCGTAACCCTCCTCGAGGCGCTCGTACTCCATGAAGCCGGTGACTTTTCCCATGATCTTCTGTGCTCTCGGTGTGCGTGGGGGCTGGGCTTACTTGGCGGGGACAGCCTTGCTGCCCTTCTTGTCCGGCGACTTCGCCTTGGCGATGGTGTCGCCGGCCTCCTTGGCCGCGTTGATCTCACCCAGCGCGCGCTTGTACTCGTTGGGGAAGACCTTCACGAACTTGGCGCGCGACTCGTTCCAGTGGTCGAGGATGTGGCGGGCGCGCAGGCTGCCCGTCCACTTGTGGTGGTCCTCGATCAGGCGCTTGAGCTGCACCTCGTCGGCCTCGCCCTTGTGCCAGATCGAGCGGTCGGTGGCGGCTTCCTGCTCGGCCTTGGGCAGCACCTTGTCCAGCGCCACCATCGAGGTGTTGCAGCGCTTGGCGAAGGTTCCGTCCTCGTCGTAGACGTAGGCGATGCCGCCGCTCATGCCGGCGGCGAAGTTGCGCCCGGTCTTGCCGAGCACGACCACGGTGCCGCCGGTCATGTACTCGCAGCCGTGGTCGCCGGTGCCTTCCACCACCGCCGTCGCGCCCGACAGGCGCACCGCGAAGCGCTCGCCGGCCACGCCGCGGAAGAAGGCCTCGCCGCTGGTCGCGCCGTACAGCACGGTGTTGCCGACGATGATGTTGTTGGTCGCGTCGCCACGGAACTCGATGCTCGGGCGGATCGCGATTCGCCCGCCGGACATGCCCTTGCCGGTGTAGTCGTTGGCGTCCCCGATCAGGTAGATGGTGATGCCCTTGGCCAGGAAGGCGCCGAAGCTCTGGCCGCCCGTGCCTTCCATCTGGATGAAGATGGTCTGGTCGGGCAGGCCTTCCGGATGGCGGCGGATCAGTTCGCCCGACAGCATCGCGCCGACGGTGCGATTGACGTTGCGCGCATCCTCGAGGAACTGCACCTTCTCGCCACGCTCCAGCGCCGGCCTGGCCTTCTCGATCAGGCGCACGTCGAGGGCACGCGCGAGTCCGTGGTCCTGCTCGTCGACCTGACGGCGCGGCACGTCGGCCGGCGCGGCCGGCAGGTGGAACACGCGGCTGAAGTCCAGGCCGCGCGCCTTCCAGTGCTCGATGCCCTTCTTCGTGTCGAGCAGGTCGGCGCGGCCGATCAGGTCGTCGAACTTGCGCACGCCCAGCTGCGCCATGATCTGGCGCGCCTCTTCGGCGACGAAGAAGAAGTAGTTGACGACGTGCTCGGGCTTGCCGGCAAACTTCTTGCGCAGCACCGGGTCTTGCGTGGCCACGCCCACCGGGCAGGTGTTCAGGTGGCACTTGCGCATCATGATGCAGCCCTCGGCCACCAGCGGCGCGGTGGCGAAGCCGAACTCGTCGGCACCGAGCAGGGCACCGATGACGACGTCGCGGCCGGTCTTCATCTGGCCGTCGGCCTGCACGCGGATGCGGCCGCGCAAGCGGTTGAGCACCAGCGTCTGCTGCGTCTCGGCCAGGCCCAGCTCCCAGGGCGTGCCGGCATGCTTGATCGAGCTCCACGGCGAGGCGCCCGTGCCGCCGTCGTGGCCAGCGATCACCACGTGGTCGGCCTTGGCCTTGGCCACGCCCGCCGCGATGGTGCCCACGCCGACTTCGGACACCAGCTTGACGCTGATGCTGGCGCGCGAGTTGGCGTTCTTCAGGTCGTGGA
>CAZVLY010000129.1:0-11691 GCA_964628175.1 uncultured Piscinibacter sp. | reverse complement strand
CCAACGGCTACCTGCTCGAGCAGTTCCTGCGCGACAGCATCAACGACCGCAGCGATGCCTACGGCGGCTCGATCGAGAACCGCGCGCGCCTGCTGCTCGAGGTGATGCAGGCGGTGGTCGGCGAGGTCGGTGCCGGCCGCACGGGATTGCGCCTGTCGCCGGTGACGCCGGCCAACGATGCCGCGCAGGACAGCGACGCCGCGGCACTGTACGGCCACGTGGTCGACCGGCTCGCACCGATGAAGCTCGCCTTCCTGCACCTGATCGAGGGGGCCACCGGCGGCCCGCGCGATGCGGTGCCCTTCGACTTCGAGGCGCTGCGCCAGCGTTTCAAGCGGGTCCACCCGGCCGGCGCCTGGATGGTCAACAACGGCTACGACCGCGCGATGGCGATGGACGTGGTGGCGCGCGGCGCCGCGGATCTCGTCGCCTTCGGCAAGGCCTTCATCGCCAACCCGGACCTGGTGCGCCGGCTGCGCGAGGATGCGCCGCTGAACCTGCCGCGGCGCGAAACCTTCTACGGCGGCGGCGCGGCCGGCTACACCGACTACCCGGCGCTGGAAACCAGCGCCGCGTAGTTCAACCCCCCGGCTCAGGCCGGCGGGATGCGCAGCAGCTGGCCCGGATAGATCTTGTCCGGGTGCGTGAGCATCGGCTTGTTCGCCTCGAAGATCTTCGGGTACGCGTTGGCGTTGCCGTAGAACTTCTTGGCGATCGCCGACAGCGTGTCGCCGCGCACCACGGTGTGGTACTGCGATTCGTCGGCGGGCTGCGCGACGGTCATCATGTCGTTGACCTGCGCGACGCCGGCGACGTTGCCGCAGCACAGCAGGATCTTCTCCTTCGTCGCCTGGTCGGGTGCCATGCCGGCCACGGTGACGGTGCTGCTGGCGCCGTCGAACTCGACGCTCAGGCCGTCGGCCGACAGCTTCTGCGTGCCGATGTAGTTCTCGATGGCGCTGGCGGCGGCGCGGTTGGCCTGCGCCGAACGTTCCTGCAGCTCGGCCTGGCTGGGTGCCTGCGCGGCCGCGGCTGCGGCAGCCTCGGCGTCCTTGTGCCCGAACAGCTTCTCGCCGGCTTCCTTGAAGAAACTCACGATGCCCATGTCTTCGCTCCTTGGTGTCGGGCCGCGGCTGCGGCGCCTGAGGCCCATTCTGCGCGCGGCCGCATGACGGCTCGGTGGCGGCGGTGCGGCGTGCGGACCGGCCTCACGCCGCGCGCGCTCAGCGTCGCCGCGCGGCCACGCGGGCGCGGAACAGGTCCGTGATGCCGACGTCGCGCGGGCCGGGGATCACTTCGAAGCCGTCGGTCGCGCGCAGCGTGCCGGCCACGCGCACCTGGAGGTAGAAACCACACCAGGCGTTGGCCGACATCAGCTTCGAGGCCTGGTCGAAGCCCATCGCGGCATTGAACTTGAAACAGGGAAAGCGCGGCTCGCTGACCGCCAGCTCGCAATCGGCGAAACGCAGCACGTCGCCGACCCAGGCGTCCTTCTCGAGCAGCCCGGTGATCGTGAGGTTCTCGCCCAGCGCGCCGGGCGGCAGCGCTTCGTCCCACAGCGCGGCGCGCGCCTGGGCGCGGACCGTCTGCCAGAACGGGTAATGCTCGGCCGGATAGGCGTACACCGCCTTCGACAGGCCGCCATGCACCGACAGGTCGGCCTGCTCGTCGCCGTCGAGGCCGAGGGCGCGCACCGGGCGCGGACCCTCCACGGGGCGCTTGCCGATGGCCGTCATGACCTTGCGGCCCTTGATCTCCACCGGCTGGGCCAGCGCGACGTTCAGGCTGGTGATGCGGCGCGGCATGGCCAGTGCCTCTCAGGTCGGGGCGCGATAGCCGCGGTGCGCCGCCACCACCGCGCGGCCCTTGGGCCCGGTGATCCAGGCGGTGAAGAGCTTGCCGGCCGGGTGGTTGACGCGGAACGAGCGCATCACGTGCACCGGCATGGCCATGCGCGCGTCGCCCTCCACCAGCACGGCCAGGGGCGCACCGGCCTGCGCGAGCCAGGCGCCGCGTTCGATCAGCGCGTAGGCACCCTGACGGCGGGCCTGCTGGGCCAGTGTGCCGTCGGCGGAGGCCTTCAGGTACCAAGGCGCCGCGGGGGCGAGTTTCGCCGCGCGCCACAGCGCCTGCTCGGCGGCGTGCGAGCCCGAGCCGTCGCCCGCGGTCAGGAACGTGACGCTGCCCGGGGCCGCCAGCGCGGCCTCGCGCAGCCGCTGCAGGGCCTGCGCCACGTCGGTCAGCTTCGCGATGCCGGCAGGGTCGGGCACCTTCTTCTTCGGCGCCGGGCCGACGAGCACCAGCGCGGTGTCGGCGATGCGCTGGCGGTCGTGCACCAGGCCTTGCTTGTCGAGCTTGAGCTCCGCCTCGGGGGCGTTGGCGAGCACGGCGTCGATCTCGCCGCGCTCCAGCGTGTCCAGCAGGGGCAGGGCCAGGCCGCCGACGAGCTGCACCGCCACGCCGGTGTCGCGACCGAAGGCGCGCTGCAGCGCGGCGGCCAGGCCGGACTCCATGAGCGCCTGGTCGGCACCCAGGCGCATGGGGTCCTTCAGGGATCGGGTCTGCTGCGCCAGCACGAGCGCCGGCCAGGCCAGCGAGGTGGCGGCGGCGCCCAGCAGGAGGCGGCGGATGCGGGTCATGGGGGTCGCAGGTCGTCGGGAGCTGCGCCGATTCTCATGGAAAAGCAGGCACGACTCGGTGTCGCGACAGTGTGGTCGGTCACGCGATCCTGGCTCGGCTTTCCGATTGCGCGCACCGGGCGGCTTCGCCATGGATCCACGACAGGAAGGCCTCGACCGGCGGGCGCCGCGCGTGCCGTGCCGGGTAGACCACGAAGTGCGCCTTCACGCGAACGGCCTTGTCCAGCCCGAAGACCGGCTTGAGCTTGCCGTCCGCGAGGTGCAGACCCGCATTCGTCGCGCTTTCCAGGGCCACGCCCAAACCCTGCGTGGCCGCGTCCAGCGACATCTGGGCGCGGTCGAAGCGCAGGGTGAAGCGCTCCGGCGCACGCTTGTCGGAGAAGGCCTGCAGCCAGTCCGACCACTGCACCACGCTGACGTTGCTCTGGATGAGCGGCACCTCGAAGAGCTGCTCGATCCGCTTGAGGCGGTGCTCGCGGATGAAGGCGGGGCTGGCCAGCGGCACGATGCGCTCCTCGAACAGCGGCTCGACCACGAGGTCGCCCCATTGCGGCACGCCGTAGCGGATGTCGATGTCGGCCGGCCCGAGGGCGAAGTCGCTGTGCGTGTGCGCCGCCGAGAGGTTCAGCGAGATCTCCGGATACGCCTGCGCGAAGCCGCGCAGCCGCGGCATCAGCCACAGGCTGGCCAGCGTCGGCGCGCAATGCACGTACAGGCTGTTGCCCACGCCCTGCCGCAAGTCCTCGGTGGCCGCCGAGATCGCGGACAGCGCGCCGGCCACCCGCTCGAGGTAGCGCGAGCCCGCATCGCTCAGCCGCACGCCGTGGGCGCTGCGCTCGAACAGCCGCACGCCGAGGTCGGCCTCGAGCCGCGCCACCTGGTGGCTGATGGCCGAGGCGGTGAGGTGCAGTTCGGCGGCGGCGAAGGCGAAGCTGCGTCGGCGCGCGACGGCCTCGAAGGCGAGCAGGTTGGACACCGGTGGAAGCGAGGCCATAGGGTTCACCCGGCCGTTGCATGACGGATGGTCATCTTAGCTTGATAAGACATCGTTTGCTTTCAGCTTATCCGGCGCCGAACATTGCCGCAGCCCCTCACCCATCGCCTCATGGAGATCGACGAAATGCTGCTCAAGGACAAGGTTGCCGTGATCACCGGCGGTGCCGGACTCAACGGTCTCGGCTACGCCACCGCCCGCATGATGGCCGCGCAAGGCGCCCGCGTGGCGATCCTCGACCTGGCGCGCGCCGAACCCGCCGGCGCGGCCGCCCAGCTCGGCGCCGGCCACCTCGGCGTGGTCGCCGACGTCACCGACAAGGCCTCCTGCGACGCCGCTGCCGCGGCGGTGCTGAAGGCCTTCGGCCGCATCGACGTGCTGGTCAACAACGCCGGCATCACCCAGCCGGTGAAGACGCTCGCGATCACCGGCGCCGACTACGACCGCATCCTCGACGTCAGCCTGCGCGGCACGCTGTACATGTCGCAGGCGGTGATCCCGGCGATGCGCGCGCAGAAGAGCGGCGCGATCTGCTGCGTCTCGTCGGTGTCGGCGCAGCGCGGCGGCGGCATCCTCGGCGGCCCGCACTACTCGGCGGCCAAGGCCGGTGTGCTCGGGCTGGCGCGCGCGATGGCGCGCGAGTTCGGCATCGACGGCATCCGCGTCAACTGCGTGACGCCGGGCCTGATCGCCACCGACATCAACAAGGGCCTGATCCCCGACGACAAGATGAAGGGGATCCTCGAGCAGATCCCGCTGAACCGCGTCGGCGAGCCCAACGACGTGGCCGGCTGCCTGGTCTTCCTCGCCAGCGACCTCGCCAAGTACTGCACCGGCGTGACCCTCGACGTCAACGGCGGCATGTTGATCCACTGATCGGCCCCCTCGAACAACACCAGGAGACAAACCATGCAACGCACCTTCATCCGTACCCTGCTGGCGCTGGCCGCCACCACGATCCTGCCGCTGGCTGCGCACGCCCAGGCGGTGAAGCTGACGCTCGGCCACGGCGCCGCCATCGGCAACCCTCGCCACGAGGCCGCCGTCAAGTTCGCCGAGGTGGCCAAGGCCAGGTCCGGCGGGCGCATCGAGGTGCAGGTCGCGCCGTCGGCCCAGCTCGGCGACGACGCCGCGATGGTGACCGCGCTGCGGACCGGCGCGCTGGACATGAGTGCCAACTCGCAGGGTGCCGTCGCCAATGCCGTTCCCGAATACGCCGCCTTCGGCATGCCCTTCCTGTTCTCGAACGCGGCCTCGGCATTCAAGCTGCTCGACGGCCCGTTGGGCAAGGAACTGGCCGACAAGTCGGCCGAGAAGGGCTTGATCCTGCTGGGCAGCTGGGACAACGGCATCCGCCAGATGACCAACGGCAAGCGCCCGATCACCAAGGTCGAGGACATGAAGGGTCTGAAGATGCGCGTGCCGCCGGATGCGACGCTGGTGGACATCATGAAGTCGCTCGGCGCCGAGTCGCAGCAGATCAAGTTCGCCGAGCTCTACGTCGCGCTGCAGCAGGGCGTGGTCGACGGGCAGGAGAACCCGCTGGTCAACATCCACGCCAGCAAGCTCTACGAGGTGCAGAAGCACCTGGCGCTGACGAACCACCAGTTCCAGATGACGCCGTTCCTGATGAGCAAGCGCAGCTGGGACAAGCTGTCGGACGCCGACAAGAAGGCCGTGCAGGAGGCCGCCGCCGAGGCGACCGCGCTGCAGCGCAAGCTGTCGCAGGAAGCCGACGACAAGCTGCTCGCCGACCTGAAGGCCAAGGGCGTGCAGGTGACGACGCCGGACAAGGCGGCCTTCGCCAAGGCCACTGCCGACGTGACCGACAAGTGGCTGGCCGGGCCGATCGGCCCGTTCGTCAAGAAGGTCGTCACCGCCGCGCAGGCGCACTGATCCCGGCGGGCGCCTCGGCGCCCTTCACCCGAACGAGGAGACAACGATGCAGGCTGCCGATCCGGGGCTGATCGAACGGGCCATCATGGGCGCGTGCCGCGCGGTGCTGTGGCTGTCCACCAGCGTGATCTTCGTGATCCTGGCGGCCAATACGGTGCTGCGCTACGCCACGGGGTCGAGCCTGCAGTGGGCCAACGAAGTCCCCGAACTGCTGTTCCCGTGGCTGGTGATGGCCGGCGTGGTGATCGCCGCGCAGCAGGGCGCGCACATCGCCACCACCTTCCTGATGGAAGCGCTGCCGGCCGCCGGACGGCGCATCGTGGCCACCGCGGCCTGGCTGGTGGTGGTCGGCATGTATGCCACGCTGAGCGTGGCCACCTTCCGCATGCTGGAGATCGTGCACGACGAGAAGTCGCCGATCCTCCAGTTGCCCGGCTCCATCACCTACGCGTGCGTGATGTGCGGCATGGCACTGCTGGCGGTGCTGGCGCTGCGGTCGGCCTGGCAGGCCTGGCACGCGCAGGCCGCGACGGCCACCGAGGCCGAACCGCCCGTCCCGGCGGCCCACTGGTGATCCGGCCCCTCACGAAGGAATCGTCATGAGTGCATTGATCCTGCTCGTCTTCATGGGGGCGGCCGTGGCGGCCATGCCCATCGCGCATGCGCTGCTGGTGGCCGCCATGGCTGCCGCTGCGGCCTCCGACAAGGTGCCGCTGGACCTGCTGGTGCAGCAGATGGTCGCGCAGGTGCAGAGCTTCCCGCTCATCGCCATCCCGTTCTTCATGCTCACCGGAACCCTGATGATGGGCGGCAAGCTCGGTGAGGCGCTGGTGGGGGTGCTGTCCACCCTGCTCGGCCGGTTCCACGGCGGACCCGCGCAGGTGGGCGTGCTGTCGTCCACGCTGTTCGGCGGCGTGTCCGGCTCGGCGGTGGCCGATGCGTCGGCGATCGGTTCGCTGCTGATCCCGTGGCACAAGCGGCTGGGCTACCCGGCGGCGTTCTCCGCGGCCACCCTGGCAGCGGCCGCGACGATCGACATCCTGATCCCGCCGTCGATCCCGATGATCCTGTTCGCGCTGACGTCGAACGCGTCGATCGCCGAACTGTTCGTCGCCGGCGTGCTGCCGGGGCTGCTGATGTGCGGTGGCTTCATGGCGGCGTGCTGGTGGGTCGGCCGCCGGCGCAACTTCCCGCGCGTCATGACGCCGTTCGACGCTGTCGCGTTCCGCAAGCACCTGGCCTACGCCTCGCCGGCGGTGGTGCTGCCGGTGCTGATCATCGTCTTCCTTCGCTTCGGCATCGCCACGCCCACCGAGGTCGCGGTGCTCTCGACCCTGTACGCGGGCCTGGTCTCCGCGCTGATCTATCGCGACCTGGGCTGGAAGCGGCTGAACGACGCCGTCGTGCATGCCGGCCTGGCCACCGGCGTGGTGCTGCTGGTGATCATGGCCTCGGCCGCGATCGGCTGGCTGCTCACCTTCGACCAGATGCCGCAGGGCATCGCGCACTGGGTGCAGCAGAACGTGCATGCCAAGTGGCTGGTCATCCTGCTGATGAACCTGCTGATGCTGTTCCTCGGCATGTTCATCGACCTGCCCGCTGCGGTGCTGCTGCTCACGCCGGTGTTCGTGCCGCTGGCCACCGCGATCGGCATGGACATGACGCAGCTCGGAATCATGATGGTCGTCAACCTCGCCATCGGCCTGTACACGCCGCCGGTCGGCACCACGCTGTTCATCACCAGCGCGCTCGCCAAGGTGAAGGTGGGCGACACGGTGCGCGAGCTGGGGCCGTTCTACCTCGTCGCCTTCGGCGTGCTGGCGCTCGTGTCCTACGTGCCCGCCAGCATCCTCAAGTGATTCTCCGGAAGGAAACCGAATGAACCATCAACTGCAAGATCTGGCGCAGGCCGCCCACCGCATCCGCCGCTACGCGCTGCGCATGGGCGAGGTGCAAGGCCAGGGCTACATCGGCCAGGCACTGGGCTGGGCCGACGTGCTGGCCGTGGCCTACCGCCACGCGATGAACCTGCGCCCGGCCGAACCCGAGTGGGAAGGCCGCGACCGCTTCCTGCTCTCGCACGGCCACTACGCCATCGCGCATTACGCCGCGCTGATCGAGGCCGGCGTGATCCCCGAGAGCGAGCTCGAGACCTACGGCAGCGACGACAGCCGCCTGCCGATGTCGGGCATGGCCAGCTACACGCCGGGCATGGAGATCTCCGGCGGCTCGCTGGGCCAGGGCCTGGCCATCGGCGTGGGCATGGCGCTGGGCCTGAAGCACAAGAGGAACCCGGCGTTCGTCTACAACTCGATGTCCGACGGTGAACTCGACGAAGGCTCCACCTGGGAGGCCGCGATGGGCGCCGCGCACCACCGGCTGGACAACCTGATCTGCCTGGTCGACATCAACAACCAGCAGGCCGACGGCCCCTCGGGCAAGGTGCTGGGTTTCGAGCCGCTGGCCGACAAGTGGGCGGCGTTCGGCTGGCACGTGCAGCGCGTGAACGGCAACGACCTGCCCGCGGTGCTGGAGGCGTTCGACGCCGCCCGCGGGCTCGAGGACCGCAAGCCGCGCGTGATCCTGTTCGACACGCTGATGGGCAAGGGCGTGCCCTTCCTCGAGCAGCGCGAGAAGAACCACTTCATCCGCGTCGACCCGCCCGAATGGCAGCAGGCCCTGCAGATCCTCGAATCCCAGCGCGAAGGAGCGCCCGCATGAACACCCCCGTCGCCGACAAGAAGCCGCGCCTGACCACCTCGGCGATGATCGCCTCGATCGCCTCGGAGGGGCAGCGCGTCAAGGCGGCGCCCTTCGGCAAGGCACTCGTCGAGTACGCCGCCACGCGGCCCGAAGTCGTCGGCCTGACCGCCGACCTGGCCAAGTACACCGACCTGCACCTGTTCGCGCAGGCCTACCCGGATCGTTACTTCCAGATGGGGATGGCCGAGCAACTGCTGATGGCCACCGCCGGCGGCATGGCCAAGGAAGGGTTGGTGCCCTTTGCCACCACCTATGCGGTGTTCGGCACCCGGCGCGCCTATGACTTCATCCACCAGGTGATCGCCGAGGAGAACCTGAACGTCAAGATCTGCTGCGCCCTGCCCGGCCTGACCACCGGCTACGGCCCCAGCCACCAGGCCACCGAGGATCTGGCGATGATGCGCGGCGTGCCGGGCCTGACCATCGTCGACCCCTGCGACGCGCTCGACATCGAGCAGGCCGTGCCGCAGATCGCGGCCCACCCCGGCCCGGTCTACATGCGGCTGCTGCGCGGCCAGGTGCCGCTGGTGCTCGACGAGATCGAGGGCTACAAGTTCGAGCTCGGCAAGGCCAAGCTGCTGCGCGAGGGCGCCGATGTTCTGGTGATCGCGAGCGGCATCCTGACCATGCGCGCGCTCGAGGTGGCGCAGGATCTGGCGAAGGACGACATCGGCGTCGCCGTGCTGCACTGCCCCACGATCAAGCCGCTGGACGAGGCGGCCATCGTCGAGGCGGTGCGCTACAGGCACCGCATGGTCGTCGTCGCCGAGAACCATTCGGTGATCGGTGGTCTCGGCGAGGCCGTGGCCAGCGCTCTGCTGCGCCACCGCGTGCAGCCGGCCGGTTTCCAGCTCGCCGGCCTGCCCGATGCCTTTCTCGATGCCGGTGCGCTGCCGACGCTGCACGACCGCTACGGCATCAGCCGCGAGGCGCTGGGCGCACGCATCAAGGGCTGGCTGGGCTGATGGACGCCCATCCCGCCACGCCGCAGCGGATGGCCGACGCCATCCGCTTTCTCGCCATCGACGCGATCGTGCGTGCCGGCGAGGGCCACCAGGGCGTGCCGCTGGGCATGGCCGAGATCGCCACGGCGCTGTACACGCGGCACCTGAAGTTCGACGCCGCCGACCCGGCCTGGCCCGATCGCGACCGCGTGGTGCTCTCCAACGGCCACGGCTCGATGCTGCTCTACGCGCTGCTGCACCTGAGCGGCTACGAGCGTTTGGGCCTCGAGCAGGTGAGCAGCTTCCGCGACTTCGGCTCGCGCTGCGAAGGGCATCCCGAGCGCGACATCGCGTCCGGCATCGAGGTCACCACCGGTCCGCTGGGCCAGGGTATCGCCAATGCCTTCGGCATGGCGGTGGCCGAGGCCTACCTGAACGCGCGCTTCGGTGCCGGCCTGGTGAACCACCGCACCTATGCCTTCGTCGGCGACGGCTGCCTGCAGGAGGGCATCGGCCAGGAGATGATTTCGCTGGCCGGCCACCTGCGCCTGGGCAAGCTCACGCTGCTGTGGGACGACAACCGCATCACCGACGACGGCGCCACCGAGTTGTCGATCAGCGAGAACGTGGCCGAGCGCTTCCGCGTCGCCGGCTGGCACGTGCAGGAAGTCGACGGGCACGACCTGGAGGCCGTGTCGGCGGCGCTCGATTGCGCCAAGGCCGACCCGCGGCCCTCGCTGCTCGCCTGCCGCACGGTCATCGCACGCGGCATCGCGCGGCTCGAGGGCCAGCGCGGTGGCCACAGTGCCCGATTGTTCGAGGCCGACGCGGCCGCCGCCCGCGACCGGCTCGACTGGCCGCACCCGCCGTTCATGCTGCCGGCCGGGCTGCTGGCGCGCTGGCGCGAAGCCGGCCGGCGCGGCCACGCCGAGCGCGACGCCTGGCGCGCGCGCGTCGCGGCGCTGCCCCCGGCCGAGCGTGCGGAGTTCGAGCGCATCCTGGCTGGCCGCCTGCCCGAGGGCTGGCGCGAGGTGCTGCTCGACTACAAGCGGCGCGCCATCGCGCAGGAGCCGGCGGCCAGCGGCATCTTCCTGTCGGCCGAGATCAATCTCCTGCTGACAGAACGCATGCCCGAGCGCATGGTCGCCTGCGCCGACCTCGAGGCCCCCACCAACCACAAGCGCGGCCTGGCCGCCTTCACCGCGCTGGACCGCCGCGGCGCCTACGTGCACTGCGGCGTGCGCGAACACGTGATGGGCGCGATGGCCAACGGCATGGCGGCGCACGGCGGCATCGTGCCGCTGGCCCTGACCTACCTGGCCTTCGCCGACTACGAGCGCCCGGCGATGCGCATGGCCGCGCTGATGGGTCTGCCGGTGAAGTTCGTGTTCAGCCACGACTCGATCGGCATCGGGCGCAACGGCCCCACGCACCAGCCGGTGGAGATCCTCGCGTCGCTGCGCGCCATGCCCAACATGTGGGTGCTGCGCCCGGCCGACGCGATCGAGGCAGCCGAGTGCTGGGAGCTCGCGCTCGAGCGCCAGGACGGTCCCTCGACGCTGGTCTTCGCCCGCCAGGCGCTGCCGGCGGTGCGGCGCGAGCACACGAATGCCAACCTGTCGCGCCGTGGTGCCTACGTGCTGGCCGAAGCACAGGGCGGCCCGCGTGAGGTCACGCTGCTGGCCACCGGCTCCGAGGTCGCCATTGCGGTGGCGGCGCGCGAAGTCCTGCAGGCATCCGGCACGCCGACCGCGGTGGTGTCGATGCCCGGCTGGGAGTTGTTCGAGGCCCAGGATGCCGCCTACCGGGCGAGCGTGCTCGGCCCCGGCACCGTGCGCGTCGGCTGCGAGGCCGCGATGCGCTTCGGCTGGGACCGCTGGCTCGGCGAGCGCGGGACCTTCGTCGGCATGAACGGCTTCGGCGCCTCGGGCCCGGCGCCGCAGTTGTACGAGCACTTCGGCATCACGCCGCAGGCGCTCGTCAACGAGGCCCGCCGCCTGCTGGCCGGCTAGGCGGCATATGGGCGTCGCTCTCCCGGGTCAGCCTTCGTCGGCCGTCTGCTCGGAATCCTCGTCTGCGACAGGCGCAGCGGCCTTCTTCGACTTCGGCGCGGCCACCGGGGCCGCGAGCGAAAGTGCCAGTGCATCGCGCGCGGTGGCGGCCTGCGCCTTGACCAAGGCCTGCTCCGCATGGCCGGCCCCGAACTCGATGCGCGGTCGCCAGGTCGCCGCCAGGGCCTTGCTTCCCAGTGCGGATCGAGCTGATGCGATGTAGTTCTGGAGCGAAGCCACCGAGAGCGTGTCGAGCTTGTCGACAAGCGCCTGCTCTTCCTCCGGAGTGAAGGGCTCCATGGGTTTCGGCGTGAGGTCTTTTTGCATCCCCGGAGGTTAGTCCGATTCGGCTCGAGTTCCCGCACCGGGGAGTCACGACGAGAAAAGAAATCGGGGCGACTTCT
>CAZVLY010000128.1:0-11702 GCA_964628175.1 uncultured Piscinibacter sp. | reverse complement strand
GCGGCAGATGCGCCAGTCGGGCATCACCGTGGCGCCCATCTTCTCGTAGAAGCGGATCGCGTTCTCGTTCCAGTCGAGCACGCTCCACTCGAAGCGGCCATAGCCGCGCTGCACGGCGATCGCGCCCAGCCGCGCCAGCAGCGCCTGGCCGATGCCGCTGCCGCGCTGCGCCGGCTGCACGTACAGGTCTTCGAGGTACAGGCCCGGCCGCGACAGGAAGGTCGAGAAGTTGGTGAAGTACAGCGCGAAGGCGACCACGTTGCGGTCGACCTCGGCCACCAGCGCCTCGACGACCGGCTTGTCGCCGAACAGGTGCGGGCGCAAGCTCTGCGGCGTCACCTGCAGCAGGTGCGTGAGCTGCTCGAACTCGGCCAGCTCGCGGATCAGGCCGACGATGGCATCGACGTCGCGCAGCTCGGCGGCGCGCAGGGTGAAGGGGGCGGGTGCGCTCATGGGCAGCATTGTCCATGGACTCCGCCGGCGCTGTCCCGCCATCGACAGCAGGCTGCCGCAATAGCCACTAGAGTTCGTCGCCATGAGCTCCCCCGTCTACGTCGCGCGCCGCCCGGCGCGCAGCCTGTTCGTCACCCTGCGCGGATTGCGCTACCACTTGCTCGCCTGGGGTGACCCGGCGCTCGCCACGCCCGAGCGCCCGCCGCTGCTGCTGCTGCACGGCTGGATGGACGTGGCGGCCTCGTTCCAGTTCATGGTCGACGCGCTGGCCGGCGAGCGCTACGTGATCGCCGCCGACTGGCGCGGTTTCGGCCTGAGCGACAGCGGCGGCAGCGACAGCTACTGGTTCCCCGACTACCTGGGCGACCTGGACGCGCTGCTCGCGCACCCGGAGCTCGGCCTGAGCGCGCAGCCGGTCGACCTGCTCGGCCACAGCATGGGCGGCAACGTCGTGATGATCTACGCCGGCGTGCGGCCCGAGCGCATCCGGCGGCTGATCAACCTCGAGGGTTTCGGCATGCCGCAGACCGTGCCCGCGCAGGCCCCCAAGCGCTACCGGCAGTGGCTCGACGAGCTGCGCGCGCCGGCCGAGCTGCGCCGCTACGCCAGCGTGGCCGATGTGGCCGCGCGGCTGCGCAAGACCAACCCGCTGCTGCCCGAGGACAAGGCCGCCTGGCTGGCGCCGCACTGGTCGCGCCAGGCCGACGACGGGCAATGGGAGATCCTCGGCGACCCGGCGCACAAACGCACGAACCCGATGCTCTACCGCGTCGACGAGGTGCTGGCCTGCTGGAAGCAGATCCGCGCGCCACTGCTGTGGGTGGACGGCGACCGCACCGACATCGAGAAGTGGTGGGGCCACCGCTACCCGCGCAGCGAGTTCGACGAGCGCCTGGCCGCGGTGGCGCAGGTCGAGCGCCACCGGCTCTCGCCGGCCGGGCACATGCTCCATCACGATCAGCCCGAGGCGCTGGCGACGCGGCTGGAGGCCTTTCTCGGCTGAGCCGCCGAAGCAGCCGCCCGCGAGGCGTGCGAAGATGGCCGCGGCGGCCAGACATCACGGCGCGCCAGCGGAGTGACCCGGATGAGCGCAGGCAAGACGATCCGTCGCATCGGTTTCCGGAAGTGGTACGAGCGCGAGCTGCTGCAAAGCCATGCCAACCTCGTGCTGCTGTTGCTCGCCACCCTGGGCCTGCTCGGCTGCGCCGAGGCCTACAGCGCCCGGGCGGCACTGAGCGACCAGCTGCAGGTGCTGGCTGCGGCACTGGCCAGCGCCGCCATCGGCCTGCTGGCGCTGCGCCGCTACCTCTACCTGCTCAACCACGCCGAGTACGTCGCCAACCAGGCGACGTGCGCGCGTTGCGACACCTACGCACGCCTGGAGTTGATCGAGGAGGACCTGGCCGCGAACCGCCTGCTGGTGCGCTGCCGCAAGTGCGGCCACCAGTGGCCGATCGAGCTCTGAAGGGCCGCATCGGCCCGCGGCCGCCATCCCAAGCCGCTGCGGCCTGTGCCAGACGACACGCATTTCGCGGCCGCCGACGCCTTTGCGCGTCAGTTGGGGGTCAGTTTTCTGTAACATGCGGCCTGTCCTATGGCGACCATCTACTCCAAGACCGCAGACGGCCAGAACGAGATCGAGACCCGGGCTCGACGGCTGACACCCCGCGCGCGCTCGACGCTCATCCTCGTCGATGGCAAACGCAGCGCGGCCGAACTCGGCAAGCTCGTGCAGCAGGCCGACGAGACGTTGCAGGCCCTGCTGGAAGCGGGGCTGATCGAGGTCGTGGCCACCAAGTCCGCGCCGCTCAAGGACACGGTGCCGGCCCCGCTGTCGGGTGCGGCCGCCGCTGCGCCGGCGCCCGCGTCGGGCATGGCCGTCGTCGAGTTCGAGGCCACGCGCCGCGACGCGGTGCGTGCCATCAACGACCTGCTCGGTCCGGAGGCCGAGACCCTGGCCTTGCGCATGGAGCGCGCGGCCGACGCCGACCAGCTGCGCGTCGCCCTGGAGCGGGCCGTGGCCTACATCGCCAATGCGCGCGGCGGCGGTGCAGCTGCCCAGTTCGCGGCGAAGTTCCTCGGCAATCTGCAGTCTTAGCCCGCCCGCGCTCAGCGCGTCAGCCAGCGCCGCTGCGCCGCCAGGCGCGACAAGGCGCGCCAGTCGTCCCCTTCGTGCTGCTCGAGCACCTTCGGCCACAGCTTGAGCAGCAGTTCGGCGGTGGCCAGCGTGTCGGCCGCCGCCTGGTGCCGCACGGCGCAGTCCACGCCGAGCGCCGCCATCCAGTCGTCCAGCGACCGGCCCGAGATGTCGGGCCGCACCACCTGCGCCACGTCGGCCAGGTCGATCCACGGATTCGCCAGCCGCCGGCCCAGCGCCGCGCGCATCGCTCGCTGGATCAACGCCTCGTCGAAGGCGACGTGAAAGCCGATCAGCGGCGCGGCGCCCACCCAGCGCTCGAACTCGGCCAGCGCCTGCGCGGCATCCACGCCCTGGCCCTGCGCACCCACACCGATGCCGTGCAGCAGGATGTTGGCCTTGTCCACCGGCGCCGCCTCGTGGCGCAGCACCACCTCGAAGCTGTCGCCCAGCGCGATGCGCGGCACACCGGCGTCACGGCGCAGGGCGATGGCAGCGATGGCGAGCAGGCGGTCGCGCGAGGCATCCAGCCCGCTGGATTCGACGTCGAGCACCACCCAGCGAGCTTCGTCGGCCGACGCCGCGCCACGCCGCGAGAACCAGCCCATCATCGCTGGTAGTCCAGTTCCATGCGCTGCTGCAGGCGCCGCGCGATGCGCAGGCTCTCCTTGAGCATGCGGCGGTCGATGTCGTTGAGCGCACCCACGTCGACCAGGTTGGCGTTGCCGTAGTCTGCGCTCACGGCCTCGCGGCTGTCGGCATCGAGCTGCACCTGCAGGCGCAGCAACTGCAGGAACTCGAAGGCGCCGACCCAGGCCTCGCTCTCCTGCGGCTCGAGGGCCAGCGCCCGGCCCACCGCCTCGAGCCGCGCCCGCGTGCCGGTGACGGCCGCGCCATGCGCCAGCCCGTACAGGCGCGCCACGTCGACGAAGATCGCCGTGCCCTGCAGCTTCAGGTCGATCACCTCGCGGCCGCCCAGCGCCTTCACGTCGATCGCGCCGCGCCAGTTCAGCGGCGCGCGGTGCGTGAGCGCGTTGTCGGCCAGCTGCTTCATGAAGCGCGGCAGCTGCGGCGCGCGCTGCGTCAGCAGATCGCGCAGCGGCGCGGCGAGTTCCTCGCGGCCGGCAATGGCGCGCAGGTCGAAGTAGATGCTGGCCTTGAGCAGGTCCTCCGGCGCCCCGTGCTCCATCCAGTGCCCGAAGCGCTGCAGCCACTCGGCCGGCGTCAGGCAGCACTCGGGGTTGCTCGCCATCACGTTGCCCTTGCACAGCGGGTAGCCGCACTGGTCGAGCCCCTCGTTGACCTCGCGCGCGAACTCCAGCCATGCCGGCCGGTCGCGATCGGGGTGATCGCTGTCGAACACCAGGCCGTTGTCCTGGTCGGTGGCGATGGTCTGCTCGCCGCGCCCCTCGGAGCCGAAGGCCAGCCAGCAGGCGCGCGCCAGGTCGAGGCCGCGCCGCTGCGCGACCAGCGTGACCAGGCGCTCGGCGAGCAGGTCGTTGAGGTGGCTGATCAGCTCGGTGAGCTGGCGCGCGCGCACGCCCTGGCCGAGCAGGCTGCGCGCGAAGCGCCGGATGTCGGCGGCCGACTGGCGCAGCATGGCCACGTCGGGCGCTGCCCGGATGGCCGTGCTCACCTGCTTGAGCGACAGGCGCTGCAGCGCGAACAGGTCGCGCTCCGAAACGATGCTGACGACACGCCCGCCCTCGAGGATGGGCACGTGCCGGATGCCATGGCGCGACATCAGCAGCGCCGCGTCCTGCGCGGTGTCGGCCACGGTGAGCGTGCGCAGCGGCGCCGTCATGACCGCTTCGATCGGCGTGGCCAGCGGCAGCTGCGGCAGCGTCACGCGGCCCAGGATGTCGTGACGGGTGAGGATGCCCAGCGGCGCGCCGGCGGCGTCGGCCACCAGCACCGAGCCGATGCGCCGCTCGTGCATGGTGGCCAGCGCCTGCGCCAGCGGCGTCTGCGGCGCCACGCACACCGGCGGCTTGCGCGGCAGCGAACCGAGCGGTCCTTCGAGCGACTGCTCGGCCAGGGTTTGCGAGACATAGGCTGCCTGCAGCGTGCGGCGCGACAGCTCGAGGAACTGCATGACGCGCCGGTTCAGGAAGTCGGCGAAAGGCGCGCTCTGCCTGGCCAGCGCCTGCACGTCCGCCACGGGCAGCATCAGGCAGAAGGTGTCTTCGTGGGCTCGATAGGTGGCCGTGACGGCGCGTGCGCCCATCACCGCGCCCACCGGGAACAGGTCACCCGCTTCGTACTGAAAGCCGCCGGCCTGCTCGGCCAGGCCACGCCGCCCCGTCACGCTGCCCTGGCGGATGTAGAGCAGGTGCTCGACGACGCCGGAGTCCGGCGCCAGCACCGTCTCGTCGGGGGCGAAATAGACCTGCTGGGCGGCGCCGATGAAGCGGTCGACCTGCTCCGGCTGCATCTGCGCGAACGGCGCATGGCGCATCAGCTCGCCGCGCAGATTGGCCAGGAGACTGGGAGACGGCGTGGTGGCGGTGCTCATCGGGGGCAATCGAGCTTGAATGCCCAGGATGGTACGGCGCGGCCGCCTGCCCGGCGGCGCGCTGGATCAAGGCCCGGGGTCGCCGGGGGGGAGGCCGCCATCCGATGCGGCGCCGCTGCGCCGATGGCGCCACAGGCCGTCCACGGCCCATCCGGCCGCAGCCACCGCGAACGGCAAGCCGAGCAGGAAGGCGAACTCCGGCGTGACCGTGTGCCACCACGCCACCGAACCGACCCAGATGTCCTCGATCATGGATGCCTCCGTCAGAGCAGCTGGAATGCCAGGACCGCCGTCAGCGTGGGCGGCAGCGCCGCGACGAGCAGGCCCAGGGGATGGATGGCTTCGTCGTCGAAATGGCCGCGAAGGATGGCGAAGCCGGCGGGGTTGGGTGCGTTCGCGATGACGGTCAGGCCACCGCCCGTCACGGCGCCGGCCACCAGCGCGTACTTGAACTCGTCGCTCAAGCCCTCGACGAGCGAGCCGAGGTAGGTCAGCGCCGCGTTGTCGGTCACCGCCGTGAGCACGGTTGCACCGAAGTAGACCGTGGTGGCGTCCATGCCGCGCAGCAAGGGCTCGAGCCACCACTGCTGCTGCCCGCCGAGCACCACCAGGCCGGCCAGGAAGAAGGCCACCAGCAGGCCTTCACGCAGGATCAGCCGGTCCTGGAACTTCGGATACGCGGTCGCGAAGCCCATGAAGAACAGGAACAGGCCCATGAAGACCGGCGGGTGGTGTGCGAAGGCGACCACGCCGGCGAGAAACAGCAGGTGCAGCGCGCAGACCCATGCGGGCAGCCGAACCTCGCTTTCGCCATTGGCGCGCGGCAGCTCGGCCAACTCGCGCCGAAACACCAGCGCCGTCACGAGCGCATTGACGGTGACCGCAATCGCCGCCTTCCAGCCGAAGTGCGCGAGCATGTGCCACACGTCCCAGTTCCACTTCGCCGCGACCATCAGCACCGGTGGCGCCGCGAACGGGGTGAGCGTGCCGCCGATCGAGATGTTCACGAACAGCACGCCGAGCGTTGCGTACTTGAGCTTCTGCGAGACGCCCCCGACGCTGAAGATGCGGTCCCTGAGCATCATGGCCGCCAGCGTCATCGCCGCCGGCTCGGTGATGAGCGAACCCAGCAAGGGAACGAACGCCAGCGCCACGAAGTAGAAGGACATGCCACCGCCCAGCGGGACGAAGCGGGCGATCGTGTGGACGCTGTCGCGCGCCATCTGCAGCACGGCGCGGCTGCCGGCGATGACCATGATCGCGAAGACGAACATGGGCTCGGTGAAGTTGCGCGAGTCCAGGTACGCCGTCGCCGTCTCGCGCCCCTGCGTGGCCATCATCACCACGACGAGCACCATCGCCCAGAAGCCGAACACGACTTCCACTTCGCCCAGCAGATGCCAGATGCCGGCATGGTCGGGCCGGCGATGCGCCATGCGCTCGAAGAACTTGGTCGAGAAGGTGTGGACCAGGGCCACGGCGAAGAGGCCCGCACCCACCATCTGGATGGTGGTCATGGGCGCCCCCGCCGCTGCAGTCGATCACGCAGGCCGCGACGCAGCCGGCGAACGTGGAAGGGGCCGAGAAAGACCACCAGCAGCGGCAGCGCCAGCGCGAAGTTGAGCACGGCCGCGCCGAAGCGGGTCGACAGGCTCGCGTCGGCCACGCTGTAGCGGGTGAGCGCGGTCACCGCGATCAGCCCGGCTGCCATGCCCAGCAGCTCCAGCATGTCGAGGTCGGTGCCGCGCGCGGCCTTCAGGGCCTCGTCTTGCTCGCACGCCGGAAACCGGCGCAGTTCAGGCAACAAGATCGGCCACAGCCGGTTCATCGTTCCGCCGCGACAGGACGTCGCGGTGGGATCGTCGTGATTGCAGTATCGGTTGCGCGCACACCCAGCCTCCTCCACGCGGGAGACTAGGCGCTGGGGGCCAGGCGGGCTATTCGCGCGCCACCGTACGGTTCAGCCCGTACGGGCACTCTGGGCCGGCGGCCGAAGGCCTCAGGCTCGCCCCTGGTCGACCAGGCGCACGAGGTCGACCAGGTTCTTGACGCCCAGCTTTTCCATGACGCGCGCCTTGTGGACTTCCACGGTGCGCGGGCTGATGCCCAGCGCTTCGGCGATGCGCCGGTTGTGCAGGCCCTTCACCATCAGCGACATGACTTCGCGTTCGCGCGCGGACAGCGGCGTTGCCGGTGATGCGCGCAGCACCGGCTCCTGGAGGTTTGCCACGGTGCGCAATCCTGCCAGGGCCGTCTCGATCGCCGCGAGCAGTTGCTCGCCATCGAACGGCTTCTCGATGAAGTCGACGGCATCGGCCAGGAACGCCTGGCGAGCCGCCGCAACGTCGCCGTGCGCGGTGATGACGATCACCGGCAAGGTGGGCCCGGCGTCGCGCAGACAGTGCTGCAGTTCGAGGCCGGACATGCCCGGCATGCGGATGTCGAGCACGACGCAGCCCCGCCACGCGGGCTGGATCGCGGAGAGGAAGTCCTCGGCGCTGGCGAACGTGGCCGTGGTGTAGCCGCGCAGGCTCAGCAGCAGCGACAGCGAATCGCGCACCGATGGGTCGTCATCGACGATGAAGACGGTGTCATGGTGCATGGTGTTGCGCTCCTGGGTCCTGGGAATCGCCGACCGGAAGGGTAAAGCAGAAGTGTCCGCCAGGGCCGGGCTCGGCCCACAGCGCACCGCCATGGGCTTCGACGATGGCCCGGCAGATGCTCAGCCCGACGCCCATGCCGCCGGGCTTGTCCGAGGGCCCGGCCTCGAACAGCGATTGCAGCCTGGCGGTCGTCACCCCGCCGCCGCTGTCCTGGACTTCCACCAGCAGCATGCCCTTGCGCTCCCGGGCGCGCACTCGAACCTGGCGCGACTCCTGGCCGCTCGTGGCTGCGTCCAGGGCATTCGCGACGAGGTTGCGCAGGACCACGGCGATCTGCACGCTGTCCATGCGGACTTCGCGCAGGCCGACGTCGACGTCGCACACGATCCGGACGCCGAGGGCTTCGGCCCGGCGCGCGTTCGCCTCGACCACTTCGCTCACCAGCGGTGTCACCGCGACGGGCAGAAGCTGCGTGCTGCCGGTGCGAAAGAAGTCCCGCAGGCGCTTGACCACGGCGCTGGCGCGCAACGCGTCGTCGGCCATCCGGCCCGACACGTCGGCCAACCGAGCCAGTCGTTGCTCGTCCGACATGCCGGTGGCGGCGGTGATCAGGCGCGACGCGTCGGCATAGCTGTTCAGCGCCGTCAGCGGCTGGCTCAACTCGTGCGCGAGGGCGGCCGCCATCTGCCCGGCTGCGGCGAGCCGAAGGCTGCCCTTGAGCTCCGCTGCGGCTCGTTCGCGTTCGTCGACAGCCACGCCGAGCAGCAGACCAGTCATCGTCACGGCCGCCATGAGCACCTGAAGCTCGAAGACGGTGAGGTCGGGATTCGGGGCGGACTGGACGGCGATGATCAACCCGACCTGCGTCAGCCCGGCCGCCGAAACCGCGCCGGGCAGGCCGAGCCGGGCCGATGCCCAGACCACCGGCAGGAAGAGCAGATAGAAGAACTTGAAGTGGTCACGGTCGTCGCGAGCGAAGACGACGGCGAGCAACGCGGTGATCAGCAAGGCGATCAGCCACCAGTCCCAGCTCCTCATCGTCGCGGACAATGCAGCCCGACGCAGCGGGTCCATGACCACCAGCAGGATCGGCAACAGCACCACCATGCCGACCGCATCGCCGACCCAGTAGCGGACGATGGCCTCGAGCAGGCTGCCGCTCGGGCCCAGTCCGGCGACCGCGAAGGTGCACACATAGACGATGCCGCTCACGAGGGCACCGGCGACCACGATGCCGGTGAACCAGATCAGGTCGCGGCGCCTGGCCAGCGCCAGGGAGCGGTCGAGTCGGGTCTGCATGGCCCGTGCGATGGCGGCATACGACAGGGCAAGTGCCGCGGTCGCCGCGAGCGCGACGAACCAGTCCGACGGAACGCCGCGCACGGCGAGTTCGGCGGTCAGCAGGCTGAGCCAGACCAGCCAGAGCCAGCGCGCGTTGCCCAGCAGCAGCGCGACCGCCAGCGCCGGCTGCGGGTTCCACGGCGTGATGTTCAGGCCCTGGAACGGTCGGATGTAGCTGACCCAGTCCAGCAGCAGGAAGACGAACACGTAGGCGAAACCGACCAGCCAGGCAGGGCGCCCGAGTCTGGTTGCAGAGGGATCCATTCCGGGCGCTGACATTCGTTCGATTGTCGGCCGTCATGCCGGCATCGGGAGGGCCGGAACTAGGGTCGATGGAGGTACTGGGCTGATGCGTTCAGGAGGTAGAGCCCGAGCAGCGAGAGGCCCGCCCAGGACAGCGCGGCGGGAAGCCGCGGACGCGGAGGTCGAAGCAGGGCGACGCACACCACGCTGCTCATCACGGCCGCGATCAGGCCGGTTGCGACATGGGCCGAAGACAGGTCGCGAAAGAGGGGCCCTTTCAGGTAAGCGACATCATCGATCGCGATGATGAGCAGGTCGAACAGGTTGCTGCCCAGGATGTTGCCCAGGGCGAGGTCGACCGCCCCGATGCGCAGCGCGGCGAGCGTCGTCGCCAGTTCCGGCATCGAGGTGGCCAGCGCGACGAAGAGGGTTCCGACGAACGAATCGGACCATCCCATGAGTCGTGCCAACTGCACGCCGACCAGCGGGAGCCAGATGCCGGCCACGATGATGAACATGGCCGCCAGCGCGTAGCCGCCGAGCGCCTTTCGCGGCGACATGCCGGCGGCCCCGGGCGCCCGCTCGGCCATGCTGCGTCGTTCGATCCTGTACATGGCCGCCATGGCAAGGCCGTAGACGGCCATCAAGACCACGCTGAACACGCTCACGTGGCCAAACGCCCAGCCGGGTGCGAATCGAACGGCGCCGAGTGCAAGCAGCACCAGGCCGAGCATCACGACACCCGCAGCCGCCGTGAACACATGATGCCTGCTGGCCGCGCTGTACAGGCCACCGTTGCGAAGGACCGGCTCCGCCAGAGCGAGCAAGGCGAGATTGAAGACGGTGCTGCCGAGCGCGTCGCCGACTGCGATGTCCGGGTTGGACGCGACGGTCACCGCGCTGAGCCCCGTCACCAGCTCGGGCAGGGATGTGACGGTCGCCATGAGGATCATGCCGATCCAGCTGCGCGACATCCCGCTGAGCGCGGCCAGCGCGTCGCCATAGCGCACGAGACGCGCACCGGCGATGCCGATCACGCCGACGCAGGCCGCGAACTCGAGCCAAATGGCGAGGTTTCCGTTCATCGGAAAAAGTGTTCACTTGCCGTCGATGGATTCTGAGTGCCTTCGAGCGGATGGCGCCTTGACCTCGCCCACGAAAAAGGGCCCCGTCCTGTCGGACGGGGCCCTCGCTTCAAGATCGAAGCGTCAGAACTTCATCAGGCCTTGCTCAGGCGCAGGTCGGGGTAGCGCACGTGCTCCACCAGTTCCTGCGTCTCCTTGCTCGGCGCCGGCGTCAGCAGGCTGACGACCAGGATCACCAGGAAGCCGATCGGCACGCCGAACAGGCCGGCGGAGATTGGCTGGATGTCCCACCACAGCTGCACCGGCGAGGTGACGCCGAACACGCCGCGCAGCCAGGGCTGGGTCGTGACCATGTAGTAGAAGGTCGTGCCCAGCCCGGCGATCATGCCCAGCGAAGCGCCCCACCTGTTGGCCCGCTTCCAGAACACACCCAGCACGAGGGCCGGGAAGAACGCGGCTGCCGCGAACGAGAACGCCGCCGAGACCAGGAACAGGATGTCCGCCGGTTTCTGCGCCGCCACCGCCGCTGCGCACAGGGCCACCACGAGCAGCAGCATCTTGGAGATCATCACCCGGCGAGCCGTGGGCGCGTTCGGGTCGATCATCTTGTAGTAGAGGTCGTGCGACAGCGCGTTGGCGATCGTCAGCAGCAGGCCGTCGGCGGTCGACAGGGCCGCCGCGAGGCCGCCCGCCGCCACCATGCCCGACACCACGTAGGGCAGGCCACCGATTTCCGGCGTGGCCAGCACGATGATGTCGCCGCCGATTCTCATCTCGCCGAGCTGGAAGATGCCGTCCTTGTTGATGTCGATCACCGACAGCAACGTGGGATCGACCTTCGACCAGCTGGTGATCCAGCGTGGCAACTGGTCGAACGGCGTGCCCACCAGCACGTTGAAGACCTCGTACTTGACGAGCACGGCCAGGGCCGGCGCCGTGAAGTACAGCAGGAAGATGAAGAACAAGCTCCAGAACACCGACTCGCGCGCCTCCTTCACTGACGGCGTGGTGTAGTAGCGCATCAGGATGTGGGGCAGCGCGGCCGTCCCCACCATCAGGCAGAACACCAGGGCCAGGAAGTTGCGCCGGGAGACGTCGAACTCCTTCTGCGCCTTCTCGTCGCCGTTCGGGTCCCCGGCAAACACCTGCGCGTGGTTGGGCATGCCGCCCAGCGGCTTCGCACGGGCCAGGTTGGCGGCCTTGGCCGCCGTCCAGGCCTTCTTGGCTTCGGCTTCGTTGGCCGGCACCGCGGCGAGCGCCTTCTCGGCCGCCTGCACCTCGGCCACCGGGGCGTTGGCTTCCTTCAGGTCGGCCAGCTTCTTGGT
>CAZVLY010000127.1:0-11711 GCA_964628175.1 uncultured Piscinibacter sp. | reverse complement strand
AGCGGCGAAGCGCTGGCTTTCCAGGTCGATCGCCTGCGCGTGCAGGCCCACTACCTCGTGCACGGCTGCTGGCTGCAAGCGCCCACGCTGCTGGAGCGCTGCGAGGCCGTGCCCCGCGTGCCCACCTTGCTCCTGCACGCCCGCGACGACCGCATCTGCCCCGCCGAGGGCGCGATCGCCCTGCACCAGCGCCTGCCGCAGGCCACGCTGCAGTGGGTCGACGAAGGCGGGCACGATCCGGCGCACCCGGCGATGGCCGGCGCCACGGTCGCGGCGCTCGACCACTTCGCGGTGCACCGCGACTTCAGGGTGCCGGCATGACGCTGCGCCTGAAGATCAACCTCATCGTCGGCGCGCTGACCGTGCTGTTCATGGCCGCAGTGCTGGCCCTGCAGCTGCGCAGCATGCGCGAGTCGGTGCACGAGGAGGTGGTCGCCGCCAACCGCGTGGCCAGCCAGCTGCTCGACCGCACCGCCTGGCGCTATGCGGCGCAGGGCACGCCGGCGATGCTCAGCTTCCTGCAGGGCATCGGCCGCATCCGCTCGAACGACGTGACGCTGTACGACGCGCAGGGCGTGGAGCTGTACCGCTCGCCGCCTTCGCCCTACAAGGCGGGCCGCGACGCGCCGGCCTGGTTCGAGGCACTGATCTCGCCGCCGGTCTCGGTGCAGTCGATCGCCTTCCCCGACGGCAAGCTGGAGGTGCGCGCCAACGCCTCGCGCGCGGCCGTCGACGCCTGGGACTACGTGGTGCTGCTCGCCGGCGGCGCGGCCGCCCTGCTGGTGGCCGTCAACGCCCTGGTGTTCTGGCTTGTGGGCCGCACGCTGCGGCCCTTCGGGCAGATCGTCGGCGCGCTGAACGAACTGCAGGGCGGCCGCTTCGACGTCGCCCTGCCGCCTCTGCCCGGTCGCGAGGCCGGCGCCATCGGTGCGGCCTTCAACCGCATGGTCGGCGAGCTGCAGGGCCACATCGAGACCGAGCGGCGCGCGGTGCGCGCCGAGGCGCAGCTGTCCGACAGCCGCGAGCTGACACGCTGGATCGACCACCACATCGAGCAGGAGCGCCGCATGATCGCGCGCGAGCTGCACGACGAGCTGGGCCAGTCGGTCACCGCGATGCGCAGCATGGCGCTGTCGATCGCGCAGCGCACGGCCGGCAGCGACCCGCAGGCGGCGCAGGCCGCGCGCGTCATCGCCGACGAGTCCTCGCGCCTGTACGACGCGATGCACGGCATCATCCCGCGGCTCACGCCGCTGGTGCTCGACAACTTCGGCCTGGCCGATGCGCTGGGCGACCTGGTCGAGCGCTCGCGGCGCAGCCACGCCGGGCTGATGCTGGAGATGCGCGTGGACCTGGGCCCCGCCCGCTTGCCGGCGGAGGCCGCGCTGACCCTGTACCGCGCCGCGCAGGAAGGCATCACCAACGCACTGCGCCATGGCCAGGCCGCCCGCATCGTCCTCGAGGTCGCCGGCAGCGCCGATGCGGTGCAACTCACGCTGCACGACGATGGCGTCGGCCTGCCGGCACAAGGCCTGCCACGCCACGGCCACTACGGCCTGCGCTGGCTCACCGAACGTGTCGAGAGCCTGCACGGCACGCTGGCGCTCGAACCCGTCGAACCGCATGGCGCCCGACTCACGGTGCGCCTGCCCTTGAACCCGGAGAACGGATGATCCGCGTGATGCTCGTCGACGACCATGCGCTGGTGCGCATGGGCTTTCGCATGCTGCTGGCCGATGCGCAGGTGGAGGTGGTGGCCGAACTCGACAACGGCGAGCAGGCCTGCGCCGAATACGCCCGCGTGTCGCCCGACGTGGTGGTGATGGACCTGTCCATGCCCGGCATGGGCGGCCTCGAGGCGGTGCGGCGGCTGGTCGCGCAGGACCCGAAGGTGCGCATCCTGGCCCTCTCGGCGCACGAGGACACGGCGCATCCCCAGCGCGTGCTGCGCGCCGGCGCCCTGGGCTACCTGACCAAGCGCAGCGCACCGGATGCGCTGATCGCCGCGGTGACCGCCGTCTCGCGCCACGAAGCCTACGTCGACGCGCAGACGGCGCGCTCGCTGGCGATGGCCCAGGTCAAGGGCGACACCAGCCCGGCGCAGACGCTCAGCGAGCGCGAGTTCTCGGTGTTCATCCAGCTCGCCCGCGGCCAGAGCGTCGCGCAGATCGCCGAGAACCTGAAGCTCTCGCCCAGCACGGTGGGCACCCACCTGTACCACGTGAAGCAGAAGCTGGGCGCCAGCAACCAGTCGGAGCTGACGCTGGTGGCCCTGCAATGGGGCCTGATCCAGATCTGACCCGCAATCACCCGGAAATTCAGGGTTAACCCTGAAGCGGGCATGCTTGTTGCGATGCCCTACCGCATAGGCGGTTCCACCCTGTTCCGCCCCACGGAGGTGCAACATGCGGTGGCTCCAGCTGACACTTCTCGGCCTCGCGCTCGCCGGCCCGGCCCGTGGCGAGGACATCGTCGACGTCTTGCGTCGCTCGCAGCAGCAACGCCTGGACGCCATGGTGCCGGCAGCCGACGGCCCGCGGGCCGAAGCGGTGCGAGCCAGCTTCCAGCAATTGCGGCAAGCCTTGCCGACCGACTTGCCGGTCGAACTGCGGGTGATCCGCGGCGAGACGATCGCCGAAACGATGCACGGCCACATCGTCGTCGCCAACGAATCGCTGGCCGACCTGCCCGAAGGGGCGCGCCTGTTCGTGCTGGCGCACGAACTCGGCCACGTGGCCAGCCGCCACTGGCTGCAGATGGGCCAGGTGTACCGGCGCTGGGTGCCCGGCGAGGTGACGCCGCAGACCACCGACCCGGTGGCCGGGCAGCTCGGCCGCGAGGCCTCGGGGCTGTCGCACCGCCAGGAGTTCGAGGCCGACGCCTATGCGGCGCAGGTGCTGCGCACGCTGGGCCGGCCACCGCAGGACGCGTTCGCGATCTTCACGCAGACCGGCGTGCAGCGCGACACCGCCACCCACCCCGGCACGCGCAAGCGGATGGCCTCGCTGCGTGCCGCGCAGGGCGGCGCGGGCTCAGGCAGCGACGCGGAATGAACCCATCGAGCTGCTGAGCCGCCCGGACTGACCCTGCAGCGACTGCGCCGCGGCGGCGAGCTGCTCGACGAGCGCGGCGTTCTGCTGCGTCATCGTGTCGATCTGCGCCACCGCCTGGTTCATCTCGGCGATGCCGCTGCTCTGCGACTCGCCGGCATCGGCGATCTCGCCGATCAGCGTCGACACGCGCTTCACGCTGTCGAGGATCTCCTGCATCGTGTGGCCGGCGTCGTCGACCAGCTTCGAGCCGGCGTCGACCTTGGCGGTGGAGTCGCCGATCAGCGTCTTGATCTCGCGCGCCGCGGTGGAGCTGCGCTGGGCCAGCGCACGCACCTCGGAGGCCACCACCGCGAAGCCGCGGCCGTGTTCGCCGGCACGCGCTGCCTCGACGGCCGCATTCAGCGCGAGGATGTTGGTCTGGAAGGCGATGCCGTCGATCACGCCGACGATCTCGCCGATGCGCGTGGCGCTGGAATGGATCTCGCCCATGCGCGACACCACGTCCTGCATGGTCTGCGCGCCGCGTGCCGCCACCGAACTGGACTGCGCGACTTCCTCGCGCGCCTTGTGGGTGTTCTCGGCGTTGCTGCGCACCGAACCGGCGAGCTGCTGCATCGAACTGGCGGTCTGCTGCAGCGCACTGGCCTGGCTCTCGGTGCGCGACGACAGGTCGGTGTTGCCCGAGGCGATCTCGGCCGAGGCGGTGTTCACGCCCTCTGCCGTCTCGCGGACTTCGAGCACCATCTTGCGCAGCTTCTTGCGCATGCCGTTCAGCTCGGCACGCAGCCAGGAGATCTCGTCCTTGCCCGGCGACTCGATCTTGGTCTCGAGGTCACCGCCGGCGATGCGGACCACCGCCTCGACCGTGGACTCCACGGAGTCCTTGATGCTCGATCGGATCATCCAGCCGGCCAGCAGCGCGACGGCGCACCCTGCCGCCGCCGCGGCGCCGATCGCCCACGCGACCTGACCGCTGGGCAAGGCCCAGACCGCAGCCGCGCCGAGCGACGCCGACCAGGCGGCCATCACCGTGAAGCCGATCACCACCCGGCGCACCAGGCTGATGTTGCGTATCCAATCCATGCTTGTCTCCCACCATGGGTTCGCCACGGCCGACGGACTGCTCGACCCCATCCCCGGCACTGTGACCGGGGTCTGACCGCGGCTATCGACAGAAATGACGCACTACTTGAGGGCAATCAAAGGCTGTCGAGCACGGGCCAGCCGGCGGCCAGGGCATGTGCACGCAATCGGGCATCGGGGCGCACCGCCACCGGATGCCGCACCGCCTGCAGCAGCGGCAGGTCGCTGGCCGAATCCGAATAGAACCAGGACGCCGTGGCCTGGGCCAGCGGCGGCGCACCCATCCCTGCCAGCCAGGCCTCGACCTTCGTGAGCTTGTGCTCGCGAAAACAGGGCAGGCCGTCGATCTCGGTGCCGGGCCGGCCTTGCGACATCACGGCCTCGGTGGCCAGCAGGTGCTCGATGCCGAAGCCGAGCGCGAAGGGCTCGGCCACCCAGCGCGAGGTGGCGGTGACGATCGCGCACAGGTCGCCCTGCGCACGGTGACGCTCGACCAGCGCGCGCATCCCCGGCGGCAGCAGCGTCTGCATTTCGCGCGCGAAGTCCTCGCGCCAGGCCTGCAGCTGCCCGGCCGCGAAGGCCGCCAGCGGCGCCATGTTGGCGCGGTGCATGGCATGGATGTCCAGCGTGCCGGCCACGTACTGGTGGCAGAAGTCGAGGTAGCGCTGCTCCGCCGCTGCGTCGAGCGCGCCTTCGCGCACCAGGTGGCGCGTCCAGGCCATGCCGCTGTCGAAGGGGATCAGCGTGTGGTCGAGGTCGAACAGCGCGATCTTCACGTGACCTCGTCGGTGTGCAGCAGGCGCGCCGGCAGCGCGCCGCGCAGCGCGTTGCAGACCATCACGGCCTGCGCCTGGTCGAGGTCGTCGCGGGTCAGGCGGCGTTCGCGGGCGCCGAGGGCCGCGTCGCCCAGCAGCACCGCGCGCATCACGCCGGGCAGCGCACCGTCGGCCAGCGGCGGCGTGTACCAGCGGCCTTGCAGCTTCACGAACACCGAGCTGCGCCCGCCTTCGACGAGCCAGCCGCTCTCGCTGAAGAAGAGGCTGTCGAAGGCGCCCTCGCGCTCGGCCTCGCGCACGCCGGCATCGTAGAGCGCGCGCAGCGTTGTTTTGTGGGCGGCGAGCGGGTTCGCGTCGGGAACACGCTGGGTGGCGATGCGAAGCGTCACCTCGCCCTCGGGCAAGGGTGAGAGTGCGGCTTGCGTGAGCGCCAGGCGACCGTCGTGCGCGAGCGCGAGACGCAGGCGGCGCGGCGTGGCGCAGCGCTCGGCCGCAGCCGCTTCGAGCAGCGCGCGGGCAGCGTCCTCGTCGCACTCGAAGCCGAGTGCGGCCGCGCTGCGCGACAGCCGATCGAGGTGACGCTGCAGCCGCGGGAGTTCGCCGGCGACCGTGCAGAGCACGGTCTCGAACAGTTCGAAACCTGGCGGCAGGCCGGTGAGGAAGCGCGCCTTCAGCCGGCACTCGTCGAACTCGTCGTCGGCGCGGCTGTCCTTGACGATGCCGGCGCCGACGCCCAGCCGCAGCGGCCGCAAGCCGTCGTCCCGAGAAGCCCCGAGCGTGATCGTGCGGATCGCCACCGACAGGCAGAAGTCGCCGCAGCGCTGGCCCTCGCGCGGCGCATCGAGCCAGCCGATGGCGCCGCAGTACAGGCCGCGCGGCGTGCTCTCCAGGCCGGCGATCAGCTGCATGGTGTGGTGCTTGGGCGCGCCGGTGATCGAGCCGCAGGGAAACACGGCGCGCAGCAGGTCGGCGAAGCCGATCTCCGGACGCAGCCGCGCCTGCACCGTCGAAGTCATCTGGAACACCGTCGAATAGGGCTCGACGGCGAACAGCTCGGGCACCTTGACCGAGCCGATCTGCGCGATGCGACCGAGGTCGTTGCGCAGCAGGTCGACGATCATCAGGTTCTCGGCGCGGTTCTTGATGTCCAGCGACAACATGCGCGCCGTCTCGCTGTCGCCCTCGGGCGCGCTGAAACGCGAGGCGGTGCCCTTCATCGGCCGGGCGGTCACCACGCCCGCTTCACCACGAACGAAGAGCTCGGGCGAGCAGGACAGCACATGCGTGGTGTCGCCGCCCTCCGGCAGCACGATGTACGCGCCGTAGGCCACGGGTTGCCGTTCACGCAGCCGCCGGTACAGCGCCAGCGGCGAGCCGAACATCTGCCCGTGCAGCCGGTAGGTGTAGTTGACCTGGTAGGTCTCGCCGGCCGCAATCGCCTCGTGGATGCGCGCGATCGCGTCGCTGAACTCGGCACGGTCGACGCTGGGCTGCAGGTGCATCGTGCCGGCCGGGCCCGCGGCCTCGGGCTGGTCGGCAAGCCAGCGTCCGGCCTGCGCATGCGAGAGCCGATCGCAGGACTCGAACATCAGCACGCGCAGCGATCCGCGGTCGGCCGGCGCGAGCCCGTCGTGGCCGGCCTTCAGCAGCCGCGCGCCCCATTCGTAGTCGGCCAGCAGCAGCGCGTGCAGGCCGGCCCGCTGGTCGGCTTCAACCGCGGCCCACGTGGTGTCCAGCTCGGCAGGGTTGGTGCAGCGATGCTCGCGCACGAAGCCGGCGTAGAGCCGACTCGTGGGGTGCGATTCGATTGCGTCGCGGTCGTCCAGCAGCGCGCAGACCATCGCGAGCCTCACCCCATCCAGCGGCCGCCGCGGAACCGGCTTCGCCGGGCCGCTGGCGGCGCCCCCTGGGGGGAGCGCGTGAGCGCTCCGGGGGGGACCCATTTCACGACCAGTCGTCCATGTCGTGCTTGATCTTGTGCCGGTTGGCGATCAGTTCCTCGATCGACGGTTCGTTGTTCAGCGCCCGCTTGATGGCGAGCTTGGTCGCCTCGTAGTTGGTGCGGTACATGTCCTTCTTGTCGAGGTTCGGGTCCTTCGCGCAGCGCGGGTCGATCCACACCAGGCTGATGATGCACAGCTCGTTGGCCAGCGACTTCGGGATCACGCCCTCGATCACGCTGTCGATCACCGCGTCGGCGGTGGCGCTCTGCACCACGCCGCCGAACAGGTCGATGTTGGCCGTGTCCTTCAGCGTCACCTTGGGCACGGTGATGGTGGCCGGGCGCACCAGCTGGTTGCAGGCACGGATGGCGAACATCGCCGTGTGGCCCTTGCTCTGCGCCATCATGGCGGCGAAGGCCTGGCCGACCGGGCCGCTGGTGCGGCCGATCAGGATCTCGGGCATCGCGTCGGTGAACTGGCCGTCGGCGGCCAGCACGGTGGCTTCGCCGGCGTGGAAGAGGTAGTCGTTGCTCATGGTGCTTCGGTAGAAAAAAGGAATGTCAGCGGACGAGGATCAGCTCGCCCTTGCCGCCGGCGGCCACGTCGCCGAGCTGGCGATCGATGCCGCTCGAGGCGAGCGTGGCGAACGGCCCGCCGTGCTGCGCCAGATCGCGCGCCAGCAGTTGCCAGAATACAGGCGCGCCGGCCACCGCCGGCACGAAGGTGGGCGATACCCCCGGCGCGGGCCCGGCGAAGACCACGCTGCCGCGGCGCATGCCGAACCCCGCGTGGGCCCCGGCGCGGCCGGCCAGCGCGATGGTGCCGGCGACCATGCGCGAGGCGAGGAAGTCACCCGCATCGCCGAAGATCAGCGCCGAACCACGTCGCATGCGGTCGCCGAAACGCGCGCCGGCGTGGCCGCCGACGATCAGCGTGCCGCCGCGCATGCCGTCCATGCTGCCGGGCAAGGTGCTGGCCGCGAAATCCCCCACCGAGCCGGCGATGCGCAGCGTGCCGCCGGCCATCTCGCAGGCGGCCAGCGCGCCGGCATCGCCCTTCACCGTGATCTCGCCGGCACGCAGGCCCGCGCCGGCGTAGTCGCCGGCCGATCCGTCGACGATCAGCGTGCCGCCGTCCATCTGCCAGCCGATGCGGTCGGCGCGCGACAGGTCACCGGCGAACACCAGCGTGTCGTCGCTGCGTGACGCGACCTGAAAGAACTCGGCCAGCGGCACGAGTGCGTTGCCGTGGGCGATCTCGAGGCGCTCGACCTCGGCCGCCGAGAGCGTCGCGAGCGCAACGGGCGTGAGGCCGCGCAGATCGAGCCGCAGCGGCGCCGCCGCCCTCGCCTTCAGCGTGAAGCCGCTCATGAAGCGCTCCCGGACATCAGCTTGTGCAGGTGGAAATGGAAGGGCCCGAGCTTGCCGCCGTAGTTGCCGGCCGAGATGCGCAGCAGGCCGCCGGCGGCGCCGAGCGCGATGCCCGCTTCCATGCCCACGCGCATCGCCGCGCCCACATCGGCCTCGGTGAGTCCGTCGATGACGATCTCCATCACGCAGCGGGTCTCGCTGGTCAGCTCGGTCTTCGGCGCGAGGCCGACGAGCGTCGGGCAGAAGGCATCGTTGGTCGAGGCCCCGAGCGCCGGGTATTTGCTGCCGACCTTGGAGCCGGAGCGCACCACACCGCCCGGGAAGGGCATGATCACGTTGGGCAGCTTCTTCATCGCCGCCACTGCCGCTTCGGCTGCGGCGAGCGCGGCATCGGTGTCGCGCGCGAGCAGCAGCAGGTTGCCGCCGCCCACGCCCTTGACCACCGCGGTGGTCTCCTGCGCGACGAACTCGCCGTCCATCACCGGCACGCGCCAGTAGCGCTTGCCGGCGATCATCTTGCTGATCTGCCAGCCGTCGCCGAAGAAGCGCAGGTTCTTGCCCAGCGCCACCGCCTCGCCCTCGTCGATGCCGGCATAGACGGCGGTCGTCGGGCAGGTCAGCACGCATTGCCCGACGCGGCGCTCGATCTGCTTGGCGAGTTCCTTGCCCGACATCGAGAAGATCAGCACCGCGATGCCGGGTCGGCCATCGGGCGTCTCGGTGGGCGGGATCTCGCGCTCGATGCCGGCCTCGCAGCCGCAGGCGATCACCGAGGTGGCGAAGCCGGTGGCCGCCACCGCCGCGTGGCTGGCCCACTCGATGGTGTGCGCGGTGATGACGAGCCGCGTGGCCTTCATCGGGAAGGCCTCGGCAAAGGTCTCGTCGATGACGACGCCGTTGCGGTTCATGCCTCACTCCCGGTGAAGCACTCGGCCGGCAGCAGCCGCCCGCCGTTGCAGCAACTGCACAGCTCGTCGTGCGTGATGGCGACGTTGTCGAAGTGGATCGCGCCGTGCTCGTCCCAGTGCTTGCGCAGCGTCTTCTCGATCGCCGTGTCGTAGCCCGGCTCGACGAAATGCGTGCCGCCCACCGGCGTGGCGGTCAGCGTGCCGTGCTTCGCGACCAGCAGACCGTCCTTGTAGACACGCTCGGGCACGCGGAACATCGCCTCGCGGTCGGCCTGCTCGCGGTAGATGGCGATGTCGGCCGCCGCGCCCACGCCGAGCTGGCCGCGGTCGGGCAGGCCGAGCAGCTTCGCGGGGCCGGAGCGGGTCATCACCGCAATCTCGTCGAGCGTCAGCTCGCGCGTGATCGAACGCAGCGCGCACTGCGACACCACCTCCGGGTGCAGCTTGGCCAGCTGCTCCTCGCGGAAGCTGCGGTCCATCAGCAGGCGGATGAGATGCGGGTAGCTGGTGAAGGGCCCGCCGTTCGGGTGGTCGGTGGTGAGCACCACCTGCCAGGGGTTGTTCACGAGCAGGAAGATCTCGAGGCCGATCACCCACTGCAGCGCATTCACGTAACTCTGCTCGCGGTAGCGGAACGGCACGACGCCGCAGCCGGCCATGCCCTCGATGTCGGCGCCGACCCACTTGCGCGGGTTGGCGAGGTCGGACTGCGCGTACTGGCGCATCGTGTCGCCCGAGGCGGTGACGGTCTGGCCGAACATCACCTGGCCGATGTCGATGCTGATCTGCGGGTTGGCGTTGACGGCCTCGGCGATCTGCTGCGCCGCCGAAGAGAACTTCTTCGGCCCCTCGGTGCCGTAGGCGTGGAACTGGATGTGCGTCAGGTGCGCAGGCAGGCCCTCGAGCGCCTCGATGGTCTCCAGCGTGGAGCGGATGTTGCCGGCCACGCCGAGGTTGCTGCCGTGGATGTGCAGCGGGTGCGGCACGCCGAGCTCCTTCAGCGCGCGCGCCAGCGTGTGCAGCACCTGGCGCGGCGTGACCTGCCAGTGCGCGTGCTGCTCGTTCACGTCGAGCTTGCGCTGGTTGAACTTGAAGGCCGAGATGCCGCCCGGGTTGACGACCTTCACGCCCATCGCCTTGCTGGCCTGGATGGTCCACGCGGTGTAGTCGCGCAGCTGCGAGAAGTTCTTCGCGTCGGGGCCGCCTTCGGCGAGCAGTTGCAGGAACAGCTCGTCGTTGCCGAGCATCACGTAGGCGCCGTGGTCGAGCACCGGCACGTCGCCCATCTCCATGTGGGCATGGCGCGCATTGCTCGGCACCATCGCCGGCTCGAAGGCCGCGGTGTAGCCCATCTCGACGTAGCGGTAGCCGGTGGCCAGCGTGCCCGGCGCGCAGTTGCCGCAGGAGGCGAGCTCGAGCAGGTTGTCGGGCAGCGCGATCGGATTGGCGCCGTCGCGGTGGTCCTCGGCCATCAGCATGCGCGCGAGGTTGACCTTGCCGCCGCCGATGTGCGTGTGCATGTCGATGCCGCCGGCCATCACCACGCAGCCGCTGGCATCGAAGGTCTCGTCGTGCGGCTCGCCGGCCACCGGGGCCGCGATGCGGCCGTCGCGCACGACCAGGTCGCGCACGGCGTCGACGCCGTTCGTCGGGTCGATCACGCGGCCACCGCGGATCATGATGCTGCTCATGCGGCGCTCCGGTTCGGCAAGGCCTGCAGCAGGCGTTTCGCGATGTCGGCGACACTCGGCAGGCCGTCGGGCCGCACCGCGCGCAGCGGCATCAGCACCGTGCCGTCGGTGCGGAACACATGGCCCGCGCTGCCGATGCCCGGCGTGACCACGGGAATGAACACCGCACCGGGCCGGCGGCATTGCGCCGCCAGCGCCGGATGGCCGAGAACGACCAGCGGCAGCGCCGTGGCCGGCGGCGCGGATTGCGCATCGAAGCTCGCCACCCAGAGCAGCGCGTCGACGGCGCCCTCGTCGAGCAGGCGGGTCGCGCCGAAGCGCAGCGGCTCGTGCTCCAGCCCGCGCGGGCCGGCGCGCGATCGCACCGGCAGCCCCGACAGCCAGGCGAACACCTGGTTGGCGGTGGCCGCACCGTTGCCACCGCCGATCCACAGGGCGGCAGCGCGGGTCTTGCGGTTGAGGTGCCCCACCGTCTGGTGCACCGACTCGACGATCAGCGCGCCCTGCGCCGGCAGCCGCGGCGGTGCGCCGACCATCACGGCATAACGCGCCGCCTGCAGCCGCTGCGCCAGCGCTTGCAGCGCCGCGGGGGCGCTGGCCAGCAGCCGCTGCGCCACCAGCGCGCACAGCAGCGACACGGTGTCGAACAGGTCTCCTTCCAACGCGATGGCCTCCACCGTCACGCCGGCGCTGGCCCATGCGGCCAGCGTGGCTTCGTCGCCGGCCGCGGGTCCGAGCACGACCACGTGCCTTTGCGGCACCTGCGTGTCGCCGATGCCCAGCCGCTCGCGGATCAGCGGCGCGATCGCGGTCGGCAGGCCCCCGACGAAGACGATCAGGTCGGCACGCGTGCGCACCTCGGCCAGCGTGGTGGTGAACTGGCCGCG
>CAZVLY010000126.1:7943-11742 GCA_964628175.1 uncultured Piscinibacter sp. | reverse complement strand
TGCGTGAACTGCGCGCTGGCCTCGCCGTAACGCTTGCGCTGGCACAGGAACCAGCCATAGTTTTGCATCGTGTCGGCATCGCGCGCATTCAGCGCGAGCGCGCGGCGGAAGCTCTCTTCGGCCAGGCTGTCCTGGCCGAGATTGCCCAGGATCAGACCGCGCAGGTTGTGAGCCCCTCCCACGTTCGGATCCGCCGCGATCGAGCGGTCGACTTCCTCGAGGGCCACGTCCATCTGATTTCGAGTGTAGTAGGCGCTGGCCAGTTCGAGCCGCGCCTGTGCGCGGCGCGCGGCTTCGCCTTCCTCGGGCTGACCGGGCTTGCCGCGCAGGTCGCTCACCGGCCCGGAACTGGTGGACACCGTGGTCGAGCAGCCGACCAGCGCCACGGCGAGCAGGCCGACGATCAGCTGCGCGAGGAATCGGGCCTTGCCCTTCATGCCTTGGTCTCCTGCATCGGCGCCATGCGCCGCACCACCTTGACCGGCGCATGCACCAGACGCTGGTGCACCCGCGTGCGGTCCTGCACCTCGCCTGCGAGTTGCCCGCAGGCCGCGTCGATGTCGTCGCCACGTGTCTTGCGCACGGTCGTCACGATGCCAGCGCGCAGCAGCACGGCCGCGAAGGCCTGCACGCGCTCGGGCGACGAGCGCAGCAGACCCGACTGCGGGAACGGATTGAACGGAATCAGGTTCAGCTTGCAGGGCACGCGGCCCTTGACGAGGCGCACCAGTTCCTGCGCCAGCTCGGGCGTGTCGTTGACGCCCTCGAGCATGCAGTATTCGAAGGTCACGAAGTCGCGCGGCGCGGCCGGCAGGTAACGCACGCAGGCGTCGAGCAGCGCCTCGATGCCGTCCTTGCGGTTCAGCGGCACGAGCTCGTTGCGCAGCGCATCGTTGGGGGCATGCAGCGAAACCGCCAGCGCCACCGGGCAGTCTTCGCGCAGGCGGTCGATCATCGCCACCATCCCGGAGGTCGACACCGTCACGCGCCGGCGCGACAGGCCGTAGCCGTGGTCGTCGAGCATGGCGCGCAGCGCCGGCACGAGGGCCGCGTAGTTCTGCAGCGGCTCGCCCATGCCCATCATCACGACGTTGGTGACGGCACGTTCGCCTTCCTTCAGGCCCAGGCGCCGGCGCAGCTGGTGCTCGGCATGCCAGAGCTGCGCGAGGATCTCGCCGGTGGACAGGTTGCGGCTGAAGCCCTGGTGCCCGGTCGAGCAGAAGCGGCAGCCGACCGCACAGCCGGCCTGCGACGACACGCACAGCGTGCCGCGGTCGGACTCGGGAATGAAGACGGTCTCGATCGCGTTGCCAGCGCCGACGTCGAACAGCCACTTGACGGTGCCGTCGGCCGACACATGCTCGCTGACCACCGGCAGCGCTTGCACCGTGGCGCGCTCGCGCAGCTTGTCGCGCAGCGATCGGGCCAGGTCGGACATGGCGTCGAAATCCGCCGCGCCCTTCTGGTGGATCCAGCGGAACAGCTGCGTGGCGCGAAAGCGCTTCTCGCCGAGCTGTTCGACGAACGCGGTCAACCCGTCCCGGTCGAAATCGAGCAGGTTGACCACGCTCATCGCCATCAGCGCGAGTAGACGTTCATGCCAGGGAAGAAGAACGCCACTTCCGCGGCAGCCGTTTCCGGCGCGTCGGAGCCGTGCACCGCGTTGGCGTCGATGCTGTCGGCGAAATCGGCGCGGATGGTGCCCTTCTCGGCCTTCTTCGGGTCGGTGGCGCCCATCAGCTCGCGGTTCTTCGCGATGGCGTTCTCGCCTTCGAGCGCCTGGATCATCACCGGGCCCGAGATCATGAAGTCCACCAGGTCCTTGAAGAACGGGCGGGCCTTGTGCACGGCATAGAACTGCTCGGCTTCGCCGCGCGAGAGGTGGGCCATCTTGGCCGCGACGATCTTCAGGCCCGCGCCCTCGAAACGGGCGTAGATCTGGCCGATCACGTTCTTCGCGACGGCGTCGGGTTTGATGATCGAAAGAGTGCGTTCGAGCGCCATGAATTCTTCTCCTGAATCAATAACTTGGCAAAGTTTCGGATTGTAGCTTGCGCAGTGCGTCAGGCTGGTGTCGCAAGGGCTTCAGCGGCCACGCCGGCCGCCGCCCCCACCCCCGCCGCCGAAGCCACCACCACCGCCGCCCCCGCCGCCGCTGCGGCCGCCGCCGAATCCACCGCCACCGCCGCTGCCGCCACGACCGCCGCGGTTCATGCGATGGAAGGCATCGCCGCCGATGTAGCCCACCGAGGTCTGCATCGGGTCGGGCTGCTTCGGGCCGCCCTTCTTCGCGCCGCCGCCGGTGGGCTGGCTGCTGCCGCCCGGGCCGAAGCCGCCGCCGCCCTGGCCGAAGCCACGCCCGCCGACCCGGCTGCGCGGGTTCTGCACGAAGCGCTTGTCGAAGGTCTGCTCCAGCGGGTTCGGGATGTTCATCGGATCGATGTCGAAATCCTCGTCACCCTCGAACTCGCCGCGCTCGCGGTTTTCCACCGGCGGCACTTCCTGCGGTGCAGGCCCGCGGCCGCGCTGCGGCGGCGGTGCGCCGCGGCCGCCGCGGTCGTTCGGCCGGCCCGCCGGCGGGCGGGCGTCGCCGCGCGCTTCGTTGCGCGGCTTGTTGCGCGGCTCGTTGCGGCCATCGCGACGCTCTTCGGGGCGCGGCTGGGCCGGCCCGCTGGCGAGGCGACGGATCGCGCGCACGTCGTCCGGGCCCAGATCCACCCAGACGCCGCGCTTGAGGCCGCGCGGCAGCACCACGCAACCGTAGCGGATGCGGATCAGCCGGCTGACCGTCAGGTCGACGGCGTCGAAGAGCTTGCGCACCTCGCGGTTGCGGCCTTCGGTGATGACGACCCGGTACCAGTGGTTGGCACCTTCGCCGCCGCCGTCCTCGATCGAGCGGAAGGCGGCCGTCTGGCCGTCGATCTCAACGCCCTCGAGCAATTGCGCCTTGTCTTCGCTGTCGAGCGTGCCGAGCACGCGCACCGCGTACTCGCGCTCGACACCGAAGCGCGGGTGCATCAGCTGGTTCGCCAGTTCGCCGGAGGTGGTGAAGAGCAGCAGGCCTTCGGTGTTGATGTCCAGCCGACCCACCGCCTGCCACTTGCCGTGCTGCAGTCGCGGCAGGCGGCGGAACACCGTCGGCCGCTGCTGCGGATCGTCGTTGGTGACCACCTCGCCCACCGGCTTGTGGTACGCGATCACCCGCGGCGGCGGCTGCTGAATGCGCACCTTGACCGGCTTGCCATCCAGAGCGATGCGGTCGCCGAACGAGATGCGCTGGCCGATGTGCGCCGGCTCGCCGTTCACGGTGATGCGCCCGTCGGTGATCATCGCCTCCATGTCGCGCCGCGAGCCGACGCCGGACTGCGCCAGCACCTTCTGCAGTTTCGGCGCATCGGGCTCGGCGGCCAGCACGCGCTTGTGCGGTTCGGCTTCGCCGGACTCGCCAGGTTCGGCGGCCTCGCCCGCTTCGGCACTTTCGACGGCCTCGGGTGCCGTTTCGGCCGGCGCCTCGGGCGTCACTTCGGCGATGGCCTCACCGGCCTCATCGAAAGCGCCGGAGAGCACCTCGGCAAAGACTTCTCCGGTGCGCTGCGCGGCGGCCGCCTGCGCGGCCTCTGGGGTCACCGGTTCGCCGCCTTCACCGCGACGGCGGTCACGACGACCGCGACGGCGGCCGCGGCGTGCGCCTTCTTCGCCGCCTTCGCCGGGCTCGCTTCCCTCGCCGGACCCTTCACCCCCTTCACCCCCTTCACCACGTTCGCCGGAGTCGCCCTCGTCCACGCGCGCGGCCTGCGGC
>CAZVLY010000126.1:0-7843 GCA_964628175.1 uncultured Piscinibacter sp. | reverse complement strand
GCCTGCGGCGCTGCGGGATGCGGTTCGGCGGCTGGCGGCAGCGGCGCCGCAGCGGCGACGGCGGGCGCTTCCGGGCCGGACTCGGCCACCACGGTCGCGGGCGCCTTGCGGCGGCGCGGCTTGGGCGTCGCCTCGCCCGCGGATTCCGTCGCCGGTTCGGCATCGGCCTCGGCGGGCTTGGCCACGGCTCGCCGCTTTCGCGCCGGCTTGGGCGTCGCAGTGTCGTTCGCGGGGGCGATCGACTCGTCGGGGGCGTCGGGCTGTGACTCGGGCGGCAGGTTCATGCTTGAGGTTCCATCGGGGCGGCGTCGGCCGCAGGCTCGGGAGCGGGATCGTTCGGGGGGGTGGGGGCGGCTGCGGGCACATCGACGCTGGCCTCGACCGTCTCGGCCGCGACGGCCGCTACGGCCGTTTCGACAGCCGTGCCCGTTTCGACAGCCGCGTTCGCCTCGGCGGGCATGTCCGCGGGCGCATCGAGCGCCAGCGCGGCTTGGGCGTCGATCAGCGAAGCCTGCTCCGGCAGGGCGTCGGCCAGCATCGCGCCGGCCGCCGGGGCGCCGTCGAGCAGCGGCAACTGCTCCAGGCTCGCCAGGCCCAGGTCGTCGAGGAAGTGGCGCGTCGTCGCCAGCAAGGCCGGTCGCCCGGGGGCTTCGCGGTAGCCGATCGCCTCGACCCAGCCGCGGTCTTCGAGCTGCTTGATGATCTGGCTGGCCACGGTGACGCCGCGGATGTCCTCGATGTCACCGCGCGTGACCGGTTGGCGATAGGCGATGATCGCCAGCGTTTCCATCACGGCGCGCGAGTACTTCGGCGGCTTCTCGGGGTTGAGTCGATCGAGGAACTCGCGCATCTCGGGCCGACTCTGGAAACGCCAGCCCTGGGCCAATGCCACGAGTTCGACACCACGGCTTTCCCAGTCGCGTGTCAGTTCGTCGAGCAAGGCGCGCAGCGTGTCCGGGCCCAGTTCATCGTTGAACAGGGTGCGCATGTCGCGCAGGGGCATCGGCTGGCTGGCGCAGATGAGCGCGGTCTCGAGGACGCGCTTCGCATCCTGTGTGTTCATGGATCCTGTCAAATCCTCGGCCGGGGGCATCCGGCTGGTCTACGGGCTCGTGTCGAGCGTCACCCTACGGGATGACACACTGCAACTGGCTGTTGGCCGCGCATCGTGCTGCGGCGTGGGCTGGCGAGCCTCCAGGCCCGCCAGACTGCCCGGCAACCGGACTCTCGACGCGGCCACGGTGATGGCGCTGGCGCAGGCAGTCGGTTCGGGGTCTGGCGGGCATTGTACCCAAGCGCGCCACCGAGGTGTCGCGCGCACGCAGCGCTCATTCTTTGCGCGTCACCTGCTTCCAGGCGGTGGCCAGGTCCGGCGGGGGCGGGCATTCGAACTGCAGCGCCTGTCCGCCGATCGGGTGATCGAAGCCGAGCCGCAGCGCATGCAGGGCCTGGCGCGTCATGCCCAGCGCCGGGGTGCCGCCGTACAGGGCATCGGCCACCAGTGGGTGCCCGCGCGAAGCCAGGTGCACGCGGATCTGGTGCGTGCGCCCGGTGTGCAGCGTGCAATGCACGGCGCTGAAGCCATCGCGCACGGCCACGCGCTCGACGTCGGTGCGCGCCGGCTTGCCCGAGGCGAGCACCGCCATGCGCACGCGCGACTGCGGGTCGCGGCCGATCGGCGCGTCGACGCTGAACGCGCGTGCCGACAGCTCGCCATGGCACAGCGCCATGTAGCGCCGGTGCACCGAACGTTCGGCGATGGCACGCACCAGCGCCGTCATGGCCACCAGCGTCTTGGCCACCACCATCAGGCCCGAGGTGTCCTTGTCCAGCCGGTGCACGATGCCCGCGCGCGGCAGCAGGCTGGCGCCCGCATGGTGGGCCAGCAGGCCGTTGAGCAGCGTTCCCGACCAGTTGCCTGCCGCCGGGTGCACGACCAGCCCCGCGGGCTTGTTCACGACGATCAGGTCGGCGTCCTCGTGGACGATGTCCAGCACCATCGGCTCGGGCTTGAAGGCCCGGCTCTCCTCGGTGCCGACGAGCTCGACCTCGATGCGCTGGCCGGCCTGCACACGCTGCGAGGCCGAGCGCGCCACCACGCCGCCCACGCGCACATGGCCCTGCTCGATCAGGCCTTGCAGGTGGCTGCGCGAGAACTCGCCGGCCATCGCCACCAGCACCTTGTCCAGGCGCTGGCCATGCCACTGGGCCGATGCGTCCGCCGTGCGTCGCTCGCTCTCGCCGCCGTCGTCCAGGGGCTCGTCCATATAATCCCGATCTCTGTTGATGACAGGCAGCGCGCTCGTCCGCGATCTGCCCCTGCCCATGGATCTCTTGCGTTGGACCGGCCCGATGGCCGCGCGCGCTGCCCTGATGAGTCTTGCCCTCGCCCTGGCGGGCTGCGGCTCGGCACCGCAGGACGAGAGCGTCTCCTGGTCGCCCGAGAAATTGTATGCAGAGGCGAAGGACGAGATGGCCTCGGGCGCCTACGACAAGGCGGCCAAGCTGCTGGAGCGCCTCGAAGGCCGCGCCGCCGGCACCCCGCTGGCGCAGCAGGCGCAGATCGAGCGGGCCTACGTTCTGTGGCGCAGCGGCGAGAAGGCCCAGGCCCTGACCGTGCTCGAGCGCTTCATCAAGCTCAACCCCTCCAGCCCGGGCGTCGACTACGCGCTGTACCTGCAGGGCGTGGTCAACTTCAACGACAACCTGGGCATCCTCGGCAACCTCGCCGCGCAAGACCTGTCCGAGCGCGACCAGCAGGCCTCGCGCGACTCGTACCAGTCGTTCAAGCAGCTCGTCGACCAGTACCCGCGTTCGATCTACGCCGAAGACGCGCAGATCCGCATGAACTACATCGTCAACTCGCTGGCCGCCTACGAGGTGCACGTGGCGCGCTACTACTTCCGCCGCGGCGCCTACATCGCCGCCGCGAACCGCGCGCAGCAGGCGGTGCAGGAGTTCCAGTACTCGCCCTCGGCCGAAGAGGCGCTGGTGATCATGGCGCAGAGCTACGACCGGCTCGGCCTGAACGACTTGCGCGACGACGCCCAGCGGGTGCTGGCGAAGAACTTCCCGAACAGCCGCTTCGCGAGCCAGGGCCTGAGCACCCGCGAGCGGCAGTGGTGGCAGATCTGGTAGAGGCGCCTCAGAACGGCAGCCCCTGCCCGGCCAGCGTGGCCAGCCAGGCCTGCGCCTCGGCCTCGTTGGCCACGCGGGTCATCGGCGGCAAGGCCTCGCGAAGGCGTCGGCCGTAGTTCATGCCCGCCATGCGCGGGTCGCACACCACCAGCAGGCCGCGATCGGTCTCGCTGCGGATCAGCCGCCCGGCGCCCTGCTTCAGCGACACCGCCGCCTCGGCGACGAAGTAGTCCGCGAAGGCGTTGCGCCCCTGCGCCTCGAGCCGCTTGACACGTGCTTCGACGAGCGGATCGTTGGGCGGCGGGAACGGCAGCTTGTCGATGATCACGCACTGCAGCGCGTCGCCGGGCACGTCGATGCCCTCCCAGAAACTCTGCGAGCCCACCAGCACCGAGCGCGGCTCGGCGAGGAACTGCTGCATCAGCTGGCGCTTCGGCGCCTCGCCCTGGCGCAGCACGCGCAGCGCATCGCCGTGCTCCTCGAACTGCGTGCGCAGCGCTTCGCCGATGGACTGCAGCGCGCGCAATGTGGTGGTCAGCACGAAGGTGCGCCCGCCCAGCGTGCGCGCCAGTCGCGCGGCCAGCGTGGCCACTGCGGCCGGGTGCGCGGCTTCGTTCGGCTTCGGAAAACCCGCCGGCACATACAGGCGCGCATGGGCGGCGTAGTCGAACGGGCTGCCCACGCGCAGGGTGCGCGCCTGCTCCAGGCCCGCCTGCTCGGTGAACCAGCTCAGAGCCTCGTCGTCACCGAGCGTGGCCGAGGTGAAGATCCAGGCCTTGCCGCCGGCGGCCATCTGTTCGGACAGCGCCTCGCGGATGTCCAGCGGCGACTCGACCAGCCGCGCCTGGTGCGGCGACAGGTCGATCCAGCGCACGCGGCCGTCGGCGGCCGCCGCTGAGAAACGATCGGCCAGCGCGGCGAGTTGCCCGGCGCGCTCGGCCAGCTTGGAGAAGTCCGGCGACAGCTCGCCGACCGTGTCGAGCGCCTCTCCGGCTGCATCGCAGGCCCGGCCGAGACCCGGCAAGGCCGCGGTGAAGTCGTCCCGCCCGGCCCGCTCCTCCCAGCGCAGCTTGAGCGTGCCGCGCGGCTCGCCCAGCGGCCCGGCGGCGGCGATGCGCAGCTCGCGCGCCGCCTTCTCGCAGCCGGCCGCCAGTTCCTGCCAGGGTGCCAGGCCCCGCGCCTGCTGCAAACCGACGGCGAGCAGGTCGCGCGCGAAGTCCAGCGCCTGCGCGGTCGACAGCGTGGTGCCGAGGAATTGCACCCCGGCCTCGGCGAGCTGGTGCGCTTCATCGAACACCGCGACTTCGACGCTGGGCAGCAGCTCGGCCACACCGGTGTCGCGCAGTGCCATGTCGGCGAAGAACAGGTGGTGGTTGACCACCACCAGGTCGGCCGCCATGGCCTCGCGCCGCGCCTTCACCACGTGGCAGGCCCGGAAGTCCGGGCACTCGCTGCCCAGGCAGTTCTCGCGCGAGGAGGTGACCAGCGGGATCACGCTGCTGCGCTCGTCCAGCCCGTCGAGCTCGGCCAGGTCGCCGCTGGCCGTGGTCTGCGACCACTGCTCGACCTTGGCCAGCGTGCGCACCGCCCAGCGATCGGGCAGCGTCGCCGACTGGCGCGCCTGCTTCATGCGGTGCAGGCACAGGTAGCTGCTGCGGCCCTTGAGCAGCGCGATGCTCACCGGCAGCTGCAGCGCGTCGCGCAGCCGCGGCAGGTCGCGCAGGAAGAGCTGGTCCTGCAGGCTCTTGGTGGCGGTGCTGATCAGCGCCCTCGCCCCGCTGAGCAAGGTCGGCACGAGGTACGCGAAGGTCTTGCCCACGCCGGTACCGGCTTCGGCGACGAGCGCCGTGCGGCTTTCGATGGCTTCGGCCACGGCCTGCGCCATGGTCATCTGCACCTCGCGCTCGACGTGCCGTTCGTCGCGGCGCGCCAGCGCGCCCGTCGCGCTCAGCGCGTCGCGTGCGGCTGCGACCAGGGAGCCGGCAGGTGCGGGATGGTCCGGCGTCATGCCGGCTCGGGCGGGTCGAGCTCGGCTTCCAGCCGCGCGATCATGTCGCGCAATGCCAGCCGGCGCTTCTTCAGGCGCCGCACGGCGAGATCGTCGGTCGGGTGTTCGATCACGGCCTGGTCGATCAGGCTGTCCAGATCGGCATGCTCGATGCGCAGTTCGATCAGCCTTCGAGGCAGGGAGTGCAGGTTGTCGTCCATCGGCGCGCGACTTAATCGCGTAATTTGCTCCGACGCCGGAGGCGGGAGGGATTATAGTTTTCGGCCATGAGCACCACGAGCGTCGGTTACCGCCTGTCTGCCGCCACCGGCATCCACCGTGGCGACCGGGCCTACCAGCAGGACCAGGTGCAGATCATCCCGCACCACCGCGTGCCGGGCAGCGTGATGGCCGTGCTGGCCGACGGCATGGGCGGCAAGAGCGGCGGCCGCAAGGCGGCCGACCAGGTCATCCTGACCGCGCAGCAGATCTTCGAGCGCTTCTCGCCCTCGCGCGACGACACCGCCGAGGCGCTCAAGCAGCTGGTGCTCGAAGCGCACCTGATGATCAAGCTGACCGCGATCACCTCCGAAGAAGAGCCGCACAGCACGGTGGCTGCCTACATCATCAGCCCGACGCGCGAGTGCCACTATGTGCATGCCGGCGATTCGCGCGTCTACCACTTCCGCGGCTCCGACATGATGGCGCGCACGGTCGACCACTCCTATGTGCAGCGCCTGGTCGCCGAAGGCTCGATCTCCGAGGAAGAGGCGAACAACCACCCGCAATCCAACCTGCTGACGGGCTGTTTGGGCACCCACCAGGATCCTCCGCTGTCGGTGGGACTCGTCGAACGGCTCGAGATCGGCGACTGCGTGCTCGCCTGCAGCGACGGCCTGTGGCACTACTTCACGCCGCGCGAGCTGGGCGCCATCGTCCACGCGCTGCCACCGCGCGAAGCCAGCGAGATGCTGGTCAGCAAGGCACGCCAGCGCGCCCGGGGCGGCGGCGACAACCTGTCGCTGGCGCTGGTGCGCGTGGACCCGCTGGGCTGAGCCGCCGGAGCGGGTCAACGCGCTGCCGGGTCGGGCAGCGGCGGCACCACGGCCTTTGCACCTCTTGCGCGATCGGCCTGCCGCCTCGCGGCTTCGTCCCGATGCGCCTGGGCTTCGCGCTGGCGTTTCTCGAAGCGTTCACGGCTGCGCGCTTCCTGGGCCGAACGATCCGGTGCGCTCGCCGCAGAGGCAGGCCGCGAGGCCGCCGACGCGGCCACCGGCTTCGCGCGCGGCGTGACCACATTCATGGCGGGCGCAGGCCGCACCGGCCGGGGCGAGGCATCGCGGGCGGCCTCGGCACTGACCTTCTCGCGGATCGCCGCCATGCGCTGCGCGGCACGCCGCTTGCGCTCGGCCTCGTCGAGCACGCTCTCCTGGCCGCGCAGACGCAGCAGGGCCTGCCGGTGCTCGGCTCGGGCCTCGTCGACGCAGGCGGTGACGGCAAAACGCTGCTCGCACTCGCGCTGGCGCTGCTGAAAACGCAGCGTGGCCTCGTCGCGCTCGCGGGCGATGCGCGTGCGCTCCTGGCGATCGTCGGCGAGCACCGACCCACCGGCGAGCAACCCGCAGATCGGCAGCAGCCAGCAGCGCTTCACGAATCCGTTCATGTCAGCGAAGTGTCCACCGTGCGGCGCGACAGCGCCAGGAACTCCGCCGATCGCATCTCCGCCAGGCGGGACACCGTGCGCGGGAACTCGTGCGCCAGCGGCCCTTCGGTGTAGAGCTGCTCCGGCCCCACCTCCGCCGACATGATCAGCTTGACGCGCCGGTCGTAGAGCACGTCGACCAGCCAGGTGAAGCGCCGCGCCTCCGAAGCCATGCGCGGCGCCATCTGCGGCACGTCCGACAGCATCACGGTATGGAACTGCGAGGCCAGTTCGAGGTAGTCGTTCTGCGAGCGCGGACCGCCGCACAACGTCCTGAAGTCGAACCAGACCACGCCGCCGGCGCGGCGCCGCGCGCGAAGCTCGCGGTGTTCGATGCGCAGCACCGGGTCCTCCTCGCGCGCCTCGGCCAGCCGCTCGAAGGCCAGAGTCATCGCCGCATCGGCTTCGGCGCCCAGCGGCGCGTGGTACATCTCCACCTGCTCGAGTGTGCGCTGGCGATAGTCGGTGCCGTTGTCGACGCTGATAACTTCGAGCTTCTTCTTCAGCAAGTCGATGGCCGGCAGGATGCGGTCGCGGTGCAGCCCGTTCGGGTACAGCTCGTCGGGATGGAAATTCGACGTGGTGACGATGCTCACGCGGTGCTCGAACAGGGATTCGAGCAGGCGGTGCAGGATCATCGCGTCGGTGACGTCGGCGACGTGAAACTCGTCGAAGCAGATCAGCCGGTGCCGACGTGCGATGCGCGCGCCCAGCTCGTGCAGCGGATTGACCACGCCCTTGAGCTCGGCCAGCTCGCGATGTACCTCGCGCATGAATTCGTGGAAGTGCAGCCGCGTCTTGCGCATCAGCGGCACCGAGTTGAAGAAGCAGTCCATCAGGAAGCTCTTCCCCCGGCCCACGCCGCCGTGCATGTAGACGCCGCGCGGTATCGGCGGCCGCGCGATCAGCTTGGTCAGCGCGTTGCTGCGCCGGGCCTTGTAGTCGGCCCACTCGTTCTCGCAGCGCTCGAGCGCCGTGATCGCGCGCAGCTGCGCGGGGTCGGCCGCGTAGCCGCG
>CAZVLY010000125.1:0-11776 GCA_964628175.1 uncultured Piscinibacter sp. | reverse complement strand
AGGTCGACGGCGGTACCCGCGTTCTCCGGCCCACGCTCGCGGGCGAGCACCGCGGTCTGCCAACCTCACCGCATCAACACCGTGTCTGGACTGCCGAGGCCAGGGCGACCGCGAATGGGGCCTGCGCCCGCGGGCACCACCGCCGCCCTGCCGGCATCCGCGGTGGCCTGCCGCCACGAAGGCCTCGGTGCTGCTGGGGCAGGTGGTTCGGGTGTGCGATCGCAGGCCCCATTCGCGGTCGCCCTGGCAGCTGCATGCCGCAAGCGTTGTTGACGAGGCAGTGCTGCGTCCCTCGGTGGTCGCCCGCGAGCGTGGGCCGGAGAGCGCATACCCGGACCGCCTGCCAGCGCTCCTATGGCTGCGGACCTTCGTGAAGGTCGCCTGAGGATCGCATGCAGCTCTTGGCCTGAGACAGGCTCAGCCCGCTTGCGCCAGCGCCCAATCGATGTGCTCGCGCAGCAGCGCGTCGGCGGCGTCACGCTCGCACTGCAGGGCTTCCCGCACCTCCTTGCCTGCGCCGGCACGCAGAGCGTTGCCCATCGCCACCGCCAGATTGCGCCGCCAGCGCGGGTGGCCGATGCGGCGGATCGCGCTGCCTTCGGTGCGGCGCTGGAACTCGGCCTCGTCCCAGCGCCAGAGCTCGACCAGCGTGGCGCCGTCCAGCGGTGCACGCGCATCGAAGTCGGGCAGCGTGGCGCGCTGCGCGTATTTGTTCCACGGGCAGGCAAGCTGGCAGTCGTCGCAGCCGTAGATGCGGTTGCCCATCGCGGCGCGCAACTCGACCGGGATCGGCCCGTCGTGCTCGATGGTCAGGTAGGAGATGCAGCGCCGCGCATCGAGCCGGTACGGCGCGACGATGGCCTGAGTCGGGCACACGTCGATGCAGGCGCTGCAGCTGCCGCAGTGCGGTGGCACCGGCTCGGTCAGCGGCAGCGGCAGGTCGACGTAGATCTCGCCGAGGAAGAACATCGAACCGGCCTCGCGGTGCAGCGCCAGCGTGTGCTTGCCGCGCCAGCCGATGCCGCTCTTCGCGGCGAGTTCGACTTCGAGCACCGGCGCCGAGTCGGTGAAGACACGGTGGCCGAAGGGGCCGACGGCCTCCGCCAGCCGGTCGGCCACGCGCTGCAGGCGGTTTCGCATCACCTTGTGATAGTCGCGACCGCGTGCATAGATCGACACGACGGCCTCGGCGGGCCGCGACAGGCGCTGAGACTCCACGTCTTGCCAGTCGGGGGCCGCGGCCCGCGGCAGGTAGTCCAGCCGCGCGGTGATCACGCGCACCGTGCCGGGCACCAGCTCGGCCGGCCGGGCCCGCTTCATTCCGTGCCGGGCCATGTAGTCCATCGAGCCGTGAAAGCCGTTGAGCAGCCACGACTGCAGGCCCGCCTCGGCGGAACCGAGGTCCACGTCGGCGACTCCGATCTGGGAGAATCCTTCCGCCAGAGCCCAGCCGCGCAATTGCGCGAGCAAGGCCTGACCTTCCAACCCGCGAAGCACGCTCATTTGACGATTCTAGGAAGCCGCACGCTGCATTGGGCCACCGAGGCCGACTGCGACGCCACCGCGCGATCGCTGGCCGCCCTGCCGCCGCTGCGCAAGGCCTTCATCGAACTGCACGGCCCGCTGGGCGCCGGCAAGACGACCTTCGCGCGCCACCTGCTGCACGCGCTGGGCGTGGCCGGCCGCGTGAAGAGCCCGACCTACGCGGTGATGGAGCCCTACGAGCTGCCCGGCGGCAGCATCTGGCACTTCGACTTCTACCGATTCAACGACCCGCAGGAGTGGGAGGACGCGGGCTTTCGCGACCTGTTCGCCAGCTCCGGGCTGAAGCTCGCCGAGTGGCCCGAGAAGGCCGAGGGCCTGCTGCCGGTGCCCGACCTGCGCGTGGACATCGAGCCGCTCGAGGGCGAGGCGCGCCGCGTGAGACTCTCCGCCTGCACGCCGCTGGGCCTGGAGCTGCTGGAATGAGCCGGCGCCGGGCCGCCCCAAGCCGGCTCACCCCCTCGGGGGGCGGGCGCGAAGCGACCTGGGGGCACAGATGAGCAGCCCCTCGCGCCGTCAGGCGATCCGCGCCATGGGCTCGCTGGTGCTGACGCTGGGCGCAGCGCAGATCGCGCGCGGCGCGACCATCGTCGCGGTGCGCGTCTGGCCGGCCGACGACTACACGCGTGTGACGATCGAGTCCGACACGGCGCTGTCGGAGAAGCACTTCCTCGCGCAGAACCCGCAGCGCCTGGTGATCGACATCGACGGGCTGGAGCTCAGCCCCGCCCTGCGCGAGATCGTCGGCAAGGTGCGCTCCGACGACCCCTTCATCGAGGGCGTGCGTGTCGGCCAGAACCAGCCGCGCGTGGTGCGCCTGGTGATCGACCTGAAGCAGGCCACCGCGCCGCAGCTCTTCACGCTGCCGCCCGTGGCCGCCTATCAGCACCGCATGGTCTTCGACCTCTACCCGGTGAAGGAACGCGACCCGCTGCTCGCATTGATCCACGAGAAGGAGGTCGCCGAGCAGCAGGCGGCGCAGGCCGTTCAGGACGCGCTGGGCGAATTCATCGGCCGCGTCGAGCGGCCGCCGGGGGCGAAGCCGCCGGCCTCCGCGCCGCCCCTGCAGACACCCGCACCGAAGGAACCGCCGCCGCTGTCCAAGGGCAAGATCGACCGCCTGATCGTCGTCGCGCTCGACCCGGGCCATGGCGGAGAGGACCCCGGCGCCATCGGCCCCAGCGGCCTGCGCGAGAAGGACGTGGTGCTGGCCATCGCGCTGCAGTTGCGCGACAAGCTCAACGCGCGCGCCGGCATGCGCGTGATGCTCACGCGCGACGCCGACTTCTTCGTGCCGCTGCAGGAGCGTGTGCGCAAGGCGCGGCGCGTGCAGGCCGACCTGTTCGTGTCGCTGCACGCCGATGCCTTCCTCACGCCGCAGGCGCGCGGCGCCTCGGTGTTCGCGCTCAGCCAGGGCGGTGCGTCGAGCAGCGCAGCGCGCTGGATGGCCGACAAGGAGAACGCTGCCGACATCGTGGGCGGCATCAACGTGAAGAACCGCCACGCCGACGTGATGCGCACGCTGCTCGACATGAGCACGACGGCGCAGATCAAGGACAGCATGAAGCTCGGCAGCGAGGTGCTGGGCCAGATCGGCAAGGTCGGCAGGCTGCACAAGCCGCGCGTCGAGCAGGCCGGCTTCGCGGTGCTGAAGGCGCCGGACATCCCGTCGATCCTGGTCGAGACGGCCTTCATCTCCAACCCGGAGGAAGAAGCGAAGCTGCGCGACCCGCTGTACCAGTCGAAGCTGGTCGACGCGCTGGTCGCGGGCATCGCCCGCTACTTCGCCCGCAATCCTCCTCTGGCGCGAACCCGGCAGTTGTGATCCGATCGGGCACGCGCGAGCAGTAACGCGCGGCGGGAGTGTCTCGATGAAGACGGGCAGTATCGGTCGGTTCGAGCAGTCCTTCGTGTTCCACATGATCCGGGACTTCTTCCTGCTCCTGCTCGCCGTGGCCGGCGTGGAGCTGGCGATCCGTTACGGCGCCCTGGTTCACGACTTCCGCAGCGCCGAACCGGCGCGCGTGGACCGCGCGGCCACGCAACTGGCCAACGACGTCAAGTCGATCATGCTGAACTCCGGAGGCCCGACCGCCGCGCAGACCGTCTACCCGATCCTGAATCGCAACTACGACGACCTGGGGCTGTCGATCGCGGTCGAGCCGGCCGAGGTCACCATCGAGTCGATGAAGGCCTCGCGCGGCATGGCGGTGCAGGGCCTGCAGCCGCGCTGGCCGTCCGGCGCGCACCAGCAGGCCAGCGTCTCGCTGACCGCCGAGCAGTTCTGCCTCGGCTGCCACGTCAAGGCCCGGGTCGGCGAGGTGCTGGGCACCGTCACCGTGCGCAGCTACCTGGCGCGCAAGGAGGCGCTCTGGTGGCAGGAGGTGCGCCTGACCGCAGGCGCGCTGAGCCTGAAGATCCTCGCGCACACCATCGTGCTGCTGTTGCTGCTGAAGGTGCGCATGGAGCCGCTGCTGTCGCTGCGCACGACGGTGGCCGCGCTCGCCAAGGGCGTGATGGACCTGTCGCCGCGGGCGAGCGTCAGGACGGACGACGAGTTCGGCGAACTGGCACAGGACCTGAACCACTTCCTCGACCGCATCTCGCTGATCGTGCACGACCTCGACAAGATCCTCAGCGAGGTCGTCACGGTGGGCGAGCGGCTCGGCGCGCTGAACCGCCACCTCGAGCAGCAGCTCGACGGACTGCGCGACACCTCGCTGCGCGCGCTGGGCGACGGCGCGCAGCGCGGCCTGGACACGCAGATCGCGGTGGCGCACGAATCCGGTGCCTTCGAGGTGCTGATGCAGATGCTCGAAGCAGCAAGCGCCAGCGGCGAATCGGCCTCACCGGGCATGCCGGCGCTGCGCGAGCAGCTCGGCCGGCTGCGCGAACGCTTCCACAGCGTGGCGCGCGCGTTGCAGCAGGCCGCGCCGCCGGTGCAGGTGGCGCAGGCGCAGTCGGCCGAATACCAGGCCTTCGCGCAGTCGCTGCGCGAGATGGCGCAGCTCGAGGCGACGATGCAGTCGGTGGCCGAATCGGGGCAGCGCGTGCTGCAGCGCATCCAGGCCGGGCGCCAGGGCGCTGCCGGCCGGCTGATCGGCTCGGTGGCTTAGTGGTGGCCGCGGCCGTGCTGCCGCGTCGTCCCGCAGCACATCGCCAGCGACAGGGCCTGGCCCGTGCCGGCGGGCAGCGGCAGCGTCGAACGCTCCCGGCCCTTGTCGGAGAACACGCGGATGCGGCCCGGGTTCTCGAGCACGTACACCGTGCCGTCCTGCGACACCACGAAGTCGATCGGATCGACCGTGCCCGCCTGGAGGATGGGCCGGATCAGCCGGCCGGTCGCCAGGTCGTGCTCGTCGAGGCGGCCGGTGCTGTACAGCACCAGCAGGCGCCGCTCGCCGCGCAGCGCGAATCGCAGGATGGTGTTGGCCGGGTCCATGACCAGCGGCAGGAAGTTGATCGTGTCGGGCCCGCAGCAGGTCTCCTCGACCGGAGCGTCGGACACGAAGATGCCGTCGCCGGCCTTCGAGGTCACCAGCAGCCTCGCGTCGCTGGTGAAGCCGATCTGCTGGCCGCTCAGCACGCCCTCGCCGCCGGCCAGCGGCCGCACGTAGCCGAAGAAGTAGTTGCTGCGGCCCACCGGGTCGGCGCCGTTCGGGTCGGGAAAGGACAGCACGGTCGAACAGGTGCCGCAGCTCGTGTCCGGCCTGAAGTAGTACAGGTTCGACGCGAACAAGGTGCCGCTGGGCGCGATGGCCATGCCCACGGCACCTGTGTAGCCGTCGTTGAAGGCGAAATTTACGAGTTGCCGCGTGGCCAGGTCATAGCGCCCCATCAAGCCGCCGAAGAAGATGTTGTTCTCGTCGGCCACGATGTGGCTTGGCCAGTTGTCAACGCTCAGGGTCGCCAGGAGACGGCCGCCATGGGGCTCCAGTTGCAGGATCTTCCGGTCCGCCGTGCCGACGAGCAGGGTCTCCTTCGAGCGGTGCCCGACGCGGATCGTCGACGCGGACGCGTCCGCCGCGGAAGCCGAACGGGCCGAGGCGATCGCCTTGCCGGCATCGGCCGCCGCCGGGCCGGAGGCATCGCTGCCGCCTCCGCAGCCGGCGAGCATCGCCGCGAGGCCGAAGGCCAGGAGCGCGGGAGATCTGAACGAAGGGAAGGTCATGGCGCGGAGTCCTCGGGGAATGGGCGGCGCCGGCAGACATGCCGCGCTCGGCTCAGCATGCAATCTAGGGCGCGAAGAAGGCCCGGTCTGTACGTCACCGAACCCGCTCGGGCATCATCACGGCCCAGACACGCTCATCGACACGACGATGCTCCACCCCCACGCCCGCGCCCTGCTCGACCTGATCGCCGAACGCGGCGTGCCGCCGACCCACACGCTCACGCCCGCCGAGGCGCGCGCCATCTACCGCGAGCGGCGCAGCTTCACGCAGCCCGAGCCGCCCGCGGTGGGCGAGTTGCGTGAACTGCTGGCCGACGGGCCCCACGGAGCCATTGCGCTGCGCCTGTACCGGCCGCTGGGCAGCGCGCCCGGCGAGGCGCTGCCGGCGCTCGTCTACTACCACGGCGGCGGCTGGGTGATCGGCGACCTCGACACGCACGACACCTTGTGCCGCGAACTCGCCAACCACTCGGGCTGCGCGGTGGTGTCGGTCGACTACCGGCTCGCGCCGGAGCACCGCTTTCCCGCGGCGGTGGACGACTCGATCGCCGCGCTGGCCTGGGTGCAGCGCGAAGCCGCGTCGCTGGGCATCGATGCGAACCGCATCGCCGTGGGCGGCGACAGTGCCGGCGGCAACCTCGCCGCGGTGGTGGCGATCGCGGCGCGCGACGCAGGCACGCTGGCGCTGGCCTACCAGCTGCTCATCTACCCGGCCACCGACCAGCACCGCACGGCGCCCTCGCACCAGAGCAACGGCCAGGGCTACCTGCTGACCACCGACACGATGGCCTACTTCACCGGCCACTACATCCCCGAGCCCGCGGCCTATGCCGACTGGCGCGCCTCGCCGCTGCTGCACACCGATCTGTCGGGCCTGCCGCCCGCCCTGGTGCTCACCGCCGGCTACGACCCGCTGCGCGACGAGGGCCTGGCCTATGCGCAGCGGCTCACCGAAGCGGGCAACCGCGCCTCGCACCTGTGCTTCGAGCGGCAGATCCACGGTTTCATCCTGATGGGCAAGGTGCTGGACGAGGCGAACACCGCGGTGCGGCTGTGCGCTGCCGCGCTGCGCGATGCCCTCGCTGTGCCGGGCCGGCAGCGCGCGGTCTGAGGACTTCATCCTCGCTTCATCGGCGCGCTGACGCCGCTGGCAGACTCGGCGGCATGCTCCCGATCCGACGCGCACGCCAGCTCGCCGACCGCCTGGGCCCCGGCCTGATCACCGGCGCCGCCGACGACGACCCGAGCGGCCTGGCCACCTACTCGCAGGCCGGTGCGGCCTATGGCGCCGGGTTGTTGTGGTCGCTGGCGCTGACGACGCCGCTGATGATCGCGGTGCAGATGGTCAGCGCGCGCATCGGCTGGGTCACCGGGCGCGGCCTGGCGGCCAACGTCTGCCGCGTGCTGCCCCGCTGGCTGGCGATCACGCTGGTGGCGCTGCTGGTGCTGGCCAACACGCTGAACATCGCCGCCGACGTGTCGGCCATGGGCGAGGCGCTGCGGCTGATCGTCGGCGGGCCGGCGCACGGCCACGCGCTGCTGTTCGGCGCCGCCTGCGCGGCGCTGCCCGTGTGGCTGAACTACGAGGCCATGGTGCGCGTGCTGAAATGGCTGACGCTGGCCCTGCTGTCCTACGTCGGCGTGGTGTTCGCCCTCCATGTGAACTGGGGCCAGGTGCTCGCGCACACCCTGCTGCCCACGCTGGGCAGCGGCAGCGGCTACTGGACGATGCTCGTCGCGGTGCTCGGCACGACCATCAGCCCCTACCTGTTCTTCTGGCAGGCCGCGCAGGAATCGGAGCAGCGACAGCGGCTGGAGCGCGCCGGCACGGTGCCGGTGGAGGCGCCGCCCTTCATGGCCGAGCACCTGTACCGCATCAAGCTCGACACCGTCATCGGCATGGTGTTCTCCAACCTGATCGCCTTCTGCGTCATGCTGGCCACCGCGATCACGCTCAACGGCCATGGCATCACCGACATCCAGACCACGCGCGACGCCGCACAGGCGCTGCGGCCGATCGCCGGCGAGTTCGCCTTCGTGCTGTTCGCGCTGGGCGTCATCGGCACCGGCATGCTCGCCGTGCCGGTGCTGGCCGGCTCGGCGGCCTATGCGGTGGCCGACGTGTTCGAATGGCGCTCCGGCCTGGACCACACGGTCGGCGAGGCGCGCGGCTTCTACGGCGTGCTGGTGGCGGCCACGCTGATCGGCACGGCGATCGACTTCACGCCGCTGGACCCGATCAAGGCGCTGCTGTGGAGCGCCGTCGTCAACGGCGTGGTGGCCGTGCCGATCATGGTGGTGATGATGCTCATCGGCAGCCATCGCGGCATCCTCGGTGCGCACACGCTGTCGCGGCGCCACCGCGTGATGGGCTGGCTGGCCACCGCGGTGATGGCGGCGGCGGTGGTCGCGATGGCGCTCACCGCCTGAGCGCTCAGGCGGCGGCGCGCCGCGCCTTCCACGCGCCGAAGATCACCACCAGCCCCGGCAGCAGGATGGCCGACCAGATGATCTTGTCGAGGTTCTCCTTCACCCACGGGATGTTGCCGAACAGGTAGCCGGCCAGCGTGACGCCACCGACCCACAGCACGGCACCGCTGACGTCGTAGAACGTGAACTTGCTGCGCGTCATCTGCGCGACGCCGGCCACGAAAGGCGCGAAGGTGCGCAGGAAGGGCATGAAGCGCGCCGCGACGATGGTGATGCCGCCGTACTTCTCGTAGAACGCGTGGGCCTGCTCGAAGGCCTTCTTGTTGAAGAAGCGCGAGTCCTCCCACTGGAAGACCTTGGGCCCGAAGTGGCGACCGATGGCGTAGTTGCTCTGGTTGCCCAGGATCGCCGCGGCAATCAGCAGCCCGATCGACAGCGGCAGGCTCATCAGCCCCGCGCCGCACAGCGCGCCGACCACGAACAGCAGCGAGTCGCCGGGCAGGAAGGGCATCACCACCACGCCGGTCTCGACGAAGATGATCACGAACAGCAGCGCATAGACCCACGGCCCGTAGGCCTGCACGAAGTTGGCGAGGTGCACGTCGACGTGCAGGATGAAGTCGATCAGGAAGGCCACGATGTCCATGGGCGGCGATTATCAGGGTCGGCCTTCCTACAATGCCCGCATGAGCGCCGTCATCGACACCCTGCCCCGCCGGCCGATCCGCGAATTGCCGGACGAGCTGGTCAGCCAGATCGCCGCCGGCGAGGTGGTCGAGCGCCCGGCTTCGGTGGTGCGCGAGCTGGTCGACAACGCACTCGATGCCGGCGCCACCGAGGTGGTGGTGCGGCTGACCGCCGGCGGCATCCGCGCCATCCTGGTCGAGGACGACGGCAGCGGCATCCCCGCCGCAGAGCTGCCGCTGGCGCTGCGCCGCCATGCCACCAGCAAGATCGCCTCGCTGAACGACCTGGAGCACGTGGCGACGATGGGCTTTCGCGGCGAGGCGCTGGCTGCCATCGCCTCGGTGGCCGAGCTGTCCATCGCCAGCCGCACCGCCGACGCGCCGCATGCGCAGCGCCTGGAGGCGCGCTCCGGCGAGCTGACGCCGGCCGCGCGCGCCACCGGCACCAGCGTCGAGGTGCGCGAACTGTTCTTCGCCACGCCGGCGCGGCGCAAGTTTCTCAAGACCGAGGCCACCGAACTGGCCCACTGCATCGAGGCGGTGCGCCGCCATGCGCTGTCGCGGCCCGACGTGGGCTTCACCGTCTGGCACGACGGCAAGCTGTCGCAGCAGTGGCGCCGTGCCACGGCGGCGCAGCGGCTGCGCGACGTGCTCGACGACGAGTTCGTCGACGCCAGCCGCGAGGTGGCGATGGAGCTCGGCCCGATGCGCATCCACGGCCGCGCCGGCCTGCCCGAGGCCGCGCGCTCGCGCGCCGACCAGCAGTACGTCTACGTCAACGGCCGCTTCGTGCGCGACCGGCTGATCGCTCACGGCGTGCGCTCGGCCTACGAGGATGTGCTGCACGGCGCTCGCCAGCCGAGCTACGTGCTGTTCATCGACATCGCGCCGGAGCGTGTCGACGTCAACGTGCACCCGACCAAGATCGAGGTGCGTTTCCGCGATGCGCGCGAGGTGCACCAGGCGGTGCGCCGCGCGGTCGACGGCGCGCTGGCGATCTCGCGCGCCGGCGAGGCACCTGCGGCGGCCCCGACCGAGGCCGCCGTGGCGGGCGGCTTCATGCCGACGCCGCGGTCGTGGAGCGCGGGGCCGGCGCAGCAGGCCTCGCTCGGCCTGCAGCAGGCCGCCGTGCTGTTCGCGCAGGAGGCGCCGCCGGCCTGGGCCGCGGCTGCACCGGTGTCGACTGCCACGCCGATCCCCGCCGCCGGCGACTGGCCGCTGGGCAAGGCGCTCGCGCAGGTGGCCGGCATCTACATCCTGGCCGAGAACACGCAGGGCCTGGTCGTCGTCGACATGCATGCGGCGCACGAGCGCATCGTCTACGAACGCCTGAAGGCGAGCCTGGACGAGAAGGCGATCGAATCGCAGCCGCTGCTGATCCCGGCCACCTTCGCGGCCACGGCGCAGGAGATCGCCACCGCCGAGCAGCAGGCCGACACCCTGCGCCGGCTGGGCCTGGACGTGGCGCCGCTGTCGCCCACCGTGCTGGCGGTGCGCGCGCGCCCGGCGGCACTGGCCGGCGGCGACGTGGTCGAGCTCGCGCGCAGCGTGCTCGCCGAGCTGGCGCAGTACGACGCCAGCAACGTGATCCAGCGCGCGCAGCACGAGATCCTGTCGACCATGGCCTGCCACGGCGCGGTGCGCGCGAATCGCCAGCTCACGCTGGAGGAGATGAACGCCCTGCTGCGCGACATGGAGCGCACCGAGCGCGCCGACCAGTGCAACCACGGCCGGCCCACCTGGCGCCAGGTGACGATGAAGGAGCTCGACGCGCTGTTCTGGCGCGGCCGTTGAACTTTCGGCCCCGCAGCACGCTCTGTCGCCCATGTCCCGATCGATCCGTTTCCTGCGCTGGCTGCTGGCGGCGCTGTGCCTCGTCGCGGTCCTGGCCGGCTGCGCCACGCTCGACGAGAAGCAGCGGCAGTGGATCTTCCAGCCCACGGCCGGCCAGCCGGCCTGGGTGCCATCGAGCGCCGAGGGCCTGCAGGACGTCTGGATCGAACACCGCTCCGCCGAGAGCGGCAAGCCGCTGCGCCTGCATGCGCTGTGGCTTCCGCAGCCGCGCGCCGATGCGCCGGTGCTGCTCTACCTGCACGGAGCGCGGCGCAACGTCTGGGGCAGCCACTTCCGCATCCGCAACATGCACGAGCTGGGCTTCGCGGTGCTGGCGCTGGACTACCGCGGCTTCGGCCAGAGCAGCGCCGAGCTGCCCTCCGAGGCCGGCGTGCTCGAAGACGCCCGCGCCGCCTGGGCCTGGCTGGCGCGCGAGCAGCCGCAGCGGCCGCGCTACATCTTCGGCCACTCGCTGGGTGGCGCCATCGCCGTGCAACTCGCCGGCGCGGTGGACGACGCGCGCGGGCTGATCGTCGAGGGCACCTTCACCTCCATCCCCGACGTGTTCAGCAGCTTCAAGTGGGGCTGGCTGCCGGTCGGGCCGCTGATCACGCAGCGTTTCGATTCGGCGCGGAAGATCGCCCAGGTGCGCGTGCCCATCCTGGTGGTGCACGGCAGCGAGGATTCGCTGATCCGCCCCGAGCTGGGCCGCGCGCTGTACGAGCGCGCGCCGGAGCCGAAGCGTTTCGTGCTCGTCGAGGGCGGCACGCACTACAGCACCAACGGCGTCGGGCAGGCGCTGTACCGCGACGCCTTGCGCGAGCTGTTCGGTTTGGGCAGCTGAGCGGCGGCATGGTCCAATCGTGGCCATGGCCACGATCAAGCTGAAGAAACCGTCCGGCGGCGCGCCGGCGGCCCCGGCCGCGCCCCACCGACCGCCGCTGCGCGGCACCGGCGCGCGCAAGCGCCCGACCCTCGCGCAGGCCCAGGCCGAGCGTGCCGAGCGCGAGGCGCAGCGGCCGGCACCCTCTGCCGCGCCGCGGCCGCGGCCTGGCGGCCATGACCGGCCGAACCCAGCCGACCGTTCGGCCCCACCGCGGCCCGGGCCGGCTCG
>CAZVLY010000124.1:11502-11876 GCA_964628175.1 uncultured Piscinibacter sp. | reverse complement strand
TGGACGCCTCACAGATCTACCCGGTCTTTCGGGAGCTGTTCAAAAAGGAAGGGGTGGAGGCATGAGCCTGTCTGCACTGAGCAAGCCGCTGCCGGGGGTGTCGGACTGGTCCTTCGAGTTGATCGAGGAATACCACGACGTCATCCGTGCCACGGCCGAGCGGTTTCAGCTGGACACCTACCCCAATCAGCTCGAGATCATCACCGCCGAGCAGATGATGGACGCCTACGCCAGCGTGGGCATGCCGGTGAACTACCGGCACTGGTCCTACGGCAAGGAGTTCATCGCCACCGAGAAAAACTACCGACGCGGCTTCATGGACCTGCCCTACGAGATCGTCACCCTCAAAGAGGGGATGATGAGCTCGCGCAGCG
>CAZVLY010000124.1:0-11492 GCA_964628175.1 uncultured Piscinibacter sp. | reverse complement strand
TCCCGATCCAGATCGAGGTCATCACCTCCGAGCAGATGATGGACGCCTACTCGTCCGTCGGCATGCCCGTCAATTACCACCTCTGGTCCTTCGGCAAGAGCTTCCTGCAGACCGAGAAGGGCTACCGCCGCGGCCAGATGGGACTCGCCTACGAGATCGTAATCAACTCCAACCCCTGCATCGCCTACCTCATGGAAGAAAACACCATGACGATGCAGGCCCTGGTGATCGCCCACGCCGCCTACGGCCACAACAGCTTCTTCAAGGGCAACTACCTGTTCCGCATGTGGACCGATGCGGCGTCGATCATCGACTACCTGGTCTACGCGAAGAACTACGTCGCCGGCTGCGAGGAGCGCCACGGCCTGGACGCGGTGGAGGAACTGCTCGACAGCTGCCACGCCCTGATGAACCACGGCGTCGACCGCTACCGGCGGCCGAGCAAGCTCAGCCTCACGCAGGAACTCGCACGCAGCAAGGAGCGCGAGGCCTACGCGCAGCAGCAGGTCAACGACATGTGGCGCACCCTGCCGCGCAAGGCCGAGAAGGCCGCCAGCGAGAAGGAGGTGCGCCGCTTCCCCGAGGAGCCGCAGGAGAACCTGCTGTACTTCATCGAGAAGAACGCGCCGCTGCTCGAACCCTGGCAGCGCGAGATCGTGCGCATCGTGCGCAAGGTGGCGCAGTACTTCTACCCGCAGCGCCAGACGCAGGTGATGAACGAAGGCTGGGCGACCTTCTGGCACCACAAGCTGCTGAACACGCTGTACGACGACGGCCACCTGACCGACGGCATGATGATCGAGTGGCTGAAGTCGCACACCAACGTGGTGTACCAGCCGCCGGTGGGCCACAAGCACTACAGCGGCATCAACCCGTACGCGCTGGGCTTCGCGATGTACACCGACATCAAACGCATCTGCGAGAAGCCGACGGACGAGGACCGTGCCTGGTTTCCCGGCATGGCCGGCAATGACTGGCTCGAGACCATCGACCACGCGATGCGCAACTTCAAGGACGAGAGCTTCATCGGCCAGTACCTCTCGCCGCAGCTGATGCGCGACTTCCGCCTGTTCTCCATCGTCGACGACGAGAAGGAGAGCGAGCTCGAGGTCTCGGCCATCCACGACGAGGCCGGCTACCGCGCCGTGCGCGAGGCGCTCTCGCACCAGTACGACCTGGGCAGCCGCGAGCCGAACATCCAGGTGTGGAGCGTCAACCTGCGCGGCGACCGGTCACTGACCTTGCGCCACACGCAGCACAACGACCGGCCGCTGCACGACAGCGCGCAGGAAGTGCTCAAGCATGTGTCGCGGTTGTGGGGCTTCGGCGTGCACCTGGACAGCGTCGACGGCCAGGGCACCGTGACCAAGCACTGGTCGGTGCCGGCCCCGGTGAACCACAACTAGCGCCTCGTCAGAGGGAAAAGATCTTTCCCGGGTTCAGGATGTTCTTCGGGTCGAGCGCGCGCTTGAGCGTGCGCATCATCTCGACCGCGCCGGCACCCGTCTCGTCGACCAGGAAACCCTGCTTGTGCAGCCCGATGCCGTGCTCGCCGGTGCAGGTGCCCTGCAGCGCGATGGCCCGGTGGACCATCTGCATGCTCAGGCGCTCGGCCGTCTCGCGCTGCTGCGCGTCGCCGTCCTTCACCAGATAGGCGAGGTGGAAGTTGCCGTCGCCGACATGGCCGACGATGTAGTACGGCAGCCCCGAGGCATCGGCCTCGGCGACCGAGGCCTCGATGATCTCGGTCAGGCGCGAGATCGGCACGCAGGTGTCGGTGGTGACGGTGCGGCAGCCGGGGTGCGTCGTCATCCCGGCGAAGTAGGCCTTGTGCCGCGCCGCCCACAGCCGGGTGCGTTCCTCGGGCGTGCTGGCCCATTCGAAGTTCTCTCCGCCGGCTTCGGCGGCGATGGACTGCACCGTCTGGGCCTGCTCCTTCACGCCGGCCTCGCTGCCGTGGAACTCCATCAGCAGCATCGGCGCTTCGCGCAGGCCGAGCTTCGAATGCTCGTTGACCGCGCGCACCGCGTTCACGTCGAGCAGCTCGCAGCGGGCGATCGGCACGCCCATCTGGATGATCTGGATGGTCGCGTCGACCGCCGCACCGATGTTCGGGAAATGGCAGATCGCCGCGCTCACCGCCTCGGGCAAGGGGTAGAGCTTGAGCGTCACGGCGGTGATCACGCCCAGCGTGCCTTCGCTGCCCACCATCAGGCGCGTGAGGTCGTAGCCGGCGCTGGACTTCTTCGCGCGCGTGCCGGTGTGGATGACCTCGCCGCTGGCCGTCACCACGGTCAGGCCGAGCACGTTCTCGCGCATCGTGCCGTAGCGCACCGCGTTCGTGCCGCTGGCGCGCGTGGCCGCCATGCCGCCCAGCGAGGCGTTCGCGCCGGGGTCGATCGGGAAGAACAGGCCGGTGTCGCGGATCTCGCGATTGAGCTGCTCGCGCGTCACGCCGGGCTCGACGGTGGCCGTCAGGTCCTCGGGGTTGACCTGCAGCACGCGGTTCATGCGCGACAGGTCGATGCTGATGCCGCCCTGCACGGCCAGCAGATGGCCCTCGAGCGAGGAGCCGACGCCGTAGGGGATCACCGGCACCGCATGCCGGTCGGCCAGCGAGACGATCGCGGCAACGTCCTCGGTGCTCTCGCAGAACACCACGGCGTCGGGCGGACGCACGTCGAAAGGCGACTCGTCGCGGCCGTGCTGCTCGCGCACCGCCAGCGCCGTGCTGCAGCGATCGCCGAAGCGCGCGCGCAACGCATCGAGCATGGCCGCGGGCACCGGGCGGGGCTCGACGAGGTGGGGCAGTTCGGTGGGGGCGTTCATGGTCGTGCTCCAGCCCGCAAGGCGCAGGGCGTCGAGGGATTCTAGGCATTGGCTACCATCGCGGCCATGGGACAAAGACTCACGCAGATCGCCACGCGCACCGGCGACGACGGCACCACCGGGCTGGGCGACGGCACTCGCGTGTCGAAAGACCACTTGCGCGTGCAGGCGATGGGTGATGTCGATGAGCTGAATTCGCAGATCGGCGTGCTGCTGGCCGAGCCGCTGCCCGACGGCGTGCGCGAGCTGCTGGTGGTGATCCAGCATGAGCTGTTCAATCTGGGCGGCGAGCTGTCGATTCCCGGCTTCGAGCTGCTCAAGCTCGACGCGGTGGCGCGGCTGGACGAAGCGCTCGAACAGCACAACGCCACCCTGCCCAAGCTGCAGGAGTTCATCCTGCCCGCCGGCACGCGCAGCGCGGCGATCGCGCATGTGTGCCGCACCGTGGCGCGACGCGCCGAACGGGCGGTGGTCGCGCTCTCGCTGGCCGATCAGGTGCGCGCGGAGCCGCGGCAGTACCTGAACCGCCTGTCGGACCTGCTGTTCGTGCTCGCCCGCGTGCTCAACCGCGCCAACCTCGATGGCCGCGGCGGCGACGACGTCTACTGGAAGAGCGAGAAGCTGGCGCGCGGCGGCGACTGAGCCGCCGCCGCGCGCGGCCCGGGAATCAGCCGGCCGCGGTGTAGCCGGCCGCGAACTCGGCCAGGCTCAGCGCCCCGTCCTTGTCCTTGTCCAGCGTGTCGAACTTGGCGGCGATGGCCGGCAGCTTGACCGCCTCGTCCTTGGAGAGCTTGCCGTCGCCATTGGCGTCGGCCTTGCTGAAGGCCGCCTCGGCGGCCATGCGTGCCTTGGCGTCGCCAGCGGCAGGGGCCTTGTCCTGGGCCAGGGCGAGGGTGGCCAGAGCGGCGCAGGCGGCGGCGACCGAAGTGCGGATGAGCGAGGAGCGAAGGTTCATGGTGTGACCTCTTGGTTGGTTGAGAGAGCCGCCATTGCAGCCCCGATCAACCCGACCGGCCAGCACTCTTTCCGCACATTACCCGCGTTACGGTCGCAGCCAGCCTGCTTACCTGCCATTGCAAGCGCTTGCTTACATTCTGGGAGGAAGATCCGGTGTGTCCAGCGCCATGGCGCCGTCGCGCGCGTTGCGCCCCCGGCGCCAGGCCTTCTCGGCTTCGGCGGCCAGGTACACCACCGCGGCCGCGGCGAAGCAGACACCGAGTTCGGCGAGATCCAGCGCCTCGGTCTTGAAGATCGGCTGCAGCACCGGAACGTAGATCGTCGCCAGCTGCAGCGCCAGCGTCAGCAGCACCGCGCCGAGCAGCGGTCGGTTCGAGGCCAGGCCCTGGCGCCACAGCGGCTCGCTCTCCGAGCGGATCGCCATCACGTGGGCCATCTGCGCCAGCGTGAGCACGGTAAACACCATGGTCTGCCAATGGGCGTGGCCGGTGGCCAGCGCCCAGGCCTGCACCGCCAGGCACAGGCCGCCGATCAGCAGCCCGATGAACAGCACGTGCTGCCACAGGCCGCCGGCGAACAGGCTCTCGCCGGGCGGGCGCGGCGGCCTGCGCATGACGCCGCGCTCCGCCGGTTCGGCCGCGAGAGCCAGGCCGGGCAGGCCATCGGTGACCAGGTTCACCCACAGGATGTGGATGGGCAGCAGCGGGATCGGCAGGCCCAGCATCGGGGCCAAGAACAGTGTCCAGATCTCGCCCGAGTTGCCCGTCATGGCGTAGCGCACGAACTTGCGGATGTTGTCGTAGATGCGCCGGCCCTCGCGCACCGCGGCCACGATGGTGGCGAAGTTGTCGTCCAGCAGCACCAGGCTGGCGGCCTCGCGCGCGACGTCGGTGCCGCCGCGGCCCATGGCCACGCCGATGTCGGCCTGGCGCAGCGCCGGTGCGTCGTTGACGCCGTCGCCGGTCATCGCGACGAAGCGGCCCAGCGACTGCAGCGCCTGCACGATGCGGATCTTCTGTGCCGGGTCGACACGGGCGTACACCCGCACCTCGGCGCATCGCGCGCGCAGCGCGGCGTCGTCCAGCTCCGCCAGCGCCTGCCCGGTCAGCACGGGGGCCCGGTCGTCGCCGACGATGCCCAGCCGCAGCGCGATCGCCCGTGCCGTGGCCGGGTGGTCGCCGGTGATCATCACCGGCGTGATGCCGGCGCTCAGGCAGTCCTGCACCGCAGCGGCGGCTTCCGGGCGCGGCGGGTCGATCAGGGCGACCAGACCGATCAGTGCGAGCCCCTGCTCGAGCGTGTGCGCATCGGCGCCCATCTCGGCGCGCTCCACCTCCCGGCGGGCCAACGCGAGCACACGAAGGCCCTGCGCTGCCATGGCATCGGCCTGCGCCATCACGGCGTCTCGATCGAGGGCCACCGCGCCCTCGGCGCGCCACTGCGAGGTGCACAGCGGCAGCACCGACTCCGGTGCGCCCTTGGTGCAGACCAGGGCGACCGAGCCCTGCGGGTGCAGCGTGCTCATGCGCTTGCGCACCGCGTCGAACGGCAGTTCACCCATCCGCGGCGCTTCAGCCGCCAGCGCCGCCAGCTCCAGGCCGGCATCGGCGGCCAGCACGGCCAGCGCGGTCTCGGTCGGGTCGCCGAACCAGCTGCCATCCTCGCTGCGCACCGCGTCGTTGCACAAGGCGGCGGCACGCAGGGTCTCGCGCTGCACCGCGTCGGCGAGGGGTTCGCCGGGCCGCCACGCCTTGCCGTCGGCCAGCACCAGCTCGGCCTGCATGCGGTTCTGCGTCAGCGTGCCGGTCTTGTCGGAGCAGATGGTGCTGACCGAGCCGAGCGTCTCGACCGACGGCAGCCGGCGCACCAGCGCGTGCTGCGCGACCATGCGGCGCGCGCCGAGCGCCAGCAGCACCGTCACCACCGCCGGCAGCGACTCCGGGATGGCGGCCACCGCCAGGCTGACGGCCGTGAGGATCATCAGCACCGGCGCTTCGCCGCGCAGCACGCCGATCACGAAGATCAGCGTGCAGATCGCCAGCACGACGATGGCCAGCCGCTTGCCGAAGGCAGCCAGGCGTTTCTGCAGCGGTGTGCTCAGGTCGACCGCGCGGTCCAGCAGGCCGGCCACCTTGCCCAGCTCGGTGCCCATGCCGGTGGCCACCACCAGGCCGGTGCCCCGGCCATGCGCCGCGGTCGTGCCCTTGAAGGCCATATTGAGCCGGTCGCCCAATGCCGCGGCGGCCTCGGCCAGCACGCCCGTGTGCTTGTCGACGGTGACCGACTCGCCGGTGAGCGCCGATTCGTCGACCTTGAGCTGCGCGATCTCGATCAGGCGCAGGTCGGCCGGCACCTGGTTGCCCGCCTCCAGCAGCACGATGTCGCCCGGCACCAGCCGGGCCGCCGGCACCACCTGGCGCTGCCCGGCACGCAGCACGGTGGCGCGGGCCGCGGCGAGTTGCTGGAGTGCCGCCAGTGCACGATCGGCGCGCCAGGCCTGCACGAAGCCGATCAAGGCGTTGAGCAGCACGATCACCAGGATCGCCAGCGTGTCGACCAGGTCGCCGATCACCCCCGAGACGACGGCGGCGCCGAGCAGCACCAGGATCATGAAGTCCTTGAACTGGTCCAGCAGCAGCGCCGCGGGCGTGCGCCGCGCTCCGCCGACGATCTCGTTGGGGCCGTGGCGCAGCGCGCGCAGCGCGGCTTCGGCCTCGTCGAGCCCGAGGGCCGGATCGACACCGTGTTCGCGGGCCAGTTCGTGGGCTTCTCGGAGGTGCCAGTGGCTGTGCATCAGAGGGTCAGTACACCGTGTGGACGGACTGTCCCAGCATCTCCGGTGTGACCAGCACGATACCGCGCTCGGTGACGTGGAAGCGTTCGCGGTCGGCCGCAGGATCCACGCCGATCTGCGTGCCGTCCGCGATCACGCAGCGCTTGTCGACCACGGCCCGGCGGATCACCACGTCGGCGCCGACGCGCACGCCGGGCAGCACCACCGACTCCTCGACCAGGCTGCGCTCGCCCACGCGCACTTTCGAGAAGAGGATCGAGCGCCGCACCGTGGCGCCGCTGACGATGCAGCCGCTGGAGACCAGCGAGTCCACCGCCATGCCCCGCCGACCATGGTCGTCGAAGACGAACTTGGCCGGCGGCAGCTGGCGCTGCAGGCTCAGGATGGGCCAGCGCTCGTCGTAGAGGTCGAGCTGGGGCACGACCTGCGTCAGGTCGAGGTTGGCCTCCCAGTAGCTGTCCACCGTGCCGACGTCGCGCCAGTAGGGGCGCGCACCGGGCGGGCGCACGCAGCTGTCCTCGAATCGGTGGGCGTGCACGTGGTGCCGCGGCACGAGCTGCGGAATCAGGTCGCGGCCGAAGTCGTGGCTCGAGCCCGGGTCGCGCGCGTCGCGGGTCAGTTCGTCGACGAGGAACTTCGCGTTGAACACGTAGATGCCCATGCTCACCAGCGCCATGCCGGGGCGGCCCGGCATCGGCGTCGGACGCGCGGGCTTCTCCTCGAAGGCGCGCACGCGCCGCTGCGCATCGATCTGCATCACGCCGAACTCGCCGGCCTGCTCGATCGGCACCTCGGTGCCGGCGACCGTGAGCACGGCGCCGCTGGCCACGTGGTCGGCGAGCATCTGCGCGTAGTCCATCTTGTAGACATGGTCGCCGGCCAGGACCAGCACGTGCTCCGGGTCGGCCTCGCCGAGCAGGTCCAGGTTCTGGTAGACCGCGTTGGCGGTGCCGCTGTACCAGTGCTCGTCGACACGTTGCTGGGCGGGCACGACGTCGATGTACTCGCCCAGGTTGACTTCCAGGAAGCCCCAGCCGCGCTCGATGTGCCGGATCAGGCTCTGCGCCTTGTACTGGGTCAGCACGCCGATGCGGCGGACGCCCGAGTTCACGCAGTTGGACAGCGGGAAGTCGATGATCTTCAGCTTGCCGGCGAAGGGCACGCCGGGCTTGGCGCGCCAATCGGTGAGCTGGCGCAGCCGCGAACCGCGCCCGCCGGCCAGCACCAGCGCGTAGGTGCGCTGCGTCATGTGCAAGTGGCGATGCGCTTCGGACGCGGCGAAGGGCGGGTCGGCGGCCATGGCAATCTCCTGCGCACCGCAACGGGGCGCACATTTCAGCGTAGGCGCCGCGCTGCGCATTGCAATTGCCGTTCGTCAATCGCGCGGCCGTCACCATCCCGGGCCATCATTGCCGTCCGGCGCGGACGCGCGCATCTCACCCCCGACCTGCATGAGCATCCGCCACCTCGACCAGCTTTTCGACCCCGCCTCGGTGGCGGTCATCGGCGCTTCGCAGCGCGCCGGCAGCGTCGGCGCGACCGTCTGGCGCAACCTGCACGGCAACGGCTTCAAGGGGCGCAGCTTCGCGGTGAATCCGCGCCACCGCGACTTCGATGGCGTGCCGGTCCATGCCCGTGTGGCCGACCTGCCCGAGGTGCCCGAGCTGGCCATCGTCTGTACCCCGGCCGCCGCCGTGCCGGGCGTGATCGCCGAGCTGGGCGCCGTCGGCACCCGCGCGGCCGTGGTCCTCTCCGCCGGGCTGGACGCCGCACAGCGGCAGGCGATGCTCGATGCGGCACGGCCGCACCTGCTGCGCATCCTCGGGCCCAACTGCATCGGCATGCTGGTGCCGCATCGGGGCCTGAACGCGAGCTTCGCGCACATCGACGCGCTGCCGGGCGAGCTCGCCTTCGTCACGCAGTCCGGCGCGCTGATGACGGCCATGCTCGACTGGGCCCGCTCGCGGCGCATCGGCTTCAGCCACCTGGTCTCGCTGGGCGAGCATGCCGACGTCGATTTCGGCGACATGCTCGACTTCCTCGGCAGCGACGCGAAGACGCGCGCCATCCTGCTCTACATCGAGTCGGTCGAGGCGCCGCGCAAGTTCATGTCGGCGGCGCGTGCGGCAGCGCGCAACAAGCCGGTCATCGTCATCAAGTCGGGCCGATCTGCGCAGGGCCAGCGCGCTGCGGCCTCGCACACCGGTGCGCTGGCCGGCTCCGACATCGTCTACGACGCCGCCATCGCCCGCGCCGGCATGCTGCGCGTGGACACGATGCAGCAACTCTTCCTGGCGGCCGAGACGCTGGCGCGCTTTCGCGCCAACCGGGGCGAGCAGCTCGCCATCCTGACCAACGGCGGCGGCGCCGGCGTGATGGCGGCCGACTGTGCCGCGCACGTCGGCGTCGAGCTCACCGAGCTGCAGGCCGCCACGATCGCGCGGCTCGACGCACAGATGCCCGCCAACTGGTCGCACGGCAACCCGGTGGACATCATCGGCGACGCCCCGGCCGGGCGCTACGTGCAGGCGCTGGAGGCGCTGAACGCCGACCCCGGCGCCGGCGCGGTGCTGTTCATCCATGCGCCGACCGCCATCGTGCCCAGCGCCGACATCGCGCGCGCCCTGGTGCCGCTGGCCAGCCAGTCGCCGCCGCGCGTGCTCGGCTGCTGGCTCGGAGGTGATTCGGTGGCGCAGGCGCGCGAAATCTTCCGCGAGGCCGGCATCGCCGGCTACGAAACGCCCGAGGAGGCGGTGCGCGCCTTCGCGATGCTCACCACCTATCGTCGCAATCAGGCGCAGCTGATCGAGGCCGCGCCGGCGCGGCCGGCGCAGGCCGCCGAGCCCGACCTGCCGGCGGTGCGCGCGCTGGTGCAGCAGGTGCTGGGCAGCGGCCGCGAGATGCTCACCGAGCCCGAGGCAAAGGCGGTGCTCGCCGCCTACGGCATCCCGGTGGTGGCGACGCAGCGCGTGGGCATCGATCCGGCCGTGGCCGGCGCCGCGGCGGCGGCGATGGGCTTCCCGGTGGCACTGAAGATCCTCAGCAACGACATCTCGCACAAGTCCGATGTCGGCGGCGTCGTGCTCGGCCTCGCCGACGAGGCGCAGGTGCGCGCGGCGGCCGCGGTGATGCTCGAGCGTGTGCGCGCACAGCGCCCGCAGGCGAAGCTCGACGGATTCACCGTGCAGGCGATGGTGCAGCGCGCCGGCGCCCAGGAGCTGATCGTCGGCGCCAGCATCGACCGCGTGTTCGGCCCGATCATCCTGTTCGGCCAGGGCGGCACGGCGGTGGAGGTGCTGGCCGACCGCGCCATCGCGCTGCCGCCGCTGAACGAGCCGCTGGCGCGTGCCCTGATGGCGCGCACGCGGGTGGCGAAGCTGCTGCGCGGCTTCCGCGACACGCCGCCGGCCGACGAGGCCAGCGTGCACGCCGTGCTGATCGCCGTGTCGCAGCTGCTCGCCGACGTGCCGCAGATCGCCGAGCTCGACATCAACCCGCTGATCGTCGACGCCAAGGGCGCGATCGCGCTCGACGCGCGCATTCGCCTGAGCGTCACCGCGCCGGCCGGCGCCCTGAACTTCGCCATCCGGCCCTACCCTGCGCACCTGACGCACAGCCTCGAATGGCACGGCCGAGCGCTCACGCTGCGGCCGATCCGCCCGGAGGACGAGGCGCAGCATCTCGAGTTCCTCAGCCACCTCGACCCCGAGGACGTGCGCATGCGCGTCTTCTACAGCCGGCGCAGCATCGAGCGCAGCGAACTCGCGCGGCTGACGCAGATCGACTACGCGCGCGAGATGGCCTTCGTCGCCACGGCACCCGGGCCGGACGGCGCCGAGCAGACGCTGGGCGTGGTGCGCGCCGTGGCGGACCCCGACAACGACGAGGCGGAGTTCGGCATCATCGTGCGCAGCGAGCTCAAGGGCGAAGGCCTGGGCGAGCTGCTGCTGCAACGCATGGTGGCGTACCTGCGCGAGCACGGCACCAAGCGCCTGGTGGCCACCGTGCTGGCCGAGAACACGCGCATGCTGCAGCTCGCGCACGAACTCGGCTTCGTCGAGTCACCCAACCGCCACGAGCCGGGCACGCGCTGGGTCGAGCTCGCGCTGTAACTCCGCCGGGGTTCGTCAGCCCTTGCGGCGCGCGGCGACGGCGCTCGCCAGCACCTCGAGCACCTCGAGCGAATCGTCCCAGCCGATGCAGGCGTCGGTGATGCTCTGGCCGTAGGTCAGCTGGGCCGGATCGTCCTTGCCGGGGCTGAACTTCTGCGCGCCGGCCGTCAGGTGGCTCTCCACCATGACGCCGAAGATGCAGCGGCTGCCGGCCTTCATCTGCGCGGCGATGTCGCGCGCCACCTCGACCTGTTTCTGGTGCTGCTTGCTGCTGTTGGCGTGGCTGCAGTCGACCATCAGCGTGCAGTCGAGCTTGGCCGCCTCAATCTCCTTGCAGGCCGCGGCGACGCTGGCCGCGTCGTAGTTCGGCGACTTGCCGCCGCGCAGGATGACGTGGCAGTCCTTGTTGCCGCGTGTCTCGACGATCGCCACCTGGCCGTTCTTGTGCACCGACAGGAAGTGGTGCGGCCGCGCCGCCGCCTGGATCGCGTCGGTGGCGATCTTGATGTTGCCGTCGGTGCCGTTCTTGAAGCCGATCGGCGCCGACAGGCCCGAGGCCAGCTCGCGGTGCACCTGGCTCTCGGTGGTGCGCGCGCCGATGGCGCCCCAGCTGATCAGGTCACCGATGTACTGGGGCGAGATCACGTCCAGGAACTCGCTGCCTGCAGGCAAACCTTGGCGGTTGATCTCGATCAGCAGCTGGCGTGCGATGCGCAGGCCTTCGTCGATGCGGTAGCTCTCGTCCAGGTAGGGGTCGTTGATCAGGCCCTTCCAGCCCACCGTCGTGCGCGGCTTCTCGA
>CAZVLY010000123.1:6351-11885 GCA_964628175.1 uncultured Piscinibacter sp. | reverse complement strand
TGGTCGGGCTGGCGGCGTTCCTCGGCCACCTGTGGCCGGTGTTCTTCCGCTTCCAAGGCGGCAAGGGCGTGGCCACGGCGGCGGGGGTGCTGCTCGGGCTGAACCCATGGCTCGGCCTGGCGACACTGCTGACCTGGGTGATCATCGCGGCCTTCTTCCGCTACTCCTCGCTGGCGGCCATCGTCTCGGCTGCCTTCGCGCCCTTCTATCAGATGCTGATCTGGGGCGGCGGGCCGGTCGCCGGGGCGGTCGCGGTGATGGGGCTGCTGCTGATCTGGCGCCACAGCGCCAACATCCAGAAGCTGCTCAAGGGCACCGAGAGCAAGCTCGGGCAGAAGACCGTGGCGGCGCCGGCACCGCAGGGCGTCAGGCATGGCCACGGGCAGGCGCGCGGTCACAGCCACCATCACGACAAGCACCCTGAAAAGTCTCACGGAGCCAAGCCATGAACCTCGCGCAGGGACTGCACCGCTTCCACGTCGGCGACCGCCTGTCCGAGATGGCCGTGCACAACGGCACCGTCTACCTCGCCGGGCAGGTGCCCGACGACGCCACGCAGGACATCCGCGGCCAGACGGCGCAGGTGCTGGCCAGCGTCGACCGGCTGCTCGGCGAAGCCGGCACCGACCGCGCTCGCATCCTGATGGCGCAGATCTTCCTGGCCGACCTGGCCGATTTCGACGCCATGAACGAAGTCTGGGACGACTGGGTGCCGCCCGGTGACGCCCCGCCGCGCGCCACGGTACAGGCGCGGCTGGCCCGGACGCAGTGGAAGATCGAGATCGTCGTCACCGCGGCGATCTGAGCCTCGGATCGGGCCGCGCCGCGACTGCCGCGACAATACGCGGCTGCGCCCTCCGGGCGAGCCGACCCGTTTTCGCCTTCATCGATCTGCCATGACCACCCGCGCCACCCGTGTTCTGACCGGCATCACGACCACCGGCACGCCGCACCTGGGCAACTACGTCGGCGCCATCCGCCCGGCCATCGCCTCGAGCCGCCAGCCGGGCGTGGAGAGCTTCTTCTTCCTCGCCGACTACCACGCGCTGATCAAGTGCGACGACCCGGCGCGCATCGAGCGCTCGCGCCTGGAGATCGCGGCCACCTGGCTGGCCTGCGGCCTCGACACCTCGCGCGTGGTGTTCTACCGGCAGAGCGACATCCCCGAGATCCCGGAACTCACCTGGCTGCTGACCTGCGTCACGCCCAAGGGTCTGATGAACCGCGCGCATGCCTACAAGGCCTCGGCCGACGCGAACCAGGAAGCCGGCGAGGACATCGACTCGGGCGTCACGATGGGCCTGTTCAGCTACCCGATCCTGATGGCGGCCGACATCCTGATGTTCAACGCCCACCATGTGCCGGTGGGCCGCGACCAGGTGCAGCACATCGAGATGGCGCGCGACATCGCTCAGCGCTTCAATCATCTGTTCGGCCAGGGGCGCGAGCACTTCGTGCTGCCGGAGGCGGTGATCGACGAGCAGGTGGCCACGCTGCCGGGGCTGGACGGACGCAAGATGTCCAAGAGCTACGACAACACCATTCCGCTGTTCGAGGGGGGGGCCAAGGGCCTGCAGGCCGCGCTGGCGCGCGTCGTCACCGACTCGAAGCTGCCCGGCGAGCCCAAGGACCCGGACAGCGCGCACCTGGTCACGCTGTACGAGGCCTTCGCCGAGCCGGCAGAGCGCGCCGCCTTCCGCGCCGACCTGGTCGCGGGGCTGGCCTGGGGCGAGGCCAAGCAGCGTGTGGCGCAGCGCATCGAGCTGGCGCTCGGGCCGATGCGCGAGCGTTATGCCGAGCTGATCGCCCACCCGGCACGCATTGAAGAGACGCTGCTCGAAGGCGCGCGCAAGGCCCGGGCGATCGCCGCACCCTTTCTCGCGCAGCTGCGCGAGGCGGTCGGCCTGCGCCGCATGGTGGCGGTGAGCGCGGCACCCGCCGCGGCCGCGGCGAAGACCAAGTCCGCCTTGCCGGTCTTCAAGCAATACCGCGAGGCCGACGGCCGCTTCTTCTTCAAGCTGCTCGACGGCGACGGTCGGCTGCTGCTGCAAAGCGAAGGCTTCGCACAGGGCAGGGAGGCCGGCCAGTGGGTGGCGCGCCTGAAGCGGGACCGGGCCGCGGTGCTGGCCGATGTTCCGGCGGCCCGTGGCGAAGGCGTCAGCGTGCAGGACGTGGCGCTGGCGCTGGCGCTGTTCGACGAGGAATGACGGCCCCGGCATGAAGAACATCGTCGTCCTGATCTCGGGACGCGGCTCCAACATGGAAGCCATCGTGCAGGCCTGCGCGACCGAAGGCTGGAACGCGCGCGTCGCCGCCGTGGTGAGCAACCGGCCCGAGGCCAGCGGGCTGGCTTTCGCCCGCGCGCGCGGCATCGCCACCGCGGTGGTCGATCACCAGCTCTACGAGTCCCGCGAGGCCTTCGACACCGAACTCGCGCGTGTCATCGACGGCTACTCGCCGGACGTGCTGGCGCTGGGCGGCTTCATGCGCATCCTCACGCCGGGCTTCGTGTCGCACTACGCCGGGCGCATGTTGAACGTGCATCCGTCGCTGTTGCCGGCCTTCGCCGGGCTGCACACGCACCGGCGTGCCATCGCGGCCGGCTGCAAGGCGGCCGGTGCCACCGTGCATTTCGTGACCGCCGAACTCGACCACGGCCCCATCATCGCGCAGGCGGTGGTGCCGGTGCTGCCCGGCGACACCGAGCAGACCCTCGCCGCGCGCGTGCTCGCGCGCGAGCACCTGATCTACCCGCGTGCCGTGCGCTGGATCGTCGACGACCTGCTGCGTGTGGAGGGGGCCAGCGTGCGCCACCTGCGCGGCGAACCGCAACTGCTGACCTGATGCATCCCAACGCCCTGCTCGAACTCGCCACCGAACTGCTGCACCGCGTGCTGCAGTTCAAGCAACCGGCCGACAACATCGTGTCGGACTTCTTCCGCGAGCACCGCGCGCTGGGCAGCCGCGAGCGCCACACGCTGGCCGAGACCACCTACACCGTGCTGCGCCAGCGGCTGCTGTTCCAGCATCTGGCCCAGTCGGGCAAGGGCGAGATGGAGCGACGCCTGGCCATCCTCGCCTGGCAAGGCAACGAGGGTTTCCTGCGCGCCGCGCTGAGCGAGCCCGAGCAGCACTGGATCGCACAGGTGCAGGCGGTCGACCGCTCCGCGCTGCCCGAGAAGCTGCGCCACAACCTGCCCGAATGGCTGGCCGAGCGGCTGCACGCCGAACTGGGCGAGGACTTCTGGCCCTTCGTCGAGAGCATGAGCGCCGCGGCGCCGCTGGACCTGCGTGTCAACACCTTCAAGGCCAAGCGCGACGAGGTGAAGGCCGCGCTCGCCGCGGCCGGCGTCGAGGCCGAGCCCACGCCGTTCTCGCCGATGGGACTGCGCATCCACGGCAAGCCAGCGCTGCACAAGCTCGATGTCTTCACCCGCGGCGACGTCGAGGTGCAGGACGAGGGCAGCCAGCTGCTCGCGCTGATGGTCGACGCCAAGCGCGGCGAGATGGTCGTGGATTTCTGCGCGGGCGCCGGCGGCAAGACGCTCGCGCTCGGCGCGGCCATGCGCAACACCGGGCGCCTGTACGCCTTCGACACTTCCGGGCATCGCCTGGCCGCGCTCAAGCCGCGCCTGGCGCGCAGTGGCCTGTCGAACGTCTATCCGGTGCAGATCGCCCATGAACGCGACGACCGCATCAAGCGCCTGGCCGGCAAGATCGACCGGGTGCTGGTCGACGCGCCTTGCTCGGGCCTGGGCACGCTGCGCCGCAATCCGGACATGAAGTGGCGGCAGACGCCCGAGGCCATCGATGAACTGCGGGTCAAGCAGGCCGCCATCCTGGCCAGCGCGGCGCGGCTGCTCAAGCCGGGCGGCCGGCTGGTCTACGCCACGTGCAGCCTGCTGGGCGTCGAGAACGAAGCGATCGCCGACGCCTTCGACGAGGCCCACAAGGCCAGCTTCCGGCGGCTTGCGGCCGAAGAGGTGCTGGCGGCCGCGCACGTCGAGGGTGCGGCGGGCCTGGTGCGCAACGGCTGCCTGAGGCTCTGGCCGCATCGGCACGGAACCGACGGTTTTTTCGCGGCCGTGTGGCAACGGTCTTGATCGGCCCGAAAAAGTCGCCAAATGCGTTGAACAGGCATACCCGAGGTGCGTAGTTTCCGAGGCCTCTTTCCAGGGTGTGTCACTTACAATAGACGCGCCGTCGCTTCTGACGGTGTGAAGGCGGGTGCATGAACATTCTGATGTCGGTGTGGGAGGGTCTGGTCGCTTGGCTGGCCCATGGGCTGGTCGAGACCACGTGGTGGCAGGTGCTCCTGTTCACGCTGGTCGTCACGCACATCACGATCTCTGCGGTCACGATCTTCCTGCACCGTGCCCAGGCGCACCGTGCGCTGGAACTCGGCCCGATCCCGTCGCACTTCTTCCGCTTCTGGCTGTGGCTGACCACGGGCATGGTGACGAAGGAGTTCGTCGCCGTGCACCGCAAGCACCACGCCAAGTGCGAGACCGAGGAAGACCCGCACAGCCCGCAGACGCGCGGCATCAAGGCCTTGCTGCTGACTGGCGTGGAGCTGTACCGCGCCGAAGCGAAGATTCCCGAGACGCTGGCCAAGTACGGCCACAACACGCCGGATGACTGGATCGAGCGCAACCTCTACACCCGCTACAGCTGGCAAGGCGTGGGCGTGATGCTGATCCTCGACCTGATGCTCTTCGGCGGCATCGGCGCCACGGTGTGGGCGGTGCAGATGCTGTGGATCCCCGTGATGGCGACCGGCATCATCAACGGCATCGGGCACTGGTGGGGTTATCGCAACTTCGAGTCGCCCGACGCGTCGACCAACGTCTCGCCCTGGGGCATCCTGATCGGCGGCGAGGAACTGCACAACAACCACCACACCTACGCCACCTCGGCGAAGTTCTCGGTCAAGCCCTACGAGTTCGACATCGGCTGGCTGTACATCCGTGCCATGCAGGCCATCGGCTGGGCCACCGTGCGCAAGACGCCGCCCAAGCTGGCGCTGGGCACTGTCAAGCCGGTGGCCGACGACAAGACGCTCGAGGCCATCATCGCCAACCGCTACGAGGTCATGGCCAAGTACGCCAACGAACTGCGCGCTGCCTGCGGTGTCGAGCTCGACCGGCTGAAGGCGCAAGGCGGCGAGAACACCGCGCGCTGGAAGGAAATGCTCCTGGCCAAGCGCTGGCTGCACCGCGACGAAGACAAGATCCCGCTGGAGCTCAAGGCCAGCGTGGCCCAGGCCGCCGCCGGCTCGCCGGCGCTGGCCAAGCTGGTGGCCATGCGCGAGGAACTGCGCCAGCTCTGGACGCGCAGCAACGTGTCGGCCGAGCAACTGGTCGCCGACCTGCAGGCCTGGTGCCGCAAGGCCGAAGACAGTGGCATCGCCGCGCTGCAGGAGTTCTCGCTGAAGCTGCGTTCTGCGCACGCTTGACGCCTTCGGCAGGATAGGAAGAGGGGGTCGCGCTTGCGACCCCTTTTCCTTTGGGCAAAGCAAAAGGGCCGCGAATGCG
>CAZVLY010000123.1:0-6341 GCA_964628175.1 uncultured Piscinibacter sp. | reverse complement strand
AAGAACGGGGGCGCGATGAGCGACCCCGATTCTTTTGTGCAAAGCAAAAGGGCCGCAGATGCGGCCCTTGCTGCTCACCTTGCCGAAGCGATCACTTCAGCTTGGTTTCCTTGTACTTCACGTGCTTGCGAGCCTTCGGATCGAACTTCATGATCTCGAGCTTCTCGGGCGTCGTCTTCTTGTTCTTGTCGGTCGTGTAGAAGTGACCGGTACCGGCCGACGACTCCAGCTTGATCTTCTCGCGTCCACCTTTGGCCATGTTCGTCTCCTAGTTCAGAGCTCGCCCTTGGCGCGCAGATCGGCCACGACCTGCTCGATGCCGACCTTGTCGATCAGGCGCAGAGCAGCATTCGTGATGCGCAGACGCACCCAGCGGTTCTCGGTTTCCAGCCAGAAGCGGCGGTACTGCAGGTTGGGCAGGAAGCGACGCTTCGTTTTGTTGTTGGCGTGGGAAACATTGTTCCCGACCATCGGGCCTTTACCCGTGACTTGACAGACGCGTGCCATATCGACTCCAAACACTCCAGATTTCTGGCCGACAGATTTCGGCAAAGACCGCGAGTATAGCCGATTGGCGACGGACGGTCACGTTTCCAGGAAGCGCTGGGCGTCCAGGGCCGCCATGCAGCCCGTTCCGGCGCTGGTGATCGCCTGGCGATACACGTGATCCTGCACGTCGCCGGCGGCGAACACGCCCGGCACGCTGGTCATCGTCGCCATGCCCTGGCTGCCGCCCTTGGTGATGATGTAGCCGTCCTTCATCTCCAGCTGGCCCTTGAAGATGTCGGTGTTCGGTTGGTGGCCAATGGCGATGAAGCAGCCCTTCAGCGCCAGATCGGTGGTGCTGCCGCTGCGGGTGTCCTTCAGGCGCACGCCGGTGACGCCGGAGGCATCGCCCAGCACCTCGTCGAGGGTGTGCCACAGGTGCAGCTGCATGGAGCCGGCCTTCACCTTGTCCATCAGCTTGTCGACCATGATCGGCTCGGCGCGGAACTTGTCGCGCCGGTGCACCAGGTGCACCTTGGTGGCGATGTTCGACAGGTACAGCGCCTCCTCGACGGCCGTGTTGCCGCCGCCGACCACGGCCACTTCCTGGCCGCGGTAGAAGAAGCCGTCGCAGGTGGCGCAGCCGCTCACGCCGCGGCCCATGAAGGCTTCTTCCGACGGCAGGCCGAGGTACTTGGCGCTCGCGCCGGTGGCGATGACCAGGGCATCGCAGGTGTAGGTGCCGGAGTCGCCCTTGAGCGTGAACGGGCGCTTCGAGAAGTCGACCTGGTTGATGTGGTCGAAGACGATCTGCGTGTTGAAACGCTCGGCGTGCTTCTGGAAGCGCTGCATCAGGTCGGGGCCCATGACCCCGTCGACGTCGGCGGGCCAGTTGTCCACGTCGGTGGTGGTCATCAACTGGCCGCCCTGCGCGATGCCGGTGATCAGCACCGGCTTGAGATTGGCGCGGGCCGCGTACACCGCGGCCGTGTAGCCGGCGGGGCCCGATCCGAGGATCAGGACTTGGGCGTGCAAGGGGCTGGAACTCATCTGAAACACCTGGGCAAGGGGCAGAACTGTCGGCGAAGACGCCACATCTTATGGGCACAAGTCTGACATGGCTCGGGAATCCCCTAGCGTCATTTCTCGTAATGGTGACAATAGTGCCCGTCGGCAAATTGTGGACTTTTCACGGTCGCGCCGGCCAAGACGACCGGCACAACACGAAGGAAACAACGTATGGCGATGCTCTCCAACCTGGATCTGATCCGGCGCGTGCCGCTGTTCTCGATGCTCACGAACGATCAGGCGCAGAGCATCGCCGACAGCGTGGTCAAGCGGCGGTTCCGCCGAGGCGAAATCATCGTCGAGCACAACAAGAAGTCGAACGCCTTGTTCATCCTGCTGACCGGCCGCGCTCGCGTGCTGACCTCGGATTCGCGCGGTCGAGAGGTCATCCTGGCCGTGCTGCAGCCTGGCGACTACGTCGGCGAAATGAGCCTGATCGACAACGAGCCGCACTCGGCCACGGTGCGCGCCGAAGTGCAGACCGACATGCTGATCCTGGGCCGCGCCGAGTTCGCGCGCTGCCTGCCGGAGAACTCCAGCCTCTCCTACGCGATCATGCGCGGCCTGGTGCAGCGCCTGCGCAGCGCCGACCGCCAGATCGAGTCGCTCGCGCTGCTCGACGTCTATGGCCGCGTGGCCCGTGCGCTGCTCGACATGGCCGAGATGGAAGGCGAAGTGAAGATCATCCGCAACAAGGTCTCGCGCCAGGATCTGGCCAAGATCGTCGGCGCCTCGCGCGAGATGGTCAGCCGCGTCATGAAGGACCTGGAAGAGCGCGGCATGGTGCACACGCAGGAAAACGGCTCGGTGATCATCAAGGAGCAGCTCACGGGCTGAGCGGCGGCCGGCCTCCGGCCGGCGTGTGACCTTCGGTAAGTTGTTCGAAACGGGCGCCTGATTCGCGCCCGTTGCACTTTCCGGCTCCGCACAATCGGGCTCCTGACGACTCCACGGGAGAGAGCCCTGGCTGCCACCGATCGACGTGAGGCGCTCGCCGTGCTTGCGGCGCTGTTCCTGGCCGCGTGCGGCGGCGGCGCGGACCCCGCGCCGGTTGCCGCGTCACCGGGCCCTTCACCTTCACCTGGGCCGTCCCCGGCACCCTCGCCCGGGCCGGCGCCCGCTCCGGGCACTGCCAGCTACGGCGACTTCCGCGCTGCGGCGTTGGGCACGGGTGCCGCGCTGAACGGGGCCCTGTCCTTCCCGGCCGACAACGCGTGGAACCGCGATGTCTCCGCGGCGCCGGTCGACCCGAACTCCGACGCGATCATCGCCAGCATCGGCGGCGCCGTCGGTCTGCACCCGGACTTCGGTGCCGGCCTGTACAACGGCGCACCGCTGGGCATTCCTTACGTGGTGGTGGCGGGAACGCAGGCGCCGGTGTCGATCACCTGGACGGCCTACGGCGACGAGAGCGACCCCGGACCCTACCCGGTGCCGCCCACCGCGCCGGTCGAGGGCGGATCGGGATCGAACGGCGACCGCCACGTGCTGGTGATCGACCGCGACAACAACCGCCTCTACGAGTTGTACCGCGCCTTCCTGCAGGCCGACGGGCGCAGCTGGAACGCCGACTGCGGCGCGCTGTTCCACCTGGACAGCAACACCGTGCGGCCCGGCGGCCGGGCCGGGTGGACGAGCGCGGACGCCGCCGGTCTGCCGATCTTCCCGGGGCTGGCGCGCTACGAAGAGGCCGCCCTCGGCCCCGGCGGCATCCGCCACGCGCTGCGTTTCACGGTCGCGCGTTCGCGCAGCGCCTATGTGCCGCCGGCCACCCATGCGGCGTCGAACAGCACCAGTGCCAGCCTGCCGCCGATGGGCATGCGCGTGCGCCTGAAGGCGAGCTACACGATCCCGGCCGGGTTCAGCGTCGAGACGCGCGCGCTGCTCACCGCGATGAAGACCTACGGGATGATCGTGGCTGACAACGGCAGCAACTGGTACGTCAGCGGGGCGCCCGACGATCGCTGGGACAACGACGCGCTGGTGTCCGAGCTGGCCCAGGTGCACGGCAGCAACTTCGAGGTCATCCGGATGGACGGCCTCGTGGCGGCCTGAACCGGGCTACTGCTTGAAGGTCGACCAGGGTGTGCCGACGATGCTGGCGTCCGGGGTGGCCGTGCTGTTGGTCACGAGGAAGAAATCTCGGTCGACCAGCGTGCCGCGGGCCGTGATCACCAGCCGGTCGCCCTGCACGTCGGTGAGTCGCAGCTGGCCACTCGCGGGGTCGCCGGAGCTCGTGTCGAACGCGGTGATCTGCGCGATCACGTAGATGTCACTGCCCAGCTGCACGCTGCCGTCGACGCGGCTGAGCGTGGTGGTGGTCACGGTCTCGTCGACGTCGAAGTTGAGCACGGCGACCTTCTCGCCGCTAGGCGTACTGGTCCGGGAGACCATGTCGTTGTAACGCACGAAGCTGCGCTCGCCGCCGGGCACCGGCGCCACCCACAACCGCGCCGAGCCGTCCAGGCTGCCCAGGCCTTGCACGGTCAAGGCGCTCATCGTCACCGTGGCGTCGAAGGCCGTGGGCTGCTGTTGCGAATCGAGCTCCAGCACGTTGAAGAACAGCGAGAAGCTGCCGTCGATGGCCGGCGAACCGGCCGGCTGGATGCAGTTCACGAAGCTGATGGTGGCCGAATCGCCCGCAGTCAACACGCCGTTGTTGTCCGCATCGTTGGCCGACAAGACGATGTAGCCGCTCGGGTAGTTGCTGCACATCAGCGTCTCCGGCGGCAGCACGGCCATGGTCCTGGCGCGTGCCCCGGCCGCGAGGCGCGAGGCGCTCTGCGTGGCGGCCCATCGGCCGAGCGCGGCGGCCCGCGCACGGCCGGCCCCGAGCGGCTGCGACAGTGCCTCGCCGCCACCGACGGTCGAGAGCAGCGCTTCGACGGCGTCCCCCGAGAGCACGGGGAAGTTGGCCACCGTCATGTCGGCACCGGCCGAGGCCGTGCCGACGCGCGTCTGGCTCGGGAAGCTCACGGTCGGCCGACTGTCACCGCCGCCCCCGCAGGCCGCCAGCAAGGCGGCAAAGAGCAGGGAGAGGCAGGAGCGTGAGGCGCTGAATGTCATGACGGTCACCGGGCGTCCGTGGGTATGCGCACCAGTGTGGCCCCCTGGCTGCCGAATGTCTTGCGGGAGATCACCGTCCCGGCGCATCACCCCCCAAACCGCAGGTCGAGCCCCGACCAACGACAATCCCCGGCTGTGACCACCGCCCTCGACACCCGCCGCGCCCCCGTCGCCGACCGGCCCCTGACCGGCTACCGGCCCTACTGGGCCAAGCGTTTCGGCACGGCACCCTTCCTGCCGATGAGCCGCGCCGAGATGGAGGCGCTGGGCTGGGACAGCTGCGACATCGTCATCATCAGCGGCGACGCCTATGTCGACCACCCGAGCTTCGGCATGGCGGTGATCGGCCGCACGCTGGAGGCGCAGGGCTTTCGCGTGGGCATCATCGCGCAGCCCGACTGGCACTCGGCCGAGCCCTTCAAGGCACTGGGCCGGCCGAACCTGTTCTTCGGCGTGACCGCCGGGAACATGGATTCGATGATCAACCGCTACACCGCCGATCGCAAGATCCGCAGCGACGACGCCTACACGCCGGGCGGGCAGGGCGGCAAACGGCCCGACCGCGCCGCGCTGGTCTACGCGCAGCGCTGCAAGGAGGCCTGGAACGACGTGCCCATCGTCATGGGCGGCATCGAGGCCTCGCTGCGCCGCATCGCGCACTACGATTACTGGCAGGACAAGGTGCGCCGCTCCATGCTGGTCGACGCCAAGTGCGACCTGCTGCTGTACGGCAATGCCGAGCGCGCCATCATCGAGATCGCGCATCGCCTGGCCGCGCGCGAACCGGTCGAGCGCATCACCGACGTGCGCGGCACCGCCTTCATGCGCCGCACCGTCGACCCGACGGCGCAGGGCTGGTTCGAGATCGATTCCACCGAGGTCGACCGCCCCGGCCGCATCGACAGCCACATCAACCCCTACCAGACCACCAGCGAGCAGGCCGCGGAGCAGGGCAGCAGCTGCGCCAAGGAAGACGGCGCCGGCCCGATGGGCGCAGCCGAGCAGCCGATCCGCTTCGTGCCCTCGGTGAGCGGCAAGGTCAAGCTGCCGCCGCGCGAGCGCACCGTGATCCGCCTGCCCAGCTACGAGCAGGTGAAGAGCGACCCGGTGCTGTACGCGCACGCCAACCGTGTGCTGCACCTCGAGACCAACCCCGGCAACGCGCGCGCGCTCGTGCAACGGCATGGCGACCGCGACGTGTGGCTGAACCCGCCGCCCATCCCGCTGACCACGGCCGAGATGGACCATGTGTTCGACCTGCCCTACGCGCGCAGCCCGCACCCGAGCTATGCCGACGAGACCGGCGGCCACGACGGACCGACCAAGATCCCGGCCTGGGAGATGATCCGCTTCAGCGTGAACATCATGCGCGGCTGCTTCGGCGGCTGCACCTTCTGCTCGATCACCGAGCACGAGGGCCGCATCATCCAGAGCCGCAGCGAGGACTCGGTGATCCGCGAGATCGAGGAGATCCGCGACAAGGTCAAGGGCTTCACCGGCGTCATCAGCGACCTCGGCGGCCCGACGGCCAACATGTACCGCATCGGCTGCAAGAGCCCGGAGATCGAGGCCGCCTGCCGCAAGCCGAGCTGCGTCTACCCGGGCATCTGCCCGAACCTGAACACCGACCACGGCCCGCTGATCCACATGTACCGGCGCGCCCGCGCGCTGCGCGGCGTGAAGAAGATCCTCATCGGCTCGGGGCTGCGCTACGACCTGGC
>CAZVLY010000122.1:4045-11901 GCA_964628175.1 uncultured Piscinibacter sp. | reverse complement strand
TTACACGCAACAGTTGCATGCCCATGGCTTGTGTGTAGAAGTGGATGGACTTTTGCAAGTCGCCCACGCGCAGCATGGTGTGTAGAAGTCTCATGATTTGGCTTGTCCTGGAATATCAAACACCAAACAGGTGGTGGTGGCGTGTGCGTAGAGCTTGCCATCCGGCGCGACGATGCGTGCCTCCGAGGTCGCCATCTGGCGGCCGCTGTGCACGGCCTTGCCGATGGCCCGCAAGGGCCCGGTGTCGACGGTGGCCGCGCGAACCATGTGCACGCTGATATGGGCTGTCGTGTAGCCGACCCCGGCGCCCAGCGTTGTCTGCACCGCGCAGCCCAGCGCCGAGTCCAGCAAGGTGGCAAACCAGCCGCCATGCACCACGCCCATCGGGTTGTAGTGCTTCAGCTGAGGCGTGCCTTGAAAGACGGCATGGCCAGGACCGATCTCGATCAAGGCCACGTCCATCGTCTGCGCCATGTAGGGATGGGGCAGTTCGCCGCTGAGCAGGCTCTGCATGATCTGCAGGCCGGTCTTGCCCGACAGAGCGCTGCCGGGCGGCACACCGGGTACGCCGCCATTGGCGCGCATCGCAGCCTCGACCAGATCTCTCTGGCGTATCCATTCTTGCGCCGGGTCCGAAGGGTTCATGGTCGACCTTGATGTGACGACGGTCTGGATTATGATGACCATCATACAACGACAGGAGTCCTCGCCATGCGAACCGGTCCGAGCCGCAAGGACATCAGCCACGAACGCATCGTGACCGTCGCCGCCCGTGCGATCCGGCGAGGTGGCTTCCAAGGCGTGGGAGTGGCCGACATCATGAAAGAGGCCGGTCTGACCCACGGCGGCTTCTACGCCCACTTTCGCAACCGCGACGCCCTGCTGGCCGAGGCCCTCGAACGCGCTGGTCAGGAGTCGGCGGCGCAGTTGAATGACGGCGTCGCCAGGCGCGCGGCGCGCGGCGCCAGCCCTTTGCGGGCTTTGGTGGAGGCCTACCTGTCCGAACGCCACCTGGGCGAGGTCGAGGCGGGTTGCCCGGTGGCTGCATTGGTCTGCGAAATGCCCCGTCAGGCGGCCGAAGTGCGCGAGGCGGCGGCCGTTCGTGTGCGCAGATTGCTGGACGGCGTACGACGCGCGTTGCCGGAGGGGGCGCCGACGGCGAGTCCCGCGGCGGTGGCCAGCCAGTTGGTGGGCGCGCTGCAACTGGCACGCGCGCTGGGCGACAACGCCGAAGGTCGAGCCCTGCTGAAGGCGACGCGCGAGGCGCTGCTGTCGCAGTACGACAAGACCACCAGCGGGCCTGCGCCTGGGCCCACACGATGAGTGCGCTGGCCGAGCCCCAACGCCCAGGCGCTGCCGCGCCGGCCGCCTCGCGCACGCAGTCGATGCTGCACGGCCCGTTGTTGCCGACGCTACTGCGCCTGGCCACGCCCAACGTGGTTGGCCTGTTCGCCATGACGGTCGTCATCGGCTACGACGGCTACATCATCGGCCGGCTCGGCGCCGACGCGCTGGCGGGCGTGGCGCTCGTGTTTCCGCTGTCGATGCTGATGATGCAGATGTCCGGCGGCGGCATCGGTGGCGCCGTGACCGCTGCCGTCGCCCGGGCGCTGGGCGCCGGCCGCTCGGAGGAAGCGGGACGCCTCGGGCAGCAGTCGCTGTTCATTGCCTGCGTGCTGGCCGCGGCGTTCATGGCCATCCTGCTCGGATTCGGCCAACGCATCTTCGCTGCGATGGGCGGCCGCGGCGCGGCACTCGAAGCCGCCTTGTCGTATGCCAACGTGCTGTTCAGCGGCGCCATCGTCATCTGGGCCACCAACGTGCTCGGTGCCGTGGTGCGAGGCTCGGGCAACATGCTGCTGCCCGCGCTGATGCTCGTGGTGACGGCGCTGATCCACCTCGTGCTGTGCCCGTTACTTGTCTTCGGCTGGGGACCGATCCCCGGCTTGGGCGTGGCCGGCGCCGCGGCCAGCCTGCTCGTCGCCAACGGTGCAGCGGCCGCTGCGCTGGGTTGGCACCTGATGCGCCCAGGCGCGGCTGCGCGGCTGAATGCTTCCGCGTGGCGGTTGCAGCCTGCGCTGCTGCGGGACATCCTGCGCGTGGGCATCCCGGCATCGATGAGCCCGATCGTCAGCAACGGCTCCATCGCCGTGGCCACCGCCTTCGTGGGCGGCTACGGAACGGCCGCTCTCGCGGGCTACGGCGTGGCGGCGCGACTGGAGTACATCCTGGTGCCGATCGCGTTCGGCTTCGGCACGGCGCTGACTGCCATCGTCGCGACCAACATGGGGGCGGGCAACCCGGCGCGCGCGCACCGCGCAGCCTGGCTGGGGGCGGGCATCGTCGCCGTGGTGACCGGTGCCATCGGGTTCACCGCCGCGATCGCCCCGGCGCTGTGGATGAACCTGTTCACGCAGGACGCGGCGGTGCGCGCGTTCGGCGCGACCTACCTGCAGATCGTGGGCGCCTTCTATGGACTGTACGGCTTTGGGCTGGCCCTGTTCTTCGCCTCGCAGGGCGCCGGTCGCATGTTCTGGCCGCTGGCCGGCAGCGTGGCGCGCCTGGCGATCGTCGCGCTGGGCGGCTGGCTCTGCCTGCATGTGCTGCAGACCTCGGCGAGCGGATTCTTCAGTGTCGTGGCGATCAGCCTGGCCGTCTATGGCCTGGCCATCGCAGGCGCCATCAAGCTGGGCAGTTGGAAACGCTAGCCGAAGCCCGCACGTCAGGCCTTGCTTGGCTGCAGATACGCGGTCAGGCCCTGGAACCACAGCACCTGGACAAAATCTCCGCGGATCACCAGATCTTCGTCGCGCAAGGCTGACAGGAACGCGTCCGTTCCTTCCTTCGACGACAGAACGGCGTAGCCCGCGTCTGCATCCCTGAAGGTCATGGTGAAGCTCGGGCTGGGAGTGAGCCTGGCCGTCGAACTCACCTTCCCCTCGGCAATGCGGAAGTGGCGCCCCACGCCGCTGGCCGTCTTGATCTGGAACTCCAGCGCCTTGCCCTGGATGTACCTGGCGCACGCGGGGTTCCTGCGGGCCGCTCGTTGCAGCAGCTTCGTGATCGCCCACAGCAGAAACCTGAACTTCAACATGGCGGTGCTTCCTTCTTCAATGGGAGGTCGACGACCCTGCCGACGCGCTATTCGGCGAGGAACTGGACGGCATGCTTCAGGAAGCGCTCCGGGTACTGGAACTGCGCCGCGTGGCCGGCGTCCGGGTACACGAACAGCTGCGCGTCCGGGATGTTCTGCACCATGTGCCAGGAGTTGACGGTCGGAATCATCACGTCGTTCACGCCATTGAGGATGAACGTCGGCTGGCGTATCTCGCGCAGGTGCGCGAAGGGCTCCCTGGGATCGGGTTTGGGCAGGTAGTAGAGGTTGGCCTCGATCTGGCCCTGCATCACCGCCGGTGAGCTCGGGGGATCCTGGTCCACGCGCTGGTGGCGGCGATGCCAGAACTCACGCCCCGCCTCCTTCGCGGCCTCGGAGCGGCCGAAGAACAGGAACAGGAAGTCATCTAGCGTGGGGACGGGGCGAGGCGCCCGCTCCAGCACGCCCGGGTCCGAATCGGGATTGCCGCCGCGTGGGCCGGTGCCGAGCAGCATGAGCTTGCGCACAAGGTCGGGGTGGCGCCGCGTCAGGTCCTGGGCCTGATAGCCGCCGAGCGAAAAGCCAAGCACGTCCACCTTGCGCAGGCCAAGCGCGCGGATCACGGCCGCGGCGTCATCAGCCATGTCCTCGATCCGATTGCGCGGCGTTCCGGTGGAGGACGCGACACCGCGACCGTTGTGCAGGATCACCTCGCGCCCGGCAGCCAGGCCGTCGGTCATGAGCGGATCCCAGTGGTCCATGCCACCGCGAAAGTGCTGCAGGAAGAACAGGGGCGGCTGGTCCGTCGCAGTGTTGCCCCAGCGGCGATAGGCGAACTGCGCGCCATCCACGTCGACGTGGCGGGTCGGTGCGGTCAGGTGGGTGTGGTTCATGTCTTCACCGGGTGTATGGCTTGGTGGTAGTGGCCGGCAGTTGCCGTCTCACGTCGCGCGTCGGGCCGGCAAGGCCAGGTGCGGCTTGCCGAGGACTCGTGTCGCCACCTTCGACGCGAAGCGTCGCGAGAGGAAGCGCACGGAGAAGGTCGACACCTTGTTGAAGAGGCCGGGCACCAGCGTGCGCTGGCCGGCGAACAGGGCGCGGACGGCGGCTCGCGCCACGAACTCCGGGCTCTGGGTCGAGACATTGGCGAGCCAGGAGTAGTCGCCGCCTCCGGACGCGGCGTGGAACGCGGTGTCGGTGCCGCCGGGGCTGACGCAGGTCACCGACAGCGGCGTGCCGAGATGCTCGTCATGCAGCGCTTCGCTGAAGTTGCGCACGAACGCCTTCGAAGCGGCGTACAGCGCCATGTTCGGAACGGACTGGTAGGCGCCGGTCGAGGCGACGTTCAGCATGTGCGCCGGGCTCGTGCTGCCCTTGTGCGCGTCGACGAAGCATCGTGACAGCGCCACCAGCGACGTCATGTTGAGCTGGATGAGCTCGGCGTCGCGCGACCAGTCCACCTCGTCGAAGCGGCGGAAGTAGCCGAAGCCGGCGTTGTTGATCAGGATGTCGATCGGACCGCTGGCCGACGCATCCGCCCACAGCGTGCGCGCCGCATCGGGTTGGCCCAGGTCGGCGGTCACGATGTCGACCTTCACGCCTTGGCATGTGGCGGCCACGGCCTCAAGCGCGTCGCGGCGGCGCGCCGTCAGCACGAGGTCCACGCCGAGGGCCGCCAGCTCGCGCGCCACGGACGCGCCGATGCCGCTGGATGCCCCCGTGACCAGTGCACGCCTGCCGCGGAGATGGGTTGTCGCTTCACGCATGGCGCTCTCCTAGCGGGCCAGAAAGCCGAGCGTGCTGTTCACGAACTCGGCATGGAACTGGAACGCGCCACCATGCCCGGCATCCGGGTAGATGATCAGCTGGCTGTTGGGCAGCCGCTTCGCGAGGTCGCGGGTGTTGGCGGTCGGCACCATGCGGTCGTCGTCACCGTTGACCACCAGCACGGGTTGGCGGATGACGGACAGGTCCGCGGGCGCCTTCTGACCCCATGCACGCAAGGCCTCCAGCTGCGCGAGGAACGCGCTGACAGAGATTTCCTTGTCGCGGTTCTCGGTGCGTTCCTGCAGCCGCGCCAGGAATGCCTTGCCGGCTTCGATGCCGTTGGGTGTGCGTGTGAAGAACAGGAACTGCTTCGCGTCCTGGCCCGTGAAGAAGCCGCGGAAGATGTCGCGGAAGGTCACCCCTGCCACAGTGCTGATGCCTTCGCCACCGGCAGGGCCGGTGCCGGCAAGCACCATCTTGCGAACGAGTTGCGGCTCCTTCAGCACCACTTCCTGCGCGACCATGCCGCCCAACGAGAAGCCCAGCAGGTCGACCTTCTCGAAGCCCATCGCCTTGATGAAGGTGATGGCATCCTCGGCCATCTGCTCGACGGAGTTCGCGGGTGAACCGCTCGATGCGCCGATGCCCCGGTTGTTGAACGTGATGACGTGATGCCGGGCCGCGATGCCGTCGATCACGCGCGGGTCCCAGTTGTCCAGAACCGCGGCCAGGTGCGTCAGGAACACCACAGGCGTTCCACCGTGGTGCTTGCCCATCTCCCGGTAGGTGAACCCGACACCTCCGGCGCTGATGGATTGGGTCGGAACCGTTCTCCAGGTGACCTCGGATGGCTGCGCCGTGGCCGGCAGGCTCTGGGCGGTAGCCGCGGGAACAGGGTCCGCCGCAGACACCGGCGACGTCTGCAGGGACGCGGAAAGGGCGAGGCCCAGAGCGACCTGGTGGATCAGGTGTTTCATCCGGGACTCCGGCTCAAGCGTGGAGCGTGGGGTAGTCGGTGTAGCCCTTGGGGCCAGGCGTGTAGAACGTCGCCATGTCCAAGGGGTTGAGCGCCGCATCGGCCTGCAGGCGAGCCGGCAGGTCAGGGTTGGCGATGAAAGGACGGGCAAAGGCGATCAGGTCCGCTTCACCAGCAGCCAGCGCCTGCTCGGCACGGCCCCGGTCGTAGCCGCCCGCCAGGATGAACAGCCCCTTGAACGCGGCGCGCATCCCCTGCTTCAGCTCGGCGGGAACGGGCGGTGCACCCAGCGGCGAGTGGTCCAGCAGGTGCACATACAGAATGCCTAGCCGAGACAGTTCCCGGATGAGGGCCATGTATTGCGCGTCGACCTCGGGGTACGCGCCCATGCCGTTGAATACGCCGTGCGGCGACAGGCGGATGCCCACGCGTTCGGCGCCGATGGCGGCGACCGTGGCGCGAACCACTTCCAGCGCGAAGCGGTTACGGCCGTCCGGACCCTCGCCGTATGCATCGTTGCGCCGGTTCACGTTCGCGTTCAGGAACTGCTCGATCAGGTAGCCGTTCGCGGCGTGCAGTTCGACGCCGTCGAAGCCGGCCTCGATGGCCAGTTCTGCCGATCGTGCGTACTCGGACACTGTGCGGGCGATGTCCTCGGTGGTCATGGCGCGCGGTGCGCTGTGGGCCTGCAGGCCCTTGGCGTCCGTGTGCATCTCGCCAGGACAGACCTCGGCCGTCGGCCCCAGCACTTCGTCGCCAGCGGGCAGGTTGGCGACATGGGCCACGCGCCCCGTGTGCATCAGCTGCACGAAGACCTTGCCGCCCTGGGCGTGCACGGCGTCTGTCACCTGCCGCCAGCCGTGCACGTGGGCAGCGCTGAACAGGCCCGGGATGCGGGCGTAGCCCAGGCCGTTCGGCGACGGCGAGGTGCCTTCGGTGATGATCAGGCCGGCCGTGGCGCGTTGGCCGTAGTACTCGGCCATCAAGGCGTTCGGCGTGTTGCGCTCCACGGCGCGGCTGCGCGTCATGGGCGCCATCACGATGCGGTTGCGCAGTTGAAGGGCGGGTGTTGACAGGGGCGTGAAGAGGGCCGAGGCAGGCATGGCGGGCTTTCGGTGGGTTTTGAGGGGTGAGGGACTGGTCAGCGTTCAGCGCGCAGGGGGCAGGTACACCGGACGCGCCGCCGTCAGGCCCAGTCGGACCTGCTGGGTGAGTGCATCTGCCAGCACCTCATCTGCGCCCGCAGCCAGGCCGTCGAGCGCGCGCTGCACGATCTCCTCGGCGCTGGTCTTCGGGACATCGAAACCCCGCGTCAGGTCGGTGTCGACATAGGCCATGTGCAGGCCCAGCACCTGGGTGTTCTGGCCGGCCAGTTCATGGCGCAGCGCGTTGGTCAGCGACCAGGCCGCCGACTTGCTGGCCGAGTACGCGGCCAGCTCACCGCCGTTGACCCAGGAGGCCACCGACAGCACGTTGACCAGCGCCCCACCGCCGTTGGCCTTGAGCACGGGCGCGAAGGCCCTGCTCACGTTCAGCACACCGAAGAAGTTCGTCTCGAAGAGACGGCGGGCGACCGCTTCGCTGTCGGACGCGAGAAAGCCGCCGGGCTGGGCGATGCCGGCGTTGTTGATCACGACGTCCACGTCGGCGGCCGCCTGTGTCGCGGCGGCGATGTCTTCGGGCCGGGTGACATCGAGGCGCAGCGCTTGCACGCCCGGAAGGGTCACGGTGGCCGGGTCGCGTGCGGTGGCGTAGACCTTGCGGGCACCGCGTGCCAGCAGCGCGCGGGCGAAGGCCAGTCCGATGCCGCGGTTTGCGCCGGTGACGAGGACGACTGAGTTTTCGATGTTCATGTGAGGTTCCAGGACGTTGAGGAAGGCCAGAATATGACGATGGTCATATTTGGGGACGTAAAAAGGACGGGAAGGCGATCGTCGGGATGGGTTCAGCGGACCTTGATGACCACCTTGCCCTTGGCTCGACCGCTTTCGACATAGGCCAGGGCTTCGTTGGTCGACT
>CAZVLY010000122.1:2146-4035 GCA_964628175.1 uncultured Piscinibacter sp. | reverse complement strand
TCGAAGGGGAAGACCTTGTCGACCACCGGGCGGAGGGCGCCCGCTTCGATCAGCTCGGCGATCTGCTTCAACTGGCTTCCGCTGGCCTTCATGAACAGGAAGCTGTAGTGGAGCTGGAGACGGCGCGCCTGGCGGCGAACACTGGAACTCAGCGCTCGAAAGACCTGCTTCACCAGCCATGGCGCCTTGCTGTCTTCGCCGAACTGCGGGTCGGGCGGACCCGAGATCGAAATGAGATGCCCCCCCGGCTTGAGCACGCCCAGGGACTGCTTCAGGGTCGGGCCGTCCTGGCTGTTCAGCACCACGTCGTAGCCTTGCAGCCGATCTTCGAAGGCCTCCTTGCGGTAGTCGACGATGACATCGGCGCCCAGGCTTGCCACCAGCGCGGCGTTTCCGGCGCTGGTGGTGGTGGCCACCGTGGCACCGAGGTGCCTGGCCAACTGGATCGCGAACGTGCCCACGCCGCCGGAGCCCGCCTGGATGAAGACCTTCTGGCCCTTGCGCAGCCGGGCTTTCTCGACCAGCGCCTGCCAGGCCGTCAGGCCCACCAGCGGGATGGAGGCGGCCTCTTCCATGGTGATGTTCCTGGGCTTGAGCGCCACCGAGTCTTGCCTGACGGCCACGAACTCGGCGAAGGTGCCGATGCGCAGGTCATCGGGGCGCGCGTAGACCTCGTCGCCCGCCTTGAACCGGCGAACCTGCGGCCCGACACGCACGACGACCCCGGCCACGTCGTGCCCGAGGACGAACGGCGGGCGATACGGCAGGATCAGCTTGAACTCCCCATTGCGAACCTTGGCGTCGATGAGGTTGACGGCGGCGGCATGGACCTCGATCAACACCTCGTCGTCACGCAGTTCCGGCTCCGGCACGTCGCCCGCGCGCAGGGGCTGGCCCTTGCCGTATCGATCCACGATGAAGGCTTTCATGATTCTTCCTTGTTGCTGCCGGTGGACAGGGCACGCGGGGCGACCAACGCGGCGGCCGCCTTGAACTGATTTGGCATGATGTTCATCATATGTAGAGTCAAAAAAAAACGGGGACTGGCTGGAGTCACTCGCCGACCGGGGCGAAGCGGTCCAGCACGGCATGGCGCAGCGACGCCGACAACGCAGGGTCGTCGACCGCGCGGGCCATCATCAAGGTGCCCACCATGGCGGCCACCGTCACCATCGCGCGCTCGTGCGCGGCGGGCTGCCCCCAGTCGGGTGACTGGCGGGCCACGAGGTCGATCATCTCCTTGATGCGGCGCGTGGCAGCGCGGCGCACCTCGGGCGCTTGCCGCGGCATCTCGGATCCCAGGGCAGACACTGGGCAGCCCGTCTCGATGGCCGCAAGATGATCATCCGACAGGTAAGCGTGCATCAATGCGCGCAGGGACTGCTCCGGTGGCGCTGCGGCGATGACGCTGGCCGCAAAGGCATTGGACTCCGCGCCCGCCCGGTCCGCGGCCTCTGCCAGCATGGCCTCGCGCGACGCGAAGTGGGCGTAGAAGGCGCCATGCGTCAGGCCCGCCTCCTTCATGATGTCGGCGACGCCAGTGCCGTCGTAGCCGCTGCGCCGGATGGCGCGTGCTGCAGCCCGCACGATGCGCTCGTGAGACTCCTCCTTGGCAGCGGCTCGCGCGTTGGCTTGGCCCTTTCGCATGATGAGTATCATACGAGAAGTTGCCGGCGATTGCAAGCGTCGATGTCAAGGATCTCGTTTGGACGCTGCGGCACGCGTCCGGGCCGCAGCGGGCAGCCTGTCAGGCCACCACCGGGCGGGGCTGCACCCGCGCCTCGCGGATGGGCAGGTTCACCAGCGCAGCTCCCAGCGCCAGCACCGCATCGGCCCACCACATCCACAGGTAGTTGCCTGAGTGGACCACGGCCAGGCCGCCCAGCCAG
>CAZVLY010000122.1:0-2136 GCA_964628175.1 uncultured Piscinibacter sp. | reverse complement strand
TTGATCACCGCGGCCAGCGCCGCCAGGGCGATGTCGGCCCACCACATCCAGGTGTAGTCGCCAAAGCGCGTGATCGCCAGGCCGCCCAGGTAGGCGCCCAGAAAGCCGCCGATCTGGTGCGACAGCAGCGTCAGCCCGAACAGCGTCGCGAGGTAGCGGGTGCCGAACAGCTTGGAGGTGAGGCCCGCCGTCGGCGGCACCGTGGCGAGCCAGGTGGCGCCGAGCACTGCCGCGAACAGGTAGAACGTCCAGGGCTCCTTGGGCGCAGCCAGGTAGACGAGGATGGCCACGGCACGCGAGGCGTACATCCAGAAGAGGATGTACTTCATGCGCACACGGCTGCCCAGCGCACCGGCGGCCAGGCTGCCGCCGATGTTGGTCAGGCCGATGATGGCCAGCGACGTCGCGGCCACACCGGCGCCGAGCCCGCACAGGCTCACCTCGCCCGGCATGTGCGTGACCAGGAAGGCGATGTGAAAGCCGCAGGTGAAGAAGCCGGCATGCAGGCACCAATAGCTGCGGTCCTGCAAGGCGATCTTCAGCTGCTGGCGAAGCGTCAGATCAGAAGCCGCGACACCGCCGATGGCCGATGAACGCGGCCGGCCGCGCAGCCACCAGGCCATCGGTGCCGTGGTGAGGGCGACGATGGCCATCATCCACATCGCCTGCATCCACCCGAAGGCCGACAGCACCGCCTGGTTCAGCGGCGCGAAGACGAACTGGCCCAGACTGCCGCCAGCGTTGATCACGCCACCCGCGAAGGGCCGCCGCTCGGCGGGAAGGTGCTGCGCGGTGGCACCGATGAGGATGGAAAAGCTGCCCGCGCCAGCGCCCGCGGCGCTCATCACGCCGATGGCCATGATCAGTCCCCACTGGCTCGTGACCTGCGTGGTCAGTGCGCTGCCCGCACCAAGCAACAGGGCGCCAAGCACGATGACCCGGCCTGGGCCCCATCGATCGGCCACGGCGCCGAATACCGGCTGCACCGCACCCCAGACGAACTGCCCGATGGCCATGGCGAAGCTGATGCTCGCGATGCCAAGCCCAGTGTGCGTGTTCAGCGGCGACAGGAACAAGCCCATCGACTGGCGCATGCCCATCGTCACCATCAGGATGGCCGCTGCGACGAGCACGAGTGTCCAGGAACCGCGCGTCGATGTCATGGTTCAAGCCTCCGGAGGTTCAGCGCGGAAGGCCGGGGTCACGCGGTCCATCCAGTCATGCAAGGCTGCCACGTTGCCTTCGCCCACCGTGCGGTTGACGAAGTCCTGGGCGACACGCCAGAACGGGATGGCGTCCAAGAACACTGCGTGGCCCTTCGCCGTGATCAGGGCCCGACGCACCCGGGCGTCCTCCGGGTCGGCTCCCAGTTGGACCAGCCCCCGCTCCAGCAGAGGGCGCAGGTTGCGTGTCAGCGTCGTGCGGTCCATGTCCATGGCTGACGCGAGGTCGGTGACAGGCACGCCGCCGTCCCTTGCCTCGCGGCGCAATGTGGCCAGCAGCGAGTACTGCGTCAGCCGAAGGCCTGTCGGCGCAAGTTCACGGTCGTAGAGAGCGGTCATGCGCCGCGTGAGGCGGCGCAGTCGCGCACAGGTGCAGCCCGACACCGGGCTCGAGACATTGGCGGCAGTAGGAGAAGCCATGGTCAGCATGATACGTGCATATGCACGCATGTTGTTGGCGCGTAGGTTGGCTGCGATGCGACTCGGCGCCTGCCACGGGGCCCTCAATGCGCGCAGCCACCCCATCTAGGCTGTCTGCCTGGTGAGCGCGCTCAAGGACCTCGGTGTCGTTGATCTGGCAACCCAGTAGCCGCGTCTTGCCACGGGCGGTTGAAGGCTCTCAAGGGCCGCACATTGGATGCGCAACGAAAGACCGTTGCTTCGCGGATGCCAGCGCGTAACGGCACGCTGAAGCCTGATACCGACGCGCAAGCGGAGCGGGACGAACAGGCCCAGACACGATCTCCGCAAGTGCCTGCATGAGCCGCGACCCACCGGGCATCCAACTACAGATGTCTACAGCGGGTTGCGGAAACGAAAGTCAGCTAAGCTGTTGATTCGGTTGAGTTCTGCTGAGAACTTGAAAACCGGCGGCTCGCAAGGGCCCGTGAGTTCGAATCTCACCGCTTCCGCC
>CAZVLY010000121.1:0-11914 GCA_964628175.1 uncultured Piscinibacter sp. | reverse complement strand
CATCGTGCTGCCCGACCTGCGCGGCTACGGCGACTCCGACAAGCCGCGCGGCGAGCCCGACCACGCCAACTACAGCAAGCGCGCGATGGCCGCCGACCTGGCCGAGCTGATGCGCTCGCTCGGCCACGAGCGCTACTTCCTGGCCGGCCACGACCGCGGCGCCCGCGTGGCGCACCGTCTCGCGCTCGACCATGCCGCCGCGGTGCGCAAGCTCGCCCTGCTCGACATCGCGCCGACGCTGGACATGTACGAGGCCACCGACATGCGCTTCGCCAGCGCCTACTACCACTGGTTCCACCTGATCCAGCCCTACCCGCTGCCCGAACGCATGATCGGCGGCGACCCGCGCTTCTACCAGCGCGCCAAGCTCGGCGGCTGGGGTTCGCACGGCACGGGCTACATGGAGGACGAGGCGCTGGCCGAGTACGAGCGCTGCTTCTGCCGCCCCGAGGCGATCCACGCCGTCTGCGAGGACTACCGTGCGGCCGCCACCATCGACCTCGAGCACGACCGCGCCTCGCGCGCGGCCGGCCAGCGCATCGCCTGCGACACCCTCGTGCTGTGGGGCGAGCGCGGCGTGGTGCACGCGCTGTTCGATCCGCTGGCGCTGTGGAAGGCGCAATGCAGCGCCACGGTCCGCGGCCACGCGGTGCCGGCCGGCCACTACATCGCCGAAGAGATGCCGGACGAGACGGCCAGCGAGTTGTACGCCTTCTTCGCCTGAACTGCGCCGGGAAACCCGGGCTTTCCTCGGCACGGGCCACGCGCGCGGCGGCTACCATCGCCGCGATCCGTCGTGAGGAGTGCGCATGTTCGCCTGGCTGAAACGGCTCGACCAGCATTTCCCGGTGCGCTACAGCGCCTGGCTCTTCTGTGCGGTGGCGCTGATGCTGTCCACCTTCTCGTGGGTGGCCTTCAACACCGGCGGGTGGCTCGCCCTGCTGTTCCTCTTCCTCACGCTGCTGGGCGCGCGCGACACGCAGCAGTCGCACCACTCGATCCTGCGCAACTACCCGGTGATCGGGCACCTGCGCTTCATGCTGGAGTTCATCCGGCCCGAGATCCGCCAGTACTTCTTCGAGAGCGACCGCGAGACGGTGCCGTTCTCGCGCCAGCAGCGTTCGCTCGTCTACCAGCGCGCCAAGGGCCAGCCCGACAAGCGCCCCTTCGGCACGCAGCTCGACGTCGGCGCGATCGGCTACGAGTGGATCAACCACTCGCTGCAACCGACGGCGATCGGCACGCACGACTTCCGCGTCACCATCGGCGAAGGCCGCGCCCAGCCCTACAGCGCCAGCGTCTTCAACATCTCGGCGATGAGCTTCGGCGCGCTGTCGGCCAACGCGGTGCTGGCGCTGAACGAGGGCGCGCGGCGCGGCCGCTTCGCGCACGACACCGGCGAGGGCTCGATCAGCCGCTACCACCGCGAGAACGGCGGCGACCTGATCTGGGAGATCGGCTCGGGCTACTTCGGCTGCCGCCACGCCGACGGCCGCTTCAGCGAGGAGCGCTTCACCGAGAACGCACGGCTCGAACAGGTGAAGATGATCGAGCTGAAGCTCAGCCAGGGCGCCAAGCCGGGCCACGGCGGCGTGCTGCCCGGCCCGAAGGTCACGCCCGAGATCGCCGAAGCGCGCGGCGTGGCAGTGGGTGTGGACTGCGTCTCGCCGGCCAGCCACAGCGCCTTCTCGACGCCGGTGGAGATGATGCGGTTCATCGATCGCCTGCGCGAGCTGTCCGGCGGCAAGCCGACGGGCTTCAAGCTGTGCATCGGCCACCCGTGGGAATGGTTCGCCATCGCCAAGGCGATGCTCGAGACGGGCATCGTGCCGGACTTCATCGTCGTCGACGGCGCCGAGGGCGGCACCGGCGCGGCGCCGCTGGAGTTCACCGACCACGTCGGCGCGCCGCTGCAGGAAGGCCTGCTGCTGGTGCACAACACGCTGGTCGGGCTGAACCTGCGCTCGCGCATCAAGCTGGGCTGCGCCGGCAAGGTCGTCAGCGCCTTCGACATCGCACGCATGATGGCGCTGGGCGCCGACTGGTGCAACGCGGCGCGCGGCTTCATGTTCGCGCTGGGCTGCATCCAGGCCCAGCATTGCCACACGGGCCACTGCCCGACCGGCGTGACCACGCAGGACCCGCAGCGCCAGAAGGCGCTGGTGGTGCCGGAGAAGAGCGAGCGCGTCTACAACTTCCACCAGCAGACGCTGCATGCGCTGAAGGAGCTGGTGCAGGCCGCCGGACTGAATCATCCCTGCGAGATCAGCGCCTCGCACATCGTGCGGCGCAACTCCGAGCATGGCGTGAAGCTGCTGGCCAACCTGCTGCCCTTCGTCGAGCCCGGCGCGCTGCTGGCCGGCGAGATGCCGCACCAGGTGTTCCGCACCTACTGGCCGATGGCGCAGGCGGGCAGTTTCGGGGTGCTGCGGACTTAAGGAGCGTTCACGAGAGCGGGGGGATCGCACCACCGGGTTGCGGGGATGTCACACAAACGTGCGCCCTCGACAATCCCTACATTCCGAAACAAGTTGCCTCCGCCATGTCCCGCATCTTCCTGCTCATCACCGATCCGCTGGTGGCCGGTCGCATGCGTGGCCTCATCGACGCCACGCCGGGACTGCAGACGGTCGGCTGGGTCGCGACGATGGAGCAGGCCCGCTCGCAGTTGCCTTCGCTGCAGGCCGACCTGGTGCTGGCCGACCTTCAGCTCAGCGATGGCTGGGTGGCCGGCTTCGTCGACGAAGTGTCGACCAGCGTGCGCTACGGCCGGCCGAAGACGCTGGTGGTGACGATGTCGCTGGACGACTCGCAGCTGATCGACGCGCTGGTGCGCGGCGCCGACGGTTACTTCGTGCAGGGCCAGTCGCCGCAGTCGCTGATCGCGACGATCGAGCAGGCACTGGCCGGCGGGGCGGAGATGGCGCCGGGCATCGCGCGTCAGGTGAAGGCGCATTTCGATGCCGCGGCCTGGAAGCGCAGCGACCGCCTCGACGACGAGAACCCGCTGCACCCCGACCGCGTCGAGCGCCAGGTGCTGCAGTGGATCTGCGACGGCTTCCTGCCGCACGAGATCGCCCGCGACCTGCGCATCAGCACGCGCGAGGTGGCCCTGCGCGTGCGCACGCTGTACCGCAAGATGCAGCTCGACCGCCGCACGGCGACGCTCACGCTGCAGATGGCCTGAACGGACGACGGCTCAGGGTGACGGCGGACGGGTGTCGATGAAGCTCTGACGCGCGTTGAGCTTCTCGGCCAGCTTCGCCAGATTGGCGTGCTGGTCGCGCCACGCGATGTGCGGGAAGCGGAAGTCGAGGTAGCCCAGCGCGCAGCCCACCGCGATGTCGGCCAGCGACAGGTGGATGCCCGAGCACCAGGGCTTGTCGCCCAGGCCGGTGCTCATCGCCCCCAGCGCACTGTGCACGCGGCTCATCTGCCGGTCTATCCAGGCCTGGCTGCGCTGTTCGGCGCTGCGCCCGGCCCAGGTCGCCTCCAGGCGCGCGAGCAGGGCGGCGTCGAGCAGGCCGTCGGCCAGCGCCTCCCAGGTGCGCACTTCGGTGCGCTCGCGGCTGCCCTCGGGGATCAGCCGGCTGACCGGCGAGCGCGTGTCGACGTATTCGACGATCACCCGCGAATCGAACACCGCCTCGCCGCCTTCGAGCACCAGGCAGGGCACCTTGCCCAGCGGGTTGGCCTTCAGGATGGTCTCGGCGTTCCAGACGTCCTCGAGTTCGAACTGGTAGTCGAGCTTCTTCTCGGCCATCACGATGCGCACCTTGCGCACGTAGGGGCTGGTGAGAGCGCCGATGAGTTTCATCATGCTGTGGTACTTCCGTCCCTGTGTTCGATTCATTCTAGCGAAGGGGGCCGCGCGCTTGCGCGGCGCAAACGCCAATCGACCTGCGCGGGCCGGCCGGGCAGCGCGAGCGTCGCGGTGGCCGGCGGCGTGCGTGCGATCACCTCGCCGCGGCGCACCACCATCAGCCGCGTGGCGCGCAGGCGGATCGCCTCGATCGGGTCAGCGGCCTGCAGCAGCACGAAGTCGGCCGACTTGCCGACCTCGAGGCCGTGCTCGTCCAGGCCGAGGATCTTCGCGCTGTTCACCGTGACGGCGTCGAAGCAGGCGCGCATCTGCGCCTGCGAGGTCATCTGCGCCACGTGCAGGCCCATCGCCGCGACCTCCAGCATGTCGGCGCTGCCCAGCGAGTACCACGGGTCCATCACGCAGTCGTGGCCGAAGCCGACGTTGATGCCGGCGGCCAGCAGCTCGGGAACGCGCGTCATGCCGCGGCGCTTCGGGTAGCTGTCGTGGCGGCCCTGCAGGGTGATGTTGATGAGCGGGTTGGCGATCGCGTGCACGCCGGCCTCGCGCATCAGCGGCAGCAGCTTGGACACGTAGTAGTTGTCCATCGAGTGCATGGACGTGAGGTGCGAGCCGGTGACGCGGCCGTGCAGGCCCAGGCGCTGGGTGTGGAAGGCCAGCGTCTCGATGTGGCGGCTCAGCGGGTCGTCGCTTTCGTCGCAGTGCATGTCCACGCGCAGGCCGCGCCCGGCCGCCAGCTCGCACAGGATCTTCACGCTCTCGGCCCCATCGGCCATGGTGCGCTCGAAGTGCGGGATGCCGCCGACCACGTCCACGCCCATGTCGAGCGCACGCTCCAGGTTGGCCAGCGCCGTGAGCGAGCGCAGCACGCCGTCCTGCGGGAAGGCGACGAGCTGCAGGTCGAGGTAGGGCTTCACCTTCTCGCGCACGTGCAGCAGCGCCTCGACGGCGAGCAGCCGGTCGTCGCACACGTCGACGTGCGAACGGATCGCCAGCAGGCCCTTGGCCACCGCCCAGTCGCAGTACTGCAGCGCCCGCTCCACCAGCGCCTCCTGCGTGAGCTGCGGCTTGAGTTCGCCCCACAGCGCGATGCCTTCGAGCAGCGTGCCGCTGGCATTGACGCGCGGCAGCCCGTAGCTGAGCGTCGCATCCATGTGGAAGTGCGCATCGACGAAGGGGGGGCTGAGCAACTGGCCTTCGGCCTCGATCACCGACACGCCCTCGGGGGCGGGCAGGTTCGGCGCCATGGCAGCGATGCGGCCGGCCTGCACCAGGACATCGATGCCGGTGCGGCCGTCGGGGAGCGTGGCGTTGCGGATCAGCATGGTTCGGCATGACCTCCGAGGTCATCGACGGTGGGATCGGGTTCCCGCAGCATACGTGCAAGGACAACCCAAGCAAGGACCGCACCTCATGAACGGCATCGACCTCCTCCCGCTCGCCGTGGGCCACATGATCGGCCTGGGCGCCATCGGCTCCTGCCTCGGCGTGGGGCTGCTCGGATCCAAGTTCCTCGAAGCCTCGGCGCGACAGCCCGAGTTGATGGACAGCCTGCAGACCAAGGTGTTCCTGCTGGTGGGCGTGCTCGACGGCGCTTTCATCATCGCCACCGGCATCGGGCTGTGGTTCGCCACGGCCAATCCGTTCCGCTGAACGCCGCGGGTTGACCCTCTCCCCAGTTCGAAGGCGCGCGAACGCGGGGGAACTGCCTTCTTTGAGGGGGTGCGCCGAGGCCGCGGCGGGCGTTCACTGGCGACATGGACCTTCGCCTCGCCCTCGCCTCCCGCCCCGCGGCCCCGCCGCGGGCGCAGACGCGCGGCGAGGAGATCGCCAACGCCGCCAGCCACGCGCTGGCCTGCGCACTGCCCGTGCTGGCCTGGCCGCTGCTGTCCGAGGCCGCTCGGCGGCAGTCGGGCACGCTGGGTGTGCTGTCGGTGGCGGTGTTCTGCCTCACGATGGTGCTGCAGTTCGTCGCCTCCGCGGTGTTCCACGCCCTGCCGCCCGGGCGCGCCAAGCTGTGGGCCCGCTCGGTCGACCATGCCGCGATCTACGTCTTCATCGCCGGCAGCAGCACGCCCTTCACGCTCGGCGTCATGCCCGGCATGGCCGGCGTGGCGACCTGCCTGCTGGTGTGGTCGCTGGCGCTGTGGGGCGCCTCGCTCAAGCTCCGGCGCCGGCTGACGAATCGGCGCCTGTCCACCGGCCTGTACGTGCTGCTCGGCTGGGGCGCGCTGCTCGCGGCCTGGCCGGGGCTGCGGCTGCTCGACAGCTCGGCGCTGCTTTGGCTGGCCGCCGGCGGTGCGGCCTATCTGGTGGGCACGGCCTTCTTCGTGTTCGACTCGTCGCTGCGCTTCGGCCACTTCGTGTGGCACCTGTTCGTCATGGCCGGCAGCGGCTGCCACCTGTGCGCCGCACTGGCGCCCGGGCTGACCGGCTGAGCGCTACTTGGTGCCGAACAGGCGGTCGCCGGCGTCGCCCAGGCCCGGCACGATGTAGCCGTGCTCGTTGAGCTGCCGGTCGATCGCCGCGGTGTAGACCGGCACGTCCGGGTGGTTGGCGTGGAAGTTCGCGAGGCCCTCCGGCGCAGCGAGCAGGCAGACGAAGCGGATCGACTTCGGCTTCGTTTCCTTCAGCCGGTCCACCGCCGCCACCGCGGAGTTGCCGGTGGCCAGCATCGGGTCGAGCACGATGACGTCGCGCTCGTGCATGTCGTGCGGCATCTTGAAGTAGTACTCGACGGCCACCAGCGTCTTCGGGTCGCGGTACAGGCCGACGTGGCCGATGCGCGCACCGGGCACCACGTTGAGCATGCCGTCGAGGAAGCCGGCGCCCGCGCGCATGATCGACACGAACACCGTCTTCTTGCCGTCGATCACCGGCGAGCGCATGGTCTCCAGCGGCGTCTCGATCTCGATCAGCTGCGTGGGCATGTCGCGCGTGACCTCGTAGGCCATCAGCATGCTGATCTCGTTGAGCAGCCGGCGGAACATGCTGGTGCTGCGGTCCTTCTGCCGCATCAGCGTGAGCTTGTGCTGGATCAGCGGGTGCGTGATGTGGTGGACTTGCGCGGTCATGGGTGATCACTCCTTGGCCGGCACAGCATAGCCGCTCAGAGCCCGAGTTCGGACAGCCCCGGGTGATCGTCGGGCCGCCGACCGAGCGGCCAATGGAATTGGCGATCCGCTTCGGCGATCGGCAGGTCGTTGATGCTGGCGAAGCGCCGTGTCATGAAGCCCTGCTCGTTGAATTCCCAGTTCTCGTTGCCGTAGCTGCGGTACCAGTGGCCGGAGTCGTCATGCCACTCGTAGGCAAAGCGCACCGCGATGCGGTTTCCGGTGAAGGCCCACAGCTCCTTGATGAGCCGGTAGTCGAGCTCCCTCGCCCACTTGCGGCGCAGGAAGGCCTTGACCTCCTCGCGGCCGACCGGGAACTCGGCGCGGTTGCGCCAGCGCGTGTCCTCCGTGTAGACCCGCGCGCAGACTTCGGGGTCGCGCGTGTTCCACGCGTCTTCGGCGCCACGCACCTTCTTGGTCGCGGTCTCTTCGCTGAAGGGCGGAACGGGCGGGCGTGTTTCCATCATCGATCTCCAATCACCAGCCGATCGCCTTGGGCAGCCACAGTGCGATCTGCGGGTAGAAGAACACCAGCGCCAGCGTCAGCGCCTGCATGGCGATGAAGGGCACCACGCCCTTGTAGATGTCCTTGATGCTCACCTCGGGCGGGGCGACGCCCTTCAGGTAGAACAGCGCCCAGCCGAAGGGCGGCGTGAGGAACGAGGACTGCAGGTTCACGGTGATCAGCATCGCCAGCCACACCGGGTCGACGCCCTGCGCCAGCAGCACCGGCAGGAACAGCGGCACGGCGATGTAGCTGATCTCGATCCATTCGATGAAGAAGCCGAGCACGAAGATCAGCGCCATCATGAACCAGATGTCGCTGTTCACGCCACCGGGCAGCAGCTCGAACATGCGCACGATCAGGTCTTCGCCATGCAGGCCGCGGAAGGCCAGCGCGAACACCTGCGCCATCATGAGGATGAACATCATGATGGCGGTGATCTTGGCGGTCTCCAGCGCCACGTCCTTCAGCACCTGCCACTTGAAGCGACCGGCGCCCACGGTGATCAGGATCGCGCCCACCGCACCCATCGACGCGGCCTCGGTCGGCGCGGCGATGCCGCCGACGATGGAGCCGAGCACCGAGACCACCAGCATGATCGGCGGCACCACCACCTTCCAGAAGCGGATCCACAGCTCGCGGCGGCTCACCCCATCGCGCTCGGCCTGCGGGATGGGCGGCATCAGATCGGGCTTGACCATGCCCAGCACCAGCAGGAACACGATGTACACGCTCGCCAGCAGCATGCCGGGCCCGACCGCCGCAGCGAACAGCGTGCCCACCGACAGCTGCATGATGTCCGACAGCAGGATCAGGATCAGGCTGGGCGGGATGATCTGGCCCAGCGTGCCCGAGGCGCAGATGGCGCCGCAGGCGATGCTCTTGTCGTAGCCGCGGCGGATCAGCGTGGGCAGCGTCAGCAGGCCCAGCGTGATGATGGTGGCGCCGACGATGCCGGTGGTCGCGCCCATCAGCACGCCGAACAGGATGATGCCCACGCCCATGCCGCCGCGCACGCCGCCGGCGATGTGGCCCATCACGTCGAGCAGGTCGTCGGCCAGGCGCGACTTCTCGAGCATCACGCCCATGAAGACGAACAGCGGGATCGCCATCCACTGGTAACCCGCCACCACGCCGTAGATGCGCGCCGGCAGCAGGTTGAAGAGCAGGTCGCCGAAGCCCAGCCAGCCGAACAGGAAGCCCACCGTGGCCAGCGTGATCGCCACCGGCACGCCCAGCATCAGCATCACGAAGAAGCCGACCAGCATCAACACCGCATAGGTCTGCGGTTCAAACACGTGAAGCCTCCACGCGTTGCCGCTCGATGAGCACCAGGCGCATCAGCGCACCCACCGTCTGCAGCGCCAGCAGGCCGAAGCCCAGCGGGATCAGCCCCTTGACCGCCCAGCGCCAGGGAATGCCACCCGGATCGGCCGAGGTCTCGCCGATGGCCCAGGACTGCAAGACGTAGCCCGCCGACAGCTTGATGAACAGCAGCGCGATTGCCAGCGTCAGCAGCCCCGAGACGAGATTGACGACGAACTTCGCGCGCGGCGGGAAGTTCGCGTAGAACACGTCGACGCGCACGTTGTCGCCGCGCTGCAGCGCATAGCTCATGCCCAGCAGGATGATCGTGGCCAGCAGGTGCCACTCGAGCTCCTGCGACCACACCGAACCGTAGCTCAGCGTGTAGCGCAGCAGCACGTTGACGGCCACCAGGCCGATCATCGCCAGCGTCAGGTACAGGGTGGCGCGGCCCACCGCATCGATCAGCGCCTCGATGCGACGGACCGCGACCAAGGTCGCGTCGGACATGGGGGGGCCGCCGCTCAGCCGCGGACCTTGAGGTGGTACGCCTCTTCGCTGACCTCGGACCAGCGGTCGTACTTGGCCTTGAAGGCCATGTAGGACTCGTGCACCTTCTTCGTCATCGGGTCCTTGGCGACCGCGTCGGCGAGCACCTTGTCGGTCTCGGCACGCAGCGCCTTGATCACCGCATCGGGCAGCGGCTTGGCGATCACGCCCTGGTTCTTGATCAGGTCTTCCATCGCCTCGGAGTTGTGCTTCTGGCACCAGGCTTCGCTGATGACGTTGCAGGCCGCCGAGGCGTTCTCGACGATCGCCTGCAGGTCCTTGGGCAGCTTCATCCAGGCGGCCTTGTTGATCAGCAGCTCGGAGACGGTCGCCGGCTCGTGCCAGCCGGTCGTGTGGTAGTACTTGGCCGCCTTGTGCAGGCCCAGGCGCCGGTCCTGGAAGGGGCCGACGAACTCGGCCGCGTCGATCACGCCGCGTTCCAGCGCCGGGAAGATCTCGCCGCCGGGCAGCACCTTCACGTCCACGCCCAGGCTCGCGTAGACCTTGCCCGCGAGGCCCGGGATGCGCATCTTCAGGCCCTTCAGGTCGGCCACCGAGGTGATCTCCTTCTTGAACCAGCCCGTCATCTGCACGCCGGTGTTGCCGCAGGGCAGCGCGATCATGCCGAAGGGGGCGTAGACCTCGTTCCACAGCTCGAGGCCACCGCCGTCGTAGAACCAGCCGTTCATGCCCTGGAAGTTCATGCCGAAGGGCACCGCGGTGAAGTACTGCGCGGCCGCGGTCTTGCCGGTCCAGAAGTAGCTGTTGGCGTGGTTCATCTCCACGGTGCCGGCACGCACCGCGTCGAAGCCCTCGAAAGCGGGCACCAGCTCGCCGGCACCGAACACCTGGATCTTCAGCCGCCCGCCGGACATGGCGTCGATGCGCTTGGCCAGGTCGGTGGCCGAGCCGGGGCCGTCCATGTAGAAGGGCGCGCCCTTGCCGTAGGCCGAGGTCATCTTCCAGTTGAAGGTCTGCTGGGCCGAGGCGACGGCCGGTGCGGCCAGTGCGGCACCGGCCAGGCCCGCCTTCAGTGCGGAGCGACGAGAGACTGCATTCATGCGAACTCCAGTGGATGGTGGGGATGACTCTGCCTAGCGAGGGGCGTGCCAATGGCACGCGCGGTGCTCAGTAGGTCTTGTACGGGAGGAACTTGCCGCTCATCGTGATCGACACGCGGTCGCCTTTCGGGTCGGGCTCGCGCTGCAGGTCCATCTTGAAGTCGATGGCCGACATGATCCCGTCGCCGAACTCCTCGTGGATGAGTTCCTTGAAGGTGGTGCCGTACACGCTGACCAGTTCGTAGAAGCGGTAGATCAGCGGGTCGGTCGGCACGCTGGTCGGCAGCGAGCCCTTGTAGGGCACCACCATCAGCCACTTCTTCTCGTCGGCCGACAGGCCGAAGATCTTGCCGACCACATCGGCCTGCTTCTTGTCGAGCGTCATCTGGCCGAGGCACGCGGCGGTGACCCACTCCTTGCTCAGGCCGACCTTCTTGGCCACGTCGGACCAGGTGATGCCCTTGGCCACCTTGGTGGCGATGATCTTCTCGGTGACGTCCAGTCGGCTCATGCGATTCTCCTCAGGGTGCTGCCGTTATGGGCATGGGGGTGGGTGTCGGGCTGGGGCTCCGGGTCGAGCCCCGGGCTGACCTCGTCGGGCTGCACCGGCGCGCGGCCATGCGACAGCTCCTTGCTGCGCGCGACGAGAAAGTCGACCAGGTGGTTGCGGATGCGGTAGTACTGCGGGTCGTGGTGCAGCGTGGCGCGCTGCCGGTCCCGCGGCATCGTGTTCTTCACGATCTCGGCGACGCGCGCCTGCGGCCCGTTGCTCATCAGCAGGATGCGGTCGGCGAGCAGGATCGCCTCGTCCACGTCGTGCGTGATCATGAACACCGTCTGGTGCGTCTGCGCGCAGATGCGCAGCAGCTCGTCCTGGATGGTGCCGCGCGTCAGCGCATCGAGCGCGCCGAAGGGCTCGTCGAGCAGCAGCATGCGCGGCTGGATCGCGAAGGCGCGCGCGATGCCCACGCGCTGCTTCATGCCGCCCGAGAGCTGCGAGGGCTTCTTGTCGATCGCGCCGTCCAGGCCGACCAGGGCGACGTACTTCTGCACATGCTCGTCGACCTGCGCGCGGGTCCACAGCGGCCACTTGCTGCGCACCGCGAAGGCGATGTTCTTCCGCACGGTCAGCCAGGGCATCAGCGCGTGGCCCTGGAACACCACGCCGCGGTCCAGGCTCGGCCCCGCGATCTCGCGGTTGTCCATGAACACGTGGCCCTCGCTGGCGCTTTCCAGGCCGGCCAGCACGTTGAGGATGGTCGTCTTGCCGCAACCGCTGTGGCCGATGAGGCAGACGAACTCGCCGGTGCGGATGCCGAAGTTGACGCTGTCGAAGACGATGCTGTCGCCGTAGCGCTTGGCGAGGCCCTCGACCTGCAGGAACGGGCGTTCGCTGTCAGTCGACATAGGTCACCGCCTTCTGCAGCTTGGCGAACATCAGGTCGAGCAGCATGCCGACCACGCCGATGACGAGGATCGCGAAGATCACGTTCGGCAGCGACAGGTTGTTCCACTCGTTCCAGACGAAGTAGCCGATGCCGGTGCCGCCGACCAGCAT
>CAZVLY010000120.1:0-12000 GCA_964628175.1 uncultured Piscinibacter sp. | reverse complement strand
CCGGCCGGCGGCGCGAACAGCGCGCGGCGCAGCGTCAGTTCGCGCGCCGGCTCGCCCACGCCGACGACGATCTCGTCGCGGCCCTGCACCGAGGCCCACAGTGCCGCGAGCGGTCGGCCGGTGTCGCCGCCGGGCCATCGCGTGACGACATCACCTTCGCGCAAGCCGGCCTGCGCCGCCGGGCTCCCGGGCAGCACGGTGGACAGCCGCAGCGCGCCGTCGCGGCGCTCGAGGGCGAGGCCGAAGCCTCCGGGCGTGGCGACGCTGCGTGCCTCCACACAGAGCTGATCGCGCGCCAGGTCGAGCCGCCAGCGTGCCCCGTCGACGAAGGCGGTGCCGGCCAGGCCTTGCAGCCGCCCGTCGAACCCCTTCGCCAGCGCCGGCGCAGCGACGCGCACCACCGGCACGCCGGTGCGGGTCTGCGCGCCGATCGTGGCCCGCGCCAGAAGCGTCAGCCGGTGACCGCCGGGCAGGGACAGCCCCGGGGTGGCGTCGGTGGGGGCGCTCGCCTCGAGCCGCACCAGCGCGGCCGGGTTGCCGGTGTCGAGCACATAGGCCTGCGGCACCGCGGCCTCGCCCACGCCGACGCTGATCACCGGCAGCGTGCGGTGCCGCGTCAGCGCGACGGCCTGCATGCCGGCAGGGCAGGCCGAGGCGTCGCTGCGCCGGAACCTCGCCACCCAGTCGCGCAGGTCGAGATCCAGTTGCAGCCCGTCGAGGAAGGGCACGCCCAGCACGCCGTCGATGCCCTCGGCTGCCGCGCCGATCAGCGTGGCCAGCTCCATGGCCAGCGCGGTCTGCCCCGGCCGCTCGAAGCCGCCCAGGCGCAACGGCGGCAGGCTCACCTCGCCGCCGCGCACTGGGCCGAGCACGGTGTCGGCGCTGACGGCGCCGCGCGGCGGCAGGCCCAGGCGCCGGGCCAGCGCCGGCGAGACGAGATTGCGGCTGGCGCCGGTGTCGAGCAGCCAGCGGCCGCGCTCGCTGTCGAGCTCGAGGTCCAGCATGATCCAGCCGCCGATCTCGCCGAGCGACACCCGCGTCAGCGGCACCGGGCCCGAGTCCGCGTGCGCCGCACCGCACAGGGCTGCGGCGGCGATCACGAGCGCGACGATCCGCTTCACGGCTTCAGCGTCTCGATGTATTCGCTGCAACGCTCCACCAGCTCGGCCAGCACCGGCTCCAGCGCGGCGATGCGCGTCTCGCGGCGCTTCTCGGCTGCGGCCAGCGCCGACGGGTCCTTCGCCAGCACCGTCTCGAAGGCGTTGATCGACTCGATCACGTCGTTCAGCGCGAACGCCGCGCCCTGGAACACCTCGTCGAGCAGGAAGTCGGCGAGCTGCTTGAAGGCGCGCTGCGCCGCATTGCCGAAGCGCCAGCGCACTTCCTCGTCGAGCTTGGCCAGCTGCGGGATGAAGGCGTCGGTGAATTCGTTGTAGCGGTCCTTCACCGCGATCAGGTGGGCCAGCGCCTCGGGCTGCACCAGCGTGGCCAGCGGCCAGGCGAGCACGGCCTTCACCGCGAACAGGCGCACGCGGTACTCCACCAGTTGCGCCTCCAGGCCCTCGACGAAGCGGCGGTCGTGGTCGCCGCGCGGCTCGAAGCGCTCGAGCCAGTCGCTGGCCCAGTGGAACAGCGTGTCGGCGAGCGCCGCGCGCGCTGCCGCCATGCCGGCCTCGCTGCGATCGGTGGCGCTGACGAACAGGTGCGAGGCGAGCTGCTTGTACGGCTTGCGCAGCCTGGCGAGCTCGATGCCCGGTTCGAGCATCACCGGCAGCACGAAGACGCGGTCCTTCTTCGCCTCCCGCTCCAGCGCCCAGGCCACCTCCTTGGCGACGTAGCGCTTGCCCACCGACACCTTGCTGATCAGCGCGAGGAAGACGTGACTGTCTTCGATGGCCGCGATGATCGTCGGGTCGAGCTGCTGGCCAGCGAGCAGCTCGCGCACGTCCACCCAGGCGTGGATGAAGGGCGGCAGCTTCGCGAGCTCCAGGGCGATCGGCTTGTCTTCCCAGGCATGGCTGACGAACACGCGCACGTGGAACCTCCCGCATTGCCGTGACGGTCCACTTTACGGGAGGCGAGCCGTCGCCGGAACCCCATGCATCCGCCTCGGCCTGCGCTGCGTAGCTGCGAAGAACCCACCTGCCGCGCACCCCATGAACCGAGCCCTCCGCCTGCGCAGCTTCGCGCTCCTGCTCCTGGCCAGCACGCCCGCGCTGGCTCACGACACCTGGTTCCACCGCGAGACGCTGGACTCGTCGGGCCGCTGGACGCTGTCGCTGGGCACCGGCAACCAGTTCCCGCTGATGGAGACGCCGCTGGCCGCCGAGGCCCTGCAACTCGCCGGCTGCCGGCAGTCCGGTGAGCCCGTGCAGCCGTTGCGGCCGCTGCGCGCGCTCGACAAGGCGGTACAGCTGAGAACGCCGCCGGCTGGCGGCGGGCTGAGCTGCTGGGCGCAGTCGCTGCCGTTCGAGATCGAGCTGCCGCCGGACAAGATCGCCCTCTACCTGAAGGAGATCCATGCCTCGCCGGCGGTGCACGCCGCCTGGGCCGGAATGCACGAGCGCGGGCTGCCCTGGAAGGAGCGCTACGCCAAACACGCGCGCATCGAACTGCCGGGCACGCGGGCCGAGCGGGCCGCGGCGCCGGCGCTGGCCCTGGACGCGGTGCCGCTGGGCGGGCCGGCCGGCTGGCGCCGCGGCGACACGGCGAGCTTCCAGCTGCTGCGCGACGGCCAGCCGCTGGCGGACTTCGCCGTCGAACTGCGCCACGAGCGAGCCCCCGTGGGCCTGTGGCTCGTCACGGATGCGCAGGGCCGCGTGCAGATGCGGCTGCCGCTGGCGGGCCGCTGGGTGCTGCGCGGCACCGACCTGCGGCCCTCGATCGAGCGGCCCGGCACCTGGGACAGCCGCTTCATCACGCTGGCCTTCGACGTGGCCGCGTCGGCCGATCAGGCCGCGGCGAAGGCCCGGTGAAACGCGTCGGCCTCGGCCCGAGGCGAGCCGACGGCGCTGCGCACTTTCACGGGCGCGTCGCGCCGGCGGCTCAGAACGGCAGCAGCTTGAGCTCGAAGGCCCGCTCGGCGAACCACAGCGCCGCCAGCACGGCGATGGCCGTCGAGCCGCCGACGAACACGCCGCGCTGGTAGAAGCGCGTGTCGCGCAGCATGAAGGCCAGCGGCAGGAAGGCCGCGACGATGGCCAGCTGGCCGAGCTCGACACCGACGTTGAAGCCCACCAGTGCCAGCGCCAGCGTGCCCTGCGGCAGGCCGAGGTCGGCCAGCACGCTGGCGAACCCGAAGCCGTGGATCAGGCCGAAGGCGAAGGCCATGGCCCAGCGACGGCCATGGAACAGCGGCCACAGGTTGTTCAACGCCGCCAGCACCACCGATGCGGCGATCGCCGACTCGACCCATCGCGAGGGCAGCGAGATCACGCCTAGCGTGGCCAGCGACAGCGTGATCGAGTGCGCCAGCGTGAACGCGGTGACGATCTTCAGCACGTCGACGAAGGCGGCGCGGAAGTTCGCCGCCGGCTGCCAGCGCGCCGCCTGCCACGCCAGCACCGCCGGCAGGAGCAGCGAGAGCAGGAACAGGATGTGGTCGTAGCCGATCCAGATGTGCCACACCCCCTCGCGGGCGTAGTCGACGAACTGGCCGAGGCGGCCGGGCTGGGCGAGCTCGAAGGCCTGCGTCGGCGCGCCCGGGCCGAGCACGGCCGCGCGCGACAGGCCCATGGCCTCGAGCCGCAACAGGCCGCGGTGCTGCGGGTCGAGGTCGGCGAACAGGCGGTAGGTCAGGCGCAGCTGCGCTGGCGCACTCGGGCAGTTCACCTGCAGGGGAATGACGGTGTACGCGCCGTCGGTGTGCTGATCGACCTGCTGCTCGCCGGCGCGCAGCGCGCAGGCCTGTCCGTCGCCTTCGACGGCCAGGCGCGCGAGTGCGTAGGCGGCGATGTCGGCATGGCGTGCGCGCAGCTCACCCCAGGTGATCTCGCCGTTGCCATCGGCGTCCAGGCCGATCGCGAAGTCGAGGTCGCGCAGTGCGATGTCCCATTGGCCGCTGATCGCGGTGGGCGTCTGCGTGATGCTCAGGTAGCTGTCGGAAGGCTTGTGCGCCAGCGCGGGCGCGGAGAACCCGAACGCGGCAAGGGACAGCGCCAGGGCGCGAAGCAGCCGGCTCATGAGCGGCCCTTCAGCTGCGCTGCCAGCTGGCGCAGCACCACGCTCTCGGCACCGGTCTCGGCGAGCCAGCGCAGCACGGGTTCGGCGGCCGCGGGTTCGCGGGCGGCCACGGCGGCCTCGAGCAGCACGCGGGCGTCGGCCGGCTCGCGCTGCAGCGTGTAGTTCGCGCTGGCCAGCGGCAGGGCGCGCTTCGCCTGCCCGAGCACCGACAGCGCGAAACGCGCCTCCTCCTTCTGGTGCAGCGCGTCGCCGCGCAGCCGGGCGGCGTCGAAGCGTGCCGACAGCGCATCGGCCCAGCCCGCCGCCTGCGGCGCGCCGGTGGACTTGCCGGCGATGGCCAGGCGCAGCAGCAGCAGGTCGGATCGTTCCTTGTCCTTCAGCAACGCCAGCACCTCCGTCGCGCGGCCCCGGTCGAGCAGGAAGTCGGCATAGGCCGACAGCAGGTAGACGTCGGGCAGGCCGAGCGCGAGCGCCTCGCGGAACGCCGCCTCGGCCTCGGCGAAGCGGCCGCGTCGCTCCTCGATCTCGGCCAGCCGCGTCAGCGACCACAGCCGCTGCTCCGGGCTCGCCGCCGCGTCGGCGCGCAGCGCCGCGCGCAAGGCGTCGGCCGCCGTGGCGGCGCGGCCGGTCAGCGAATCCAGCTGCGCCCGACATCCTGCGCCGATCAGCGGCTCGGCCAGCGCAGCCAGCTTCTCGCAGGCTTCTCGTGCCTGCGGGTACTGCGCCCGCACGAGCTGGATCGCGACCTGCCAGGCCCAGGCTTCGCCGTCGTCGGGGTCCTGCTGTACTGCCGCCGAGAGATCGGCCAGTGCCGCGTCGAATTCGTGGCCGAACTGCCGCAGCACGGCGCGCATCACGCGCACCTCGGCCGGGGGTTCGGGTTTATCCCACCATGGCGCCAGCGCCGCCTGCGCGTACCCGACGTAGCGCGGGTCGCCTTCGGCTGCCGACGCCTCGAAATAGCGCCGCGCCAGAGCCACGGCTGCGTCGGCATCGGTGGGTTGCGCACGCCAACTGTCGCGAAGTGCACGCAACTCACGCTGTCGCGGGTCGAGCGCAGCGGCCGGCAGGCGCTCCAGAACCTGCTGGTCCGAGCTCGGGGTGAAGGGGGCGGCCTGGGTGATGCCGCCCAGGAGCGAGCAGGCCAGAAGGGAGGCTGAGAGGAGTCGTCGCACCAGGAGAACCGTCAGTGAAGCGCAACAGTATGCCGGCAGGATGATCGGGTTCAGGTCCATCCCGTCACAATCCGCGCCGGCCCCCGTCAACCGAAGAGGGGCCATCGCGTTTCGGAAAGGCCAGGGTCGAATCGGACCCCGGAGCCGGGCGCGATGCGGCGAACCGGCAAGCCATGTCGCTGCACAACGATTCACTCCAACCGATAGAGAGCAATTCATGACCAAGACCCTGTCCACCCTGATCGTCGCCATGTTCGCTGCCGTGGCCTTCAACGCCCAGGCTGCCTCGCACGCTGCTGCCGCCCCGATGAAGGCCAGCGAGCCGGCTGCCAAGGCCAGCGCCGCCAAGAAGAAGGCTGCCAAGGAAACCGCGAAGAAGGCCGTCAAGAAGGCCGAAGAAGCGAAGAAGTAATTCTTCCTTCTACGTGAAGCGGGCCGCGCCGGATGCGCGGCCCGTTTTCATTGGGGGCGTGCTACTTCTTCTTGTTGTAGACGTCCACGCACACCGCGGCGAGCAGCACCAGGCCCTTGATGACCTGCTGGTAGTCGATGCCGATGCCCAGGATGGACATGCCGTTGTTCATCACGCCCATCACGAAGGCGCCGATCACCGCGCCCATCACCTTGCCCACGCCGCCCGAGGCCGAGGCGCCGCCGATGAAGCAGGCGGCGATCACGTCGAGCTCGAAGCCCAGGCCGGCTTTCGGCGTGGCGGTGTTCAGCCGCGCGGCGAACACCAGCCCGGCCAGGGCCGCCAGCACGCCCATGTTGACGAAGGTGAGGAAGGCCAGCCGCTCGGTGCGGATGCCCGACAGCCGCGCCGCCTTCTCGTTGCCGCCCAGCGCATAGATGCGCCGGCCGATCGTGGTGCGGCTGGTGACGAAGTCGTAGGCCACCATCAGCACGAACATGATGATCAGCACGTTGGGCAGGCCCTTGTAGGTGGCCAGCAGCCAGCTCAGCGCGACCAGGATGCCGGCGAACACCGCGTTGCGGCTGGCGAACAGCACCATCGGCTCGGTCTCCATGCCGTGCAGCTGCTGGTTGCCGCGCGTGCGCCACGCCATCACCACCATCGTCAGCGCGACCAGCACGCCCAGCAGCAGCGAGGTCAGCCGCAGCTCGGCGCCGCCGAGCGCATCGGGGATGAAGCCCGAGCTGAGCTTCTGGAAGGTCTCCGGGAAGGGGCCGACCGACTGCCCGTTGAGCAGCGCCAGCGCCAGGCCCTTGAACACCAGCATGCCGGCCAGCGTGACGATGAATGAGGGGATGTGGAAATAGGCGACGAACCAGCCCTGTGCCGCGCCGATCAGCGCGCCGACGACCAGGCAGACGATCGTCGCCGGCACGAAGTGCCATTCGTAGTTGACCATCAGCACGGCGGCCAGCGCACCGACGAAACCGCACACCGAGCCGACCGACAGATCGATGTGGCCGGCCACGATGACCAGCAGCATGCCCAGCGCCATGATGACGATGTAGCTGTTCTGCAGCACCAGGTTGGTCAGGTTCAGCGGCTGCAGCAGCGTGCCGTCGGTCATCACCTGGAAGAAGACCATGATCGCCACGAGCGACAGCAGCATGCCGTACTCGCGCAGGTTCTGCTTCAGGAAGTGGGCGGCGCGGCCCGGGGCTGCGCCGGTCGTGGTGGCGAGCGACTGTTCCATGGATGTCCTTCAGCTCCCGGCTTTGACGATGGCACGCATGATCTTCTCCTGCGAGGCCTCGTCGGCATCGAATTCGGCGACGAACTCGCCCTCGTTCATCACGTGGATGCGGTCGCACATGCCCAGCAGTTCGGGCATCTCCGACGAGATCATCAGGATGCTGCGGCCCTCTTCGGCCAGGCGCGCAATCAGCGTGTAGATCTCGAACTTGGCGCCCACGTCGATGCCGCGCGTGGGCTCGTCGAGGATGAGCAGCGTCGGGTCGGCGAACAGCCACTTGGCCAGCACCACCTTCTGCTGGTTGCCGCCCGACAGGTTGACCACCGGCTGGTGCACGCCGGCGCAGCGCGTGGCCAGGCGCTGGCGGTAGTCGTTGGCGACGGCGAACTCGCGGCCCTCGTCGATCACGCCGTGGCGCGACACGCCGTCGAGGTGCGCCAGCGTGGTGTTGTGCGCGATGCTGTCGTCGAGCACGAGGCCGAGCGACTTGCGGTCCTCGGTGACGTAGGCGATGCCGTGGGCCACCGCCTTGCCGACGGTGCTGGTGTCGATGTCGCGGCCGTGCATGCGCACCGTGCCGCTGATGCGGCGACCCCAACTGCGGCCGAACACGCTCATGGCGAGCTCGGTGCGGCCCGCGCCCATCAGGCCGGCGATGCCGACGATCTCGCCCTTGCGCACCGTCAGGTTGACGCCCTTGACCACCTCGCGCTCGGTGTGGATCGGGTGGAAGACGCGCCAGTCGCGCAGCTCGAACACCGTCTCGCCGATCTTCGGTGTGCGCTTCGGGTAGCGGTCGGCCATCTCGCGGCCGACCATGGCGCGGATGATCAGGTCCTCGCTGGCCGGCCCGTCGCGGCAATCGAGCGTGGTGATGGTCGAGCCATCGCGCAGCACGGTGATCGCATCGGCCACCTTGGCGATCTCGTTCAACTTGTGCGAGATGAGGATGCAGGCGATGCCGTGCGACTTCAGCTCCAGCAGCAGCTCGAGCAGCGCATCGCTGTCGCTCTCGTTCAGGCTCGCGGTGGGCTCGTCGAGGATGAGCAGCTTCACTTCCTTGGACAGCGCCTTGGCGATCTCCACCAACTGCTGCTTGCCCACGCCGATGTCGGTGATCAAGGTGGCGGGTGATTCCTTCAGCCCGACCTTGGCGAGCAGCTCGCGCGTCTTGCGGTGCGCCAGCGTCCAGTCGATCACGCCATGCTTCGCGGGCTCGTTGCCGAGGAAGATGTTCTCCGCGATCGACAGCAGCGGCACCAGCGCCAGCTCCTGGTGGATGATGATGATGCCCAGCTGCTCGCTGTCGTGGATGCCCGAGAAGCGCCGCTCCTGGCCGAGGTAGCGGATCTCGCCCTCGTACTCCGGGTGCGGGTAGACGCCCGACAGCACCTTCATCAGCGTCGACTTGCCGGCGCCGTTCTCGCCGACCACGGCATGGATCTCGCCGGCGCGAACGCTGAGGTTCACGTCCGACAGCGCCGTCACGCCGTGAAAGCGCTTGGTGATGCCGCGCATGTCGAGGATCGCGTCGTCCACCTTGTCTCCTGGTTGGCGCGGATGATGCACGCAAAAAGGTCCCGCGAAAGCGGGACCTTCTCGGGGCTGCCGGTCCGACCTACTTGACCTGGCTTTCCTTGTAGTAGCCGCTGTCGATCAGCACCTTCTTCCAGTTCGACGCGTCCACCGCCACCGGCTTGAGCAGGTAGCTGGGCACCACCTTCACGCCGTTGTTGTAGGTCTTGGTGTCGTTGATCTCCGGCTGCTTGCCGGCGAGCACCGCGTCGACCAGGTTGGCCGTCACGCGGGCCAGGTCGCGCGTGTCCTTGAACACGGTGGAGTACTGCTCGCCCTTGAGCATGGACTTGACCGAGGGGATCTCGGCGTCCTGGCCGCTGACGACGGGGCAGGGTTGTGCCGCCGTGCAGTAGCCCACGCCCTTGAGCGACGACAGGATGCCGATGCTCAGGCCGTCGTACGGCGACAGCACGGCGTGCACCTTCTCCTTGCCGTAGAAGGCCGACAACAGGTTGTCCATGCGCGCCTGCGCGACCGCGCCGTCCCAGCGCAGCGTGCCGACCTTGTCCATGCCCATCTGCTTGCTGCGCACGACCAGCTTGCCGCTGTCGATGTAGGGCTTGAGCACCGACATCGCGCCGTCGTAGAAGAAGAAGGCGTTGTTGTCGTCGGGCGAGCCGCCGAACAGCTCGATGTTGAAGGGGCCCTTGCCGGCCTTCAGGCCGAGCTTGTCGACGATCGAGCCGGCCTGCAGCACGCCGACCTGGAAGTTGTCGAAGGTGGTGTAGTAGTCGACGTTCTTCGAGCCGCGGATCAGGCGGTCGTAGGCGATGACCTTGACACCCTTGTCAGCCGCCTTCTGCAGCGCGCCGGACAGCGTGGTGCCGTCGATGGCGGCGATGACGAGAACCTTCACCCCCTTGGTGATCATGTTCTCGACCTGCGCGAGCTGGTTCGGGATGTCGTCGTCGGCGTACTGGAGGTCGGTCTTGTAGCCCTTTTCCTTGAACACCTTGACCATGTTGTCGCCGTCGGCGATCCAGCGGGCCGAGGACTTGGTGGGCATGGAGATGCCCACGGCACCCTTGTCCTGCGCGGCGGCCGGGGCCATCCATGCGGCGGTGGCCAGGCCCACGGTGGCCAGCAGCGTCTTCATCAGTTTCATGCGGAGTCTCCTGTTGTTCGTTCGAGTGTTGTCGTCGTGGATCGATCGCCGCACCGCTCGAACCGGCACGGCCACCAGGGTCAGGCGGGATTCGGGCGAGGTGGGCGAGTATCGACGCGCCAGTGCACCCGCAACATCAGTGTTTCGCCTCGGGACAGCGTCACCAGCCCGGGCTGGCCGGGCAGGTGGAAGGCATCGATGGGCTGCGTGATCGGCTCGAAGCAGAACGCCTCGCCGGCCGGAGGACGGTAGACCAGGCAATGCGCCGGGGCGATCGGCCCGCGCGGCGTGCTCAGCGGCTCCATCGACAGATGAACCGACAGGCCGCGCTCGGGCCAATCGATGCTCGCATGGCCGTCCCAGCCGTCGTAGCCGTTGTCGATCAGCGGGCCGTGCATCGGCGCACCGCGGTTCAGGTCCCAGCCTTCGGGCAGGTCCTGCGTGTGACGTGTCGGGATCGGGTCGTCGCCGCTGAGCCACACGCCGCCGACGCGGGCCTGCACCGTGGTCTGCGGTGTGCGCGGGAACCAGGGGTGCAGCCCCAGGCCGTAGGGCAGCGGGGCCTCGCCGCGGTGCGTCACCCGCACGCTTTGCAGCAGACCGTCATCGATCAGCTCGAAGCGTTGCAGGGCGTCGTACGCATAAGGGTTGCCGCCGTGGCGACGCGATTCGAGCCGCATCTCGGCCACCTGCCGTTGCGGGCGCGTCAGCGACCAGGCCTGCAGCCAGCCGTCGCCGTGGATGGGGTAGGGCTCGCCGTCGCGGTTGGGCGCCATCGCGAACCCCTGCCCGCCGTGCTCGAAGCCGCCATGGCTGATGCGGTTGGACCACGGCAGCATCGCGAACGAGGCCAGCGTGTAGCGGTCCTCGCTGGTGCCGGCCCAGGGCCGCCAAAGATCGACGGGTGACCCGCCGGCGAGCCAGCACCACTGCGCCACGCCGCCGCCGAGCGCGGGCACGAGGCCCAGGCGCTGCTGCGCGGACTCGAGCCAGACGATGTCGTGGCCGCTCGTCATGCGCCGGCTCCGAACAGGTTCGCCGGCAGGCCGGCCGCGTCGGTGTCCACGGCGAACAGCGCCCCCGCCAGCGGCTGCGAGGCGAGCTGGCCTTCGCCCAGCTCGAAGCGCGCGCTGGTGATGAACAGCGTCTTCATCTCGGGCCCACCGAACGCGACGTTGCTGATGTGGTCGGTGGGCAGGCGAACGCGGGCCAGCTCGGCGCCGCTGTCCGGGTCGTGGCAGCTCACGCAGGCGGCGCCCCAGCGGGCGATCCACAAGCGGCCGGCGGCGTCGGTGGTCATGCCGTCGGGGAAGCCGTCGCCCCGCTCGAAGCGCAGGAACACGCGCGGGGCGCCGAGCGTGCCGCTGGCCGGATCGAAGGCGAACGCATGCACGGTGCGGCGCACCGTGTCATTGAAGTACATCGTGCGGCCGTCGAGCGACCAGGTCGGCCCGTTGCTCACCGCGAAGCCGGCGTCGAAGGCACGCACGCAGCGACCGGGTCCGTCGAAGCGGTAGAGCGCGCCGGTGGGCTCGCGGCAGGCCGTGTCCATCGTGCCGCCCCAGAAGCGGCCCTGGGCATCGCACTTGCCGTCGTTGAAGCGGTTGGCGATTCGCTCCGGCTCGGGTTCGTCGAGCCGTTGCAGCGTGCCGGTGGCCGGTTCGTAGAACGCGAAGCCGCGGCGCAGCGTGATCACCAGGCCGGGGCCGTCGGCACGTTCGGCCACGGCGGAGATCGTGTCGTCGAGCTGCCACTGGCATTGCTCGCCCGTCGCGGGCGTGTGCCGGAACAGCCGCTTCTCGAGAATGTCGACCCAGTACAAGGACTGCTCGCGCACCGACCAGCAGCAGCCTTCGCCCAGCGTGGCTGCGGCGGGCCAGACGCAGCGCACGCTGCCGAGGGTGGGGGCTGGCAGGCTCATCGGCCGATCAGTGCGAGTCGCGCGGCACCGGCGCGCCGCTGCCGCCGACGAGGAAGTCGAGGTCGGCACCCAGGTGGGCCTGCTGCACATGGTCGACATAGACCTTGTACCAGCCGCGTGCCGGCGCCGCCGGCGCGGTCCAGGCGGCACGCCGGCGTGCCAGCTCCGCGTCGCTCACCTCGAGGTGCAGGCGGCGGTTCGCCACGTCGAGTTCGATCACGTCGCCGTTTTGCACCAGGGCCAGCGGCCCGCCGGCGGCGGCTTCGGGCGAGGTGTGCAGCACCACGGTGCCGTAGGCCGTGCCGCTCATGCGCGCATCGCTGATGCGGACCATGTCGGTGATGCCCTTGCGCAGCACCTTCGGCGGCAGCG
>CAZVLY010000119.1:9282-12007 GCA_964628175.1 uncultured Piscinibacter sp. | reverse complement strand
CTGGTCTTCAAGGGCAAGGAGCAGCCCAGCGGCTACACCGAGCCGCTGCTGCACGAAGCGCGGCTGGAAGTGAAGTCGGCCACCGTGCAGTCGACGGCCGCGGTCGCCTGACCCGTGCCGGGCGAGCGAGCCGGCCGGCGCCGGGCCGCTCCCAAACGGCCGGCCCACCCCCGCGGGGGGTGGCCGCGGTAAGCCGCGGCCGGGGGCTCAATCACATCGGGGTCGGCGTGCCGGCCATGCGGTCGTACTTGAGGAAGTACTGCCGCGCATGGGCGACGAGCTGGTTCTCGCTCGGGTGGTCCACGGTCTCGTAGCCGACGATGCGCTTGGCCGTCTCGGCGCGGTGCTTCTCCGCGTAGTGCTTGAAGTCGGCCGTGCCGACGCGCGGCCCCGTCACCAGGATCTCCGCGATGCCGGCCAGCGCGTCGCACACCTCGCCGAAGAACTCGTGCTCGGTGCGCACGGCGCTGCCGTGCTGGGCGGTGTGGTGGCTGTGCGCCTTCACCTTCTGCGCCTGCACATGCTCGGCGTCGAACTGCAGGATCTGTGCGGTCTTGTGATCGAGCCAGACCACGGCGTGGAGGAATGTCATGGGGTGTTCCCTTCGTCGATGGGTGCTGCCGCCGCGATGCCGGCGGTGAGTCGGAAACCATCGTCGCAGCCCGGGCCCCCGACTCGCTTGATGGGGGTCAACCAGGCACGTCGGCGGTGCACAATCGGACGTCACGACCGCTTCGCCTGCGCATGCCTCCTGTCGCCGTCGCCCTGTTCGACACGCCGATCGGCGCGTGCGGGCTGGCCTGGGGGCCGGCCGGCATCCTCGGGCTGATGCTGCCGGCCGCCACGGCGCAACGAACGCTCGCCGCTTTGCAGCGCCGCCACGCCGGCGCGATCGAGCGGGCGCCGACGGCCGAGATGCGCCAGGCCATGGACCGGATCGTCGCGCTGCTGAACGGGGGCAGCGACGATCTGGCCGACCTGCCGCTGGACATGACCGGCGTGCCCGACTTCCACCACCGCGTCTACGCGGCCGCACGCCACATCGGCCCCGGCCACACGCGCACCTACGGCGAGCTGGCCGAGACGCTCGGCGAACCGGGGGCGGCGCGCGCCGTCGGACAAGCGCTGGGCGCGAACCCCTTCGCCATCGTCGTGCCCTGCCACCGCGTGCTCGCGGCCGGCGGGCGCGGTGGCGGCTTCTCGGCGCCGGGCGGCGTCGACACCAAGCTGCGCCTGCTCGAGATCGAGCGAGCGCGCATCGGCAGCCAACCCTCGCTCTTCGATGCCGGCTCCTAGAATCCGCGGCCACGGCCTCGCGCCCGCCCCATGAACCTCGGCATCGATCTCCTTCCACCGCAGTGCGACGTGCTCGTCGTCGGTGCCGGCCCCGCCGGCAGCGCCGCGGCGATCACGCTGGCGCGCGCCGGTGTCGACGTGGTGCTGGTCGATCACCACGCCTTCCCGCGCGAGAAGGTCTGCGGCGACGGCCTGATCCCCGATGCGCACCGCGCGCTGCGTCGCCTGGGCGTGCTCGACGAGGTGATGGCGCAGGCGCAGCCGGTCACGCATGCGGGCCTCGTCGCGTCGCGCGGCGGGCGGGTCGACGTGCCCGGCACGCTGGCGGTGCTGCCGCGCCGCGAGCTCGACGACATCGTCTGCCGCGCCGCGGTGCGCGCCGGTGCGCGCATGCACGCCCCGGTGCGCTTCGTCGCGCCGCTGGAAGCGCAGGGCGTGGTGGTCGGCGCGCGCCTGGCGCACGGCGAGGCCAGCCGCGAGATCCGCTGCCGCTGGCTGCTGCTGGCCACCGGCGCGGTGCCGCAGGCCTTGATCGCTGCCGGCATGGCGCTGCGCCAGTCGCCCAGCGGCGTGGCGCTGCGCGGCTACCTGCAGCATGCGTCGATGCAGTCGCGCATCGACAAGCTCGAGGTGGTGTGGCACCGCGCCGTGGCGCCGGGCTACGGCTGGATCTTCCCGTGCCGCGACGGTGTCTTCAACATTGGCGTGGGCGTGTTCGACGGCCGCGACACCAACCTGCGCGCGCTGTTCGACGCCTTCACGCGCATCTACCCCAACGCTCGCGAGCTGGTGGCCGGCGGCCGCTGGATCGGGCCGCTCAAGGGCGCGCCGCTGCGCACCTCGCTCGAGGGCGCGCGCTTCTCGCGCCCCGGGCTGCTCGTCACCGGAGAGGCCGCCGGCAGCACCTACGCCTTCACCGGCGAGGGCATCGGCAAGGCGATGGAGACCGGCATGCTCGCCGCAGGCGCGCTGCTGGCCGGCGGCAAGCACGACGAGGCTGCCGTGCGCGCCGACTACGAGTCGCACCTGGCCGCGCTGAAGCCGCGCTTCGCGATGTACGAACGTGCCAACTGGGTCAACCACCACCCATGGCTGGCCGACCTGGTGATCTGGCGGGGCCGGCGCAGCCCGCGCGTGCTGCGCCGAATGAGTGGCGTTCTCGACGAGACCAGCAACCCCGGCCAGCTGCTCACCGCCAAGGGCTTCTACCGGCTCTTCACCGAATGACATGGCGCACCCGGTGCCGGAGTACCGTCACCACCCGCCGGGCGGGTGTCGCGGCCGCCTTGGGGCGGCCCGGCGCCGGCCGCGTTGAATGAGGTCGCCATGTGCCAGCTGCTCGGACTGAACGCCAACACGCCGACCGACGTGATGTTCAGCTTCACCGGCTTCGCCACGCGCGCCGAGGAACACAAGGACGGCTTCGGCA
>CAZVLY010000119.1:0-9182 GCA_964628175.1 uncultured Piscinibacter sp. | reverse complement strand
TTCAGCTTCACCGGCTTCGCCACGCGCGCCGAGGAACACAAGGACGGCTTCGGCATCGCCTTCTTCGAGGGCAATGGCGCGCGGCTGTTCGTCGATGCGCAGAGCGCGCGCGTCTCGCCGGTGGCCGAGATGGTGCGGCGCTACCCGATCCGCAGCGAGAACGTCATCGCCCACATCCGCAAGGCCACGCAGGGCCGCGTGGCGCTCGAGAACACGCACCCTTTCCAGCGCGAGCTGTGGGGGCGCTACTGGGTGTTCGCGCACAACGGCGACCTGAAGGGCTACGCGCCGCGGCTGCACGGCAGCTTCCGCCCGGTGGGCGACACCGACAGCGAACGGGCCTTCTGCTGGCTGATGCAGGAGCTCGCCAAGGCCCACGCCGCGGTGCCGACGGTCGAGGAGCTCAGCACCACGCTGCGCGAGCTGGTGCCGGCCGTCGCCGCCTTCGGCACCTTCAACTTCATGCTCAGCAACGGGCAGGCCCTGTGGGTGCACTGCTCGACCAAGCTGCACTACCTGCAGCGCGAGCACCCGTTCCGCGCCGCGCGGCTGGCCGACGAGGATCTGAGCGTCGACTTCGCCGACCTCACCACGCCGAGCGACCGCGTCGCGGTGATCGTCACCGAGCCGCTGACGCGCGACGAGCCCTGGACCGCCCTCGCGCCGGGCGAACTCGCCGTGTTCCGCGACGGCCGCCGCACCGACCTTCCCCGCTCTTCAACCCCGCCCACGCCATGACCCTGCCCGCCACGCCCACCCCGAGCTTCGATGTCTTCCTGAAGTACGACGCGCTGACCCGGCTGCTGTTCGACTACGCCGATGCGCACCCGACGCTGGTCTCGGTGGATTCCATCGGCAAGAGCCACGAGGGCCGCGACATCTGGGTCGCCACCGTCACCAACACCGCCACCGGCCTGGCCGCCGACAAGCCGGCCTTCTGGGCCGACGGCAACATCCACGCTGCGGAGCTGACGGCCAGCACGGCGGTGCTGTACTTCCTGCACCAGCTGTGCAGCGGCTACGGCAACGATGCCCAGATCACCCAGCTGCTCGACACCCGCACGGTCTACCTGTGCCCGCGCCTGAACCCCGACGGCGCCGAACTCGCGCTGGCCGACCGCCCGCGGCACATCCGCTCGTCGACGCGCCGCTACCCCTTCGACGAGGAGCCGGTCGAGGGCCTCACGATGGAAGACGTCGACGGCGACGGGCGCATCCTGTCCATGCGCATCCCCGACCCGCACGGCCCCTACAAGAAGTGCGAGCAGGACCCGCGCCTGATGGTGGCGCGCGAGCCCGGCGAGTTCGGCGGCGAGTACTACCGGCTCATGCCCGAGGGCACGCTGAAGAACTGGGACGGCCTGACCGTGAAGGTCAACAAGGACGTCGAGGGGCTGGACCTGAACCGCAACTTCCCGTCGTACTGGCGACAGGAGTTCGAGCAGGTCGGTGCCGGACCCTACCCGACCAGCGAGCCCGAGGTGCGCGCGATGGTCGACTTCGTGATTGCCCACCCGAACATCGGCGCGGGCATCAGCTACCACACGCACAGCGGCGTGATCCTGCGGCCGATGGGCACGAGCAGCGACGACGACATGATCCCCGAGGACCTGTGGTCCTACAAGCGCTTCAGCGCCATGGGCGAGAAGCTCACCGGCTACCCGGCCATCAGCATCTGGCACGACTTCAAGTACCACCCGAAGGAGACCATCGGCGGCACGCAGGACTGGCTCTACGAGCACCTCGGCGCGCTGTTCTGGGTGGTGGAGATCTGGTCGCCCAACCAGGCCGCGGACATCAAGGACTACAAGTGGATCGACTGGTTCCGCGAGCACCCGGTCGAAGACGACCTGAAGCTGCTGAAGTGGAGCGACGAGCAGTGCGGCGGCCAGGCCCATGTCGACTGGCGGCCCTTCCAGCACCCGCAGCTCGGCGCGGTCGAGATCGGCGGCTGGGACAAGATGAACTACTGGCGCAACCCGCCGCCGCACCTGCGTGAACGCGAGGCGGCGCGCTTCCCGAAGTGGATGGCGCAGATCGCGCTGAGCCTGCCGAAGCTCGAACTGCTGCGCACCGAGGTGCGCGCGCTCGGCCCCGACACCTGGCGCGTGCGCATGGCGGTGGCCAACAGCGGCTGGCTGCCGGCCTACGTCAGCCAGCGCGCCTTGCAGCGCAAGGTCGTGCGCGGCGTGATGTTCGAGATCGTGCTGCCGCCGAACGACCCGGGCATCACGCTGCTCGGCGGCAAGCCGCGCATGGAGGGCCCGCAGCTCGAGGGCCATGCGCCGAAGAACTCGCAGATCGCCTTCCTGCCCAGCCGCGAGGTGACGGCCGATCGGGCGGTGGCCGAGTGGGTGGTGCGTGCGCCCAAGGGCACGCGCCTCGCATTGACCGCGCGTGCCGATCGCGCCGGGGCAGTCCGCACCGAAGTCAGTCTTGACTGACCACTAAATGGGCAGAAGTTCCGCATGACCATTCGTCGGGCTGCGAAGTCCGCGAATTACTTCCGACACCGATCACTTCATGCTCCCTAGGATGACGACACGGAAACAGATGGATACGTCCAGTGCCATCTGACCGTCGAATCAACGAGGGCAGGCCCACGTCGCCTGCGGGAGCTGAAGATGCCCAAGGTCATGCCGTTCATCGTGATCATCGAGCGCCGGGCGCGCGATGTGAGGACCTGGCTGGCCCTGGCCTGGCTGCTGCTCCTGGCCTTCGTGCTGGCGCTGCCGGTGAACGCGCAGCCGGTGTCCGAACGTTCGCGCAACAAGGTGGCGCGCGACATGGACAGCGAGCTGGGCACCACCCGCGCACCGCGCGAGAAGTGGGCCCGCGATGTGCGCGGCGTGCGCCATGTGCAGGCCATCGTCGTCAGCGACTCGGCTGATCCCGACATGCGCGAACTGCGCGCCCAGGTGCTTCGCCTGGGCGGCTCGGTGCATGCGGTGCATGCGGCGATGCACGCCATCACCATCCAGATCCCGGCCCAGCGCCTGAATGCGCTGGCCCAGCGCGACGACGTCGTCAGCATCACGCCGAACCGCACCCTGCATCGCACGCTGAGCACGCTCGAGAGCATCTCCGGCGCGCTCACGCCGCGGGGCCGCAGCTATTCCAGCCCGACCTGGTACAGCGGCGTGGACGGCAGCGGCGTGGGCATCGCCGTGCTCGATTCGGGCGTCATGAAGTCGCACCGCGCCTTCGACGGCACCTGGGGCACCCGGGTCAAGCGCAACGTCACGATGCTCAACACCAACCTGGCCAACTGGACCACGGGCGTGGACGCGTCCACCTCCCTGGCTCCGGGCAGCCTGGCGCTGAACAGCTACGAATCGGCCGTCAACAACGACTACGCCGCCACGCTGGACGGCTACGGCCACGGCACGCACGTGGCCTCGGTCGCCGCCGGCCGCGGCTTCGGCTTCTACGCCGCGCCGGACAACACCGGCATCGCCCCCGGTGCCGACATCTACGACGTCAAGGTGCTCAACGACGCCGGCGTCGGCACGCTCAGCGACGCGCTCGAGGGCATGCAGTGGGTGATCTACCACGCCCGCGAGTACAACATCCGCGTCATCAACCTGAGCCTGGCCGCGCAGTCGACGCAGAGCTGGTTCTACGACCCGCTGTGCGTGGCCGCACGCAGCGCCACGGCGGCCGGCATCACGGTGGTGGTGGCGGCGGGCAACTTCGGCAAGTCGGCCGCGGGCTCCGAGGTCTTCGGCGCCGTCAGCTCGCCGGGCAACGACCCGTCGGTGATCACCGTCGGCGCCGTCAACTACAGGGGCACGGTCGCGCGCCAGGACGACGGCGTGGCGATGTTCAGTTCGCGCGGCCCGACGCGCGGCGGCTACGTCGACGCCGCCGGCGTGCGCCGCGTCGACAACCTCATCAAGCCCGACCTGGTCGCCCCGGGCAACAAGATCCTCGGCGCTGCGTCGACCACCGGCGCGGGCTACTGGAACAACCTCGCCTCGTGGTACTACAACGACCTGGTCGCGCCCACCAACTCGGGCCAGTACTACCACGAGACGGTGATGATGATGAGCGGCACCTCGATCGCCGCCCCCGCCGTCGCCGGCGCCGCCGCCTTGCTCCTGCAGGCCAACCCGGGCCTGACGCCGCCGATGGTCAAGGCCATCCTGCAGTACACCGCGCAGCCGCTGCCGGGCGCCAGCCTGGCGCACCAGGGCGCGGGCCTGCTGAACATCGACGGCGCGCTGGCCCTGGCCCGCGCCATCCGTCCCGACGTCTCCAGCGCCATCGCCGCAGGCACGCTGGCCGCGGGCGCCAACCTGCTGGCGTCCGGCCAGGCGATGCCGGCACGTTCGTCGACCGTCAACGGCAGCGCGTTCAACTGGTCGCGCATCGTGTTCCTGGGCGGCAACCGCGTGCTCAGCGGCGATGCCCTTTTCACCAAGTACCAGCCGATCTGGGACCCGCGCATCACCTGGGCCAGCGGCCGCGTGCGCCTGCGACAGCCGGCCTACTGGGGCGCCACGCTGCTGACTCCGGGCAACACCTTCGTCAAGTCGTTCAGCGACACCGTGCCGGCCAACCAGAGCCTGGTGACCGCGGGCGTGGTGAACGCGACGTCGCTGACCGGTGCCACCTCGCTGACCGGCAGGACCGGGCTGTTCATTCCGACGCCGACGCTGTCGAGCTGGCTGGCCAGCGGCAGCGGCGCGGTGCTCGGCAGCGGGGTCGTGATCAGCGAAGGCATCGTGATCAGCGAGGGCGTGGTGATCAGCGAAGGGCTGGTGATCAGCGAAGGCCTGGTGATCAGCGAAGGGCTGGTGATCAGCGAGGGCCTGGTGATCAGCGAGGGCGTCGTGATCAGCGAGTCCGGCGTGCCGCTGATCAACTTCGACACCAGCAAGGCCACCACGGGCGAGAACTGAAATGAGCAGCTTCGCCACCGCTTCGACCACGCGTCCGTGGCTGCGCCTGCACGGCGCGCTGATGCCCGACTACAACCGCAAGGCCACCGTGTACTGGTGGACGATGGTGGCGATCGGCCTGGTGACGCTGCTGCACTGCGCCAACCAGGTGGCGCAGATGCCGCGTGCCGCGCTGCTGCAGATCCTGGTCGGCGCGGCCGTGGCCACGTTCGCGGGCTTCTTCCCGGTGCGCATTCCGCGCTCCAAGAATTCATTCGCGGCCGGCGAGATCTTCATCTTCCTCGTCCTGCTGCTGCACGGCCCGGCCGCCGCGTCGCTGGCCGCCGCCGGCGAGGCCCTGGTCGGCTCGTGGAGAACCTCCAAGCGCTGGACCAGCCGCATCGCCAGCCCGGCGATGGCGGTGGTGTCGATGTTCCTGGCCGGCTCCTTGCTGCAGCTGGGCGTGGACATGCTGCGCTCGCGCGGCTGGTACAACGACGGCCTGCTGATGACGGCGGCGATGGTGTTCTCCATCGCCTACTTCGTGCTCAACACGCTGCTGGCCACGCTGGTCATCCACCTCAAGCGCAACCAGCCGATGGTGCTGCGCGAGGTGCTCAGCAACTTCGGCTGGGTGGCGATGGCCTATGCCGGCAGCGCCTCGGTGGCCGGATTGCTGTTCCTCACCGTGGGCCAGTCCGGCCCGGGCGTGCTGATGGCGGTGGTGCCGATCGTCGGCATGCTGCTGACCACGCTGCACTTCTTCTTCCGGCAGCAGGAGGCCGACGAGGCCATGCGCCGCGGCCGCGTCGAGGCCGCCGAGCGCGAGGCCGCGCAGTCGGCGCTGCACGTGCAGGCGCTCGAGGTCAGCGAGCAGCGCTTCCACAGCGCCTTCACGCACGCGTCGATCGGCATGGCGCTGGTTTCCACCGACGGACAGGTCCGCCAGGTCAACCGCGCACTGACCGCCCTGCTCGGCGCGGACGAGGCGGCGATGATCGGCCAACCGCTCGAGGGGCTGTTCCACGAGGCGGATGCCGAGGCCTTCGCCGCACTGCTCGGCCGCGTGCAGCGCCGCGAGGTCGACGCCATCAACACCGAACTGCGCTGCCGCCACAGCGACGGCAGCGACGTCTGGGTGGCACTGGACGGCAGCTTCTTCGACAACCCCAGCGCCGAGGCGTCCAACCTGATCGTGCAGATGCAGGACATCACCGCCCGGCGCAGCGCCGAGGCCCGGCTGCAGCACATCGCCTTCCACGACAGCCTGACCGGCCTGCCCAACCGCTCGCGCTTCCACGAGCACCTGGCCCGCGCGATCGAGCGCGTCAAGGCCGAGCCGCAGCGCCGCTTCGCGGTGATGTTCCTCGACTTCGACCGCTTCAAGCTGATCAACGACAGCATGGGCCACAGCGCCGGCGACGCCTTCCTGATCCAGGTGGCGCGCCGCATCCGCGACAACGTGCGCCCCGGCGACGTGGTGGCGCGGCTGGGCGGCGACGAATTCGCCGTGCTCTGCGAGGACCTGGAGCGCGAATCCCACGCGGTGACGCTGGCCGAGCGCCTGCAGCTCGTGCTCGGCGAACCGCTGCAGATCTCGGGCACCGAGATCTCCACCAGCGCCAGCATCGGCATCACCTTCAGCACCATCGGCTACCAGCTGCCCGAGGAGGTGCTGCGCGACGCCGACATCGCCATGTACCGCGCCAAGGCCGCCGGCAAGGCGCGCCATGCCCTGTTCGACGCGGGCCTGCACCAGCAGGTCACCGATCGCGTGCGCCTGGAAGGTGAACTGCGCCGCGCCGTCGAGGCGGGCCACCTGTCGGTCGCCTACCAGCCGCTGTTCAACCTGGCTTCCGGCAAGCTCACCGGCTTCGAGGCGCTGGCCCGCTGGCAGCATCCGGTGCAGGGCCTGATCAGTCCGGCGGTGTTCATCCCGATCGCCGAGGAGACCGCGCTGATCGGCCCGCTCACCGACTTCATCCTCGACACCGCCTGCCGCCAGCTCAGGCTGTGGCAGTCGCGCAGCGACGCCTTCGCCGGGCTGTCGATGCAGGTCAACGTGTCGGGCAACGACATCGCGCACAGCGCCTTCGCGCAGCGCGTGACGAGGGCCATCGTCGCGGCGCGCCTGCAGCCGAACCACCTGACGCTGGAGCTGACCGAGAACGTGCTGATGGACCGCGTCGACGGCGCCGTCGACACCTTGACGCGCCTGCGCGACCTGGGCGTCGGCCTGTCGATCGACGACTTCGGCACCGGCTACTCGTCGCTGAGCTACCTGTCCACGCTGCCGATCGACAGCCTGAAGATCGATGCCTCGTTCGTGCGCGGCATGCGCAACGGTTCGAAGGAGGCCGAGGTGGTGCGCGCCATCGTCACGCTCGGCGCCTCGCTGGGAAAGTCGGTGATCGCCGAGGGCATCGAGACCGAATCGCAGTTCGACCAGCTGCGTGGCATGGGCTGCGAATCCGGCCAGGGTTACCACCTCTCGCGGCCGCTGGCGGTCGAGAGCGTCGAGCTGCTGCTCGACCGCATCGAGACCGAGCGCTGGACCGTGCAGCACGGTCAGGCGCCGCGCCCGGTGCTGCACCACTGACAACGCGACTCAGCCGCCCAGTTCGCGGCTCGACGCCACGCGCGAGACCACCGGCGCGTCGCTGAACGCCTCGCGCCAGGCGCGCTTGGGCAGAAACGTGCGCAGCTGATCGATGGCGCGCTCCAGCAGCCGCGGATCCAGCGTGTGGCCGATGTCGGGCAGCACGTCGGCCGTCACGTCGCCGCCCAGCGCAACCAGGCGCCGCGCCGCCTCGATCGCCGGCGCCGGCGGCACCACCTGATCGGCCAGGCCGTGCAGCAGGTGCACGCAGGTGTCCTGCGGCGCGTGCGCCGGCAGCGTCGCATGCCGGCCCGAGAACGCGAGCACACGACCGGCCAGCGCCGGCTCGGCCTGCACCGCCTCCAGCGCCATGATCGCGCCCTGCGAGAAGCCGACCAGCGCGGTGCGCGGCCAGTCGATCGCGAAGCGCAGCTGCAGCGCGCGTACCGTGGCGATGAACTGAGGCAGCGCCGAGGCGACCCGTGAGGGACGATTCTCGTCACTGATGCCGCGGATCGAGAACCACTGGCGGCCGCCGCCGCCCGGCGCGGCGTCGAAGTCATCGGGCGCGTCGATGCACAGCACCGCGGCCTGCGGGTACTCCTGCGCCAGGCGCATCGCCAGCGGCGCCATGCCGTCGGCGTTCGCGCCCACGCCGTGGAAGAGGAGGAACAGCAATTCGGGCTCGCCGTTCTCGGGCAGGCGGGCCAGGACAGAGGTGCTCATGACGGCTTCCTTTCGAAGCCGACAGTGTCTCGCGCCAGCGGCCCGCGGCCATGCGCCTTGCGTGAAGGCTGCGCCCGAAGCGGCTGAACGCAGTGGCGCAGGTAGAATTGCCACGCGCTCTCGTCATTGGGGAGTAGCCGCCCCGCAGCCGCGCTGCGGGGGCTGACGTCAACACACTTGGCCCGCAGGCCATGGCGTCAGCAACCTCCGGTTTGGCAAGACCTTTGACCACACAGCTTCCGCCAGCGGCCGGGGAGGCCGTGCGGTCATGTGGTTTGTCCTCCGGCCCGGAGCATCATTGTGGAAGCATTCCTCGTCTCGACCGGCATCGTTGCCCTGGGTGAAATGGGCGACAAGACGCAGCTGCTCGCGCTGCTGCTGGCCGCCAGGTTCCGCCGCCCCGTCCCGATCGTGCTGGGCATCCTGGTGGCCACGCTGGTCAACCATGCGCTGGCCGGTGCGGTCGGCGACTGGATCGCCCGCGCGCTCGGCCCCGACGTGCTGCGCTGGGTGATCGGCGGCTCCTTCATCGCCATGGCGGTGTGGATGCTGATCCCGGACCAGATCGACGAGGCCGAAGGCGGCCACCAGCGCTTCGGCGTGTTCGGCACCACGGTGGTCGCGTTCTTCCTCGCCGAGATGGGCGACAAGACGCAGATCGCCACCGTGGCCCTGGCCGCGCGCTACAGCGACCTGGTGGCGGTGGTGGCCGGCACCACGCTGGGCATGATGATCGCCAACGTGCCGGCGGTGCTGCTCGGCGACGTGGTGGCCAAGAAGGTGTCGATGACGCTGGTGCACGGCATCGCCGCGGCGATCTTCGCGGTGCTGGGCGTGCTCACGCTGCTGAACGTCGGCAAGTTGTTCTGATGCCGATCCGGGCTTGAAGACTCGGCAAGTCCCGCGAACGAGCGGCGCCTCGCGGCCCGTTGCAGACATTCACGAAGGTCCGCAGCGATCGGAGCGCGGGCAGG
>CAZVLY010000118.1:0-12063 GCA_964628175.1 uncultured Piscinibacter sp. | reverse complement strand
GCCACGTTTCTCATCCAGTGCCTGAACTCGCTGCAGTACGGGCTGCTGCTGTTCCTCGTGGCCAGCGGCCTGACGCTGATCTTCGGGATCATGGGTGTCATCAACCTGGCGCACGGCAGCTTCTACATGATCGGCGCCTACATGGCCTTCGCGCTGGCGCCGGTGGTCGCGTCCACCTTCGGGGGTGGTTTCTTCGCGGTGCTGGTGGTCGGCACGGTGCTGGCCGTGCTGCTGGGCTACGTGCTCGAGTGGGCCTTCTTCAGCTTCCTCTACGAACGCGAGCACCTGCAGCAGGTGCTGATGACCTACGGCCTGATCCTGGTGTTCGAGGAGCTGCGCAGCCTGCTCGTCGGCGACGACGTGCACGGCGTCGCGCCGCCGGACATCCTGGCCGGCACGCTGCCGCTGGGCGAGATGATGACCTACCCGGTCTATCGCCTGTTCGTCAGCGGCGTGTGCCTGGCGCTGGCGCTGGGCATGTGGTTCGTGTTCACGCGCACGCGGCTGGGCATGATGATCCGCGCCGGCAGCACCAACCGCGAGATGGTCCAGAGCCTGGGCATCGACATCAAGTTCCTCTACCGCGTCGTGTTCGCCGCCGGCGTGGCGATCGCGGTGCTCGCCGGCATGGTGGCCGCGCCGGTGTCCAGCGTCTACCCGGGCATGGGCGGCACGGTGCTGATCATCTGCTTCGTGGTGGTGGTGATCGGCGGCATCGGCTCGATCCGCGGTGCACTGCTGGCCGCGCTCTTGATCGGCGCGGTCGACACCTTCGGCAAGGTGCTGCTGCCGCAGGTGGCGGGGGTGCTGGTCTATGTGCTCATGGCGCTGATCCTGCTCTGGAAGCCGGACGGTCTGTTCAAGGCGGGGTGATGACGATGAACACGATCGATCGGTCCAAGGCGAGTTTCGTCGCCGCCTGCTTCGCGGCGCTGGCGCTGCTGCCGCTGCTCACCGGCCAGTACAGCGTCGACCTGGTCACCAAGATCATGGTCTACGCGGTGTTCGCTCTCAGCCTCGAGCTGCTGGTCGGCGCCACCGGCCTGGTGTGCTTCGGGCAAGCGGCCTTCTTCGGCATCGGCGCCTATGCGGCGGTGTTGCTGTCCCCGGCCAGCGCGGCCGCCGGGCTGTGGTGGCTGCTGCCGGTGAGCATCGTCGCCGCGGCGCTGTACGCGCTCGCGGTCGGCGCGCTCAGCCTGCGCACCAAGGGCGTGTACTTCATCATGGTCACGCTGGCCTTCGCGCAGATGGCCTACTACGTGGTGCACGACACGCCGCTGGGCGGCGGCACCGACGGCATCTACCTGACGATGAAGCCGGTGCTCGGCCCCTGGCTCGACCTCGATGGCGCGCTGCCGCTGTACTACCTCACGCTGGTGTGCCTCGCAGCGGTGTTCGCCTTCCTCGCCGTGCTGCTGCGCTCGCGCTTCGGCCGCGCGCTGGCCGGCATCCGCGTCAACGAGCAGCGCATGCGCGCCACCGGCTTCTCCACCTACCCGTACAAGCTCGCGGCCTTCACGCTGTCGGGCGGCATCGCCGGGCTGGCGGGCTTCCTCTTCGCGGTGAAGGATGGTTTCGTGAACCCCGAGCTGATGAGCTGGCACCTCAGCGGCGCCGTGCTGATCATGATCATCCTCGGCGGCCTGGGCCACCTGCGCGGCGCGCTGGTCGGCGCCTTCGCCTTCGCGCTGCTGCAGGAGTTCTTCAAGTCGGAGGCGATCTTCGGCGCCTTCGCCCGCCATTGGCACCTGGGCCTGGGCCTGACGATCATCGCCAGCGTGGCGCTGCTGCCGCGCGGGCTGGTGGGGCTGCCGGGGCAGTGGCGAGAGCGGCTGGTGGGCCGCAGCCGCCCGGCCGTTGCCGGCACGGAGGCGCTGAATGAAGCCTGAATCGAACACGCCCGTGCTGCTGCGCGGCCGCGACATCACGCGGCGCTGGGGCGGCCTGGTCGCCGTCGACCGCGTCTCGATCGAGCTGACGCGCGGCAGCGTGCACGCCGTCATCGGCACCAACGGCGCGGGCAAGTCCACGCTGATCAACATCCTCTCCGGCGAGATCCCGCCCTCGGGCGGCAGCGTCGAGCTGCTCGGCCAGGACGTGACGCGCTGGGCGCAGCCGAAGCGCGCCCGCGCCGGCCTGGGCCGCAGCTACCAGCGCAACACCATCTACCCGACGTTCAGCGTGTTCGAGAACTGCCGCCTGGCCGCACAGGCGCGCACGCAGCAAGCCTGGCGCTGGTGGAGCGACGCACAGCGCTGCGAGGCCAGCACCGCCGCGGCGCGCGACGCTGCTTCGCGCGCCGGCCTGGACGAACTGCTGGAGCGCCCGGCCGGGCTGCTCAGCCACGGCCAGAAGCGCCAGCTCGAGATCGCCATGTGCCTGGCCACCGCGCCCGAGGTGCTGCTGCTCGACGAGCCGCTGGCCGGCATGGGCGCGGAGGAGACCGAGCGCATGCTCGCGCTGCTCGACCAACTGCGCGCGCGGCACGCCATCCTGCTCGTCGAGCACGACATGGATGCGGTGTTCCGCATCGCCGATCGCATCACGGTGATGGTCAACGGCTGCGTGATCGCGTCCGATGCGCCGGCGGCGATCCGCACCAACCCGCAAGTCCGCTCTGCATACCTGGGCGACCACTGACATGAACCACGACCTTCTCGTCGAGGCCCGCGGCCTGCATGCCTGGTACGGCTCCAGCCACGTGCTGCACGGCGTCGACCTGCTCGTCGCGCGCGGCCAGACGCTCGGCCTGCTCGGCCGCAACGGCATGGGCAAGAGCACGCTGATCCGCACCCTGCTCGGCCATGTCACGCAGCGCGAAGGCCGCATCGCGCTGTTCGGCCAGGACGCCTCGAAGGCGAAGCCGCACCAGGTGGCACGCCTGGGCGTGGCCTACGTGCCCGAGGGCCGCGGCGTATTCGGCAACCTGACGGTGCGCGAGAACCTGGTGATGGCCGCCCGGCGCGGCCGCGATGGCCGCAACGAGTGGAGCTGCGAGCGTGTGCTCGACACCTTCCCGCGCCTGAAGGAGCGGCTGGCGAACCTCGGCGCGCAGCTCTCCGGCGGCGAGCAGCAGATGCTGTCGATCGGCCGCGCGCTGATGACGCACCCCGAGCTCATCATCCTCGACGAGGCCACCGAGGGCCTGGCGCCGCTGATCGTCGCCGACATCTGGCGCGTCATCGGCGAGATCCGCGCCAGCGGCATCGCCACGCTGATCGTCGACCGCGACTACCGCCGCGTGCTCGCGCACAGTGACCGCGCGCTGGTGCTGCAGAAGGGCCAGGCCGTGCTCGAAGGCAGCGCCGACGAGGTGGCGGCGAGTCCGGCGCTGGCGGGCTACCTGGGCGTCTGAGGGTCCGTTCAGGCGGGGAAGGCCACGCGCACCGACAGCCCGCCCAGCGCGGCCGATCGGCCCGTCGTCACCTCGGCACGGTGCACCGCAGCGATGCGCCGCACGATCGACCAGCCCAGCCCGCTGCCGGTGGCCGCGGTGCCGAGCACGCGGAAGAATCGTTCGCCCAGGCGCTGCTGCTGCGCGTCGCTGAGGCCGCCTCCGCTGTCCTCGACCGTCAGCACCGGCCGGCCCTGTGTCGAGCCGACGCTCACGACGACGCGCGCCCCATCGGGGCTGTAGCGCAGCGCGTTGTCGGCCAGGTTGCGCACCAGCACCGACAGCAGCGTGGCGCTGCCGCGCACCGGCACGGCTGCGTCGGCCTCCAGCTCGACGGCCTGGCCGCGCGACAGGGCTGCCGGCGCCAGCTCGGCGAGCACCTCGCGCGCCACGTGGCTCAGGTCCACGGCATCGCCGGGCCCGTCGGCCGAGGACTCCAGCCGTGCCAGCGTGAGCAGCTGCTCGACGAGCCGCGTGGCGCGGTCGCAGGCGGCCAGCGTCGCGGCCAGCGCGTGCTGTCGGCCGGTCTCGTCGCCACCGGCGCCTTGCGCCACCTGCGCCTGCGCGCGGATCGCCGCGATCGGCGTGCGCAGCTCGTGCGCTGCGTCGGCGGTGAAGCGCCGTTCGCTGTCGAGCATGGTGGCGATGCGCTCGAACAGGCCGTTGAGTGCGTCCACCAGCGGCGCGATCTCGGTGGGCAGGGCCTCGCCGGCCGCGTCGGTGCCGATCGGCTGCAGGGTGCGCGGCTCGCGCTCGGCGATGGCCTGGCTCAGGCGCCGCAAGGGCAACAGGCCACGCCGCACGGCCCACCACAGCAGCAGGGCCAGCAGCGGCAGGGCGATCAGCATCGGCGCGATCAGCCCTTGCAGCAGGCCTTCGAGGATGGACTCGCGCGAGTCGAGCTCCTCGCCGACGTAGACCTGCACACGGCGGTCGCGGCCTGGCGCCGCGAACACGCGCCAGCGCTCGCCGGCGATCTTCGTCGTGGCGAAGCCGCGCTGGATTTCGGCCATCGGCGTGGTCGGCGCGTTGGCCGAGCGGGCCACCAGCTCCCGCTTGCGCCAGACCTGGAATGCCACCTTGGGCGCGTAGCGGTGCAGCGCGGGGGCGTCCACCCGCTCGTCGTCCTCCGGCGCCTCGATCTCGTCGACCTGGCGCACGATCAGCAGCGCCGCGGCCTGCGCCAGGTGGCCGTCGAGCAGCTCGTCGAGCTCGCCCTGGGCCTCGTGCCAGGTGAAGGCCGCGGCCGCCAGCCAGACGGCCACCACGCTGGCCAGCGCCAGCGCCAGCACGCGCGCCTGCAGGGAGCGCGGCAGCTTCACGACGGGTTGCGCGCGATGGCGTAGCCGACGCCGCGCACGGTCTGGATCAGCTCGGGCTTGAGCTTGCGGCGCAGGTGGTGGATGTGCACCTCGACGGCGTTGCTCTCCACTTCCTGGCCCCAGCCGTAGATGCGCTGCTCGAGCTGCTCGCGCGAGAGCACGCGGCCGTCGGCCAGCATCAGCGCGTGCAGCACGTCGAACTCGCGGCTGGACAGCGTCACCGCCTGCCCGTCCAGGCTGACCTGGCGCTTGGCCGCGTCCAGCAGCACGCCCTGCACGGCGAGTTGCTCGTCGGGTTGCCCATGCGCGCGCCGCACCAGCGCGCGCAGCCGCGCCGCCAGTTCGTGCAGGTCGACCGGCTTGACCACGTAGTCGTCGGCGCCGGAATCCAGGCCGCGGATGCGGTCGGGCACGGCGTCGCGCGCCGTCAGCACCAGCACCGGGATGCGCACGCCGCGTGCGCGCACCGCGGACAGCACGTCCATGCCGTCCTTCATCGGCAGGCCGAGGTCGAGCACGGCGGCCTCGTGGCCGCCGTCGTTGAGCTCGCGCTCGGCGGCCACGCCGTCGCGCACCCAGTCGACCACGAAGCCGAGCTGCCGCAGGCCGGCGCGCAGGCCGTCGCCGAGCAGGGGGTCGTCTTCCGCGAGAAGGATGCGCATCGGAGGGTTCCGGTTCAGTCGCTTTCGGCGTGTCTGTCGTGCTTGTCGTGACTGGCGCGCGAGAGCTGCGCGCCGGTGTCGGCCGGGGCCGACTGCCATTGCACCCACCAGAAGCCCAGCACGGCCGCGAGCATCACGGCGGCGACCGTGGCCCAGCCGCGGCGGATGCCTTCGGCCGGCGGCACCGGCTTGCGGCCGGTCAGCATCGAGCGCACGAGGTTCTCGCGGTGCACCCAGCTGCCCACGGCCACGCCGATCAGGTGGACGATCACCAGCCCGAGCAGGCCATTGGCTGCCACTTCGTGCACTTCCTCCAGCCAGTCACCGGCGATTTCACTGTAGGCGGCCCAGCCGGTCGCGGTCGTGACGGCGATCAAGGCCAGCAGCCCCACGATGGCCAGCGCGCCGGCCGGGTTGTGGCCGGTGTGGTGCTCGGGCTTCGGCCCGGACAGCGAGCGCAGGTAGGCGAGCACCGCGCGCGGGCCGCGCACGAAGCTCGAGAAGCGCGCGTAACGCGTGCCCAGCAGGCCCCAGACGATGCGGAAGGCGACCAGCGCCGCCATCGTGTAGCCCAGCGTCACGTGGACGAGGCGCCAGTGTTCCGACTCGGCGGTGAGCCAGGCGCCGGCGAAGCACAGCACCAGCAGCCAGTGGAAGACGCGCACCGGCAGGTCCCAGACCAGGGTGGACGAACGGGTTTCGGTGTTCATGAGGTTCTCCGATGCACGCACTCAGCGCGGGATGCGGATGCTGTGTTCGTCGTACATGCCCTGCGCCGCGCCTTCGTGGCAGGCGCCGCAGTTGGCCGCGCTCTTGATCGACGCGCGCTTCCAGGCCGCGGCAGGCACCTCGCGGTGCTCGCGCACGAACCAGTCGCTGCGCGTGATGCGGTCTTCCGGCGGCGCCGTGCGGGCGCGCTTGCCGCTGCCGGCGTAGGTGGTCAGCCACACATTCAGCGCCTTCTGCGTGGCCGCGTCGACCGAGGCGTCGGTGCCGAAGTGGCGCGGCAGGTCGTTCATCAGGCGCTGCCACGAGTCGGCGGGCAGCAGCCCCGGCGGGAAGGGTGCATGGCAGGAGCCGCATTCCTGCACGTACATCGGCAGCAGCGCGACGCTGCGGCCATGGTCGTCGGCGCGCGCCGGGGCTTGCGCGAGGGCGGCCAGCGCGAGCGCGGCCAGCAGCGGGAGCTTGTTCTTCATCGAGGTTCTCCGTGGGCCGCTCAGGGCTTGAGCGTCATCAGCCAGGCCAGCACGTCGGCCTTCTCGCCGGCGCTGCATTCACGGCCGAGCACGTCGTTGCAGTTGCGGCGGAACCACTTCTCGGTCTTGGCCGGGTCGGCGAAACGCTCGGCGTTGGCTGCCGGTGCCAGCGGCTGGATGGCCTTGCCGGTGGAGGCGTGCTTGCCGGTGCCGGTGGGCGTGGCGCCGTGGCAGGACGAGCAGCTCCACTCCTTGGTGCCGGTGGTGGTGAACAGTTTCTGGCCGCGCTGCGGATCGGCGGCGGACTTGGCGGCGGCGGTGTAGCCGGCCAGCTGCTCGGACGGCGTGGCCGCGTGGGCGGCGCCGGCCAGGGCCAGCGCGGCGAGCAGGAACGACAGGTTTCGGTGCATGGCAACTCTCCTTGGAGCCGCCATGGTCCCGCCCGGGGGTTAAGGAAGTCTTATCGGCCTCCGAGCCGCTCGGCTTCCAGTCACTTCAGGCCATCACGGCGGCCATCGCCACCGCAGTAGCCTCGACGTTACCGGTGTTCAGCCCGGCCACGCAGATGCGCCCCGAGCGCACCAGGTAGACGCCGAACTCCTCGCGCAGCCGGTCGACCTGAGCAGCACTCAGGCCGGTGTAGCTGAACATGCCGCGCTGGGTGAGGAAGTAGTCGAAGTTGCGCCCCGGCACCTTGGCGCTGATGACGCCGTGCAGCGTGCGGCGCATGGCCAGGATGCGCTCGCGCATCGCTGCCAGCTCGCCCTCCCACAGCGCACGCAGCGCCGGGTCGGTGAGCACGCGCGCGACGATCTGCCCGCCGTGGATCGGCGGGCTCGAGTAGTTGCGACGCACGGTGAACTTGAGCTGGCCGAGCACCAGTGCGGCCTGCGCCGCGTCGGGGCAGACCACGCTGAGCGCGCCGCAGCGCTCGCCGTAGACGCTCATGCTCTTCGAGAAGGAATTCGCGACGAAGAAGGACAGGCCCGCCGCGGCCAGCGCCCGCACGGCGTAGGCGTCCTGCTCGATGCCGTCGCCGAAGCCCTGGTAGGCGAGGTCGAGGTAGGCGATCAGGTTGCGCTGCTTGAGCAGCGGGATCAGTTCGTCCCACTGCGCGCGGCTGAGGTCCACGCCGGTCGGGTTGTGGCAGCAGGCATGCAGCAGCACGATGCTCTTCGCCGGCAGAGTGCGCAGCGCGGCGAGCATGTCGGCGAAACGCACGCCGCCGGTGGCGGCGTCGTAGTACGGGTAGGTCTGCACGGCGATGCCGGCGCCCTCGAACATCGAGCGGTGGTTGTCCCAGGTCGGGTCGCTCACCCACACGCCGCTGCCGGGGAACCAGCGCGCGATGAAGTCGGCGCCGACCTTCAGGCCGCCGGAGGAGCCCACCGACTGGATCGTCGCGATGCGGCCGCTCTTGACGGCCTCGTGCCCCGCGCCGAACAGCAGCGATTGCACCGCGCCGCGGAAGTTGGCCGCGCCCTCGATCGGCAGGTAGGGCTTGGGGCCGCCGGCCGCCACCACCTGCGCCTCGGCGCGCTGCACCGATTCGAGCACCGGGATGCGCCCGGCGTCGTCGAAGTAGATGCCGATCGACAGGTTGATCTTGTTCGGCCGCGGGTCCTTCTGGAAGTCCTCGTTGAGGCTGAGGATGGGGTCGCCGGCGAAGGGTTCGATGTGGGAGAACATGGGTGCGTCAGGCCGCCAGTGCGGCTTCGATGTCCTTGCGGAGTGATTCGGGGGCGTCGTTCGGGGCATAGCGCTTGAGCACGGAGCCGTCGCGGCCGATGAGGAACTTGGTGAAGTTCCACTTCACCGCCTGCGTGCCGAGCACGCCGCGCGCCTCGCTGGTGAGGAACTTCCACAGCGGGTGCGCCTTCGCTCCGTTGACCTCGACCTTGGCCATCATCGGGAAACTCACGCCGTAGTTGAGCTGGCAGAACGACGCGATGTCCTCGTTGCTGCCCGGGTCCTGGGCGCCGAATTCGTTGCTCGGGAAGCCGACGATCACCAGGCCGCGGTCACGGTAGTCCTTCCACAGCTGCTCCAGCCCGGCGAATTGCGGCGTGAATCCGCAGGCGCTCGCGGTGTTGACGATCAGCAGCACCTTGCCCTTCTGCGTCGACAGGTGCGCCGGCTTGCCCTCGATCGACAAGGCCTCGAAATCGTAGATGCTGCTGTGCGCCATCGGGTTCTCCGCTGCTGGATCCGTGATGGTATCGCCGCCGTGAGGAATCACCGTGAAGAACCGGCAATCCCGAAAATCGAGTGATTGACGGGAACCGCCCTGGGGCCAAAGATGCCCGGACGATGTCCGCAGCCGAGTTCACCGACACCTTCACCGTCGCCATCGAGGGCTTCTCGGCCGCCGAGCGCGAGGCGCTGGCGGCGGTGTTCCGCCTCGCAGCCAGGCGATCGCCGGCTTTCCAGCAAGGCGAGGAGGCGGGCGTCAGCGATTTCCTCATCGCCGATGCCGACAGCGCGCCCGCCGTGGCCGCCGTGAAGCGCGGCCAGCGTCTGGGCGACACCGTCTTCATCGGCAGCAAGTCACCGTCCGGGGCGAACGCCTGGCTGCCGCGGCCGATCGACCCCGCACATGTGCTGCGCGAACTCGAGGTGCTGGTCGAGCTGCGACTGAGCCTGCCCGACCCGCCCAGCGAAATGATGCCGCTCGGCCCGGTCGAGCACGCCGAACCCGCTGCGCCGCGGTCGGCTGTGGCGGCCGCCGCGCCGCGCGTCGAGCGCCGCCGGCGCCCCCGGCCACCCAAACCTGCGTGGCCCGGCGGCGGCGGCCGCGAGGTGCTGCTGGTCGAAGACAGCGCCATCGCGCGCCAGTTCCTCAAGCGCCGGCTCTACCACCTCGGCTACAAGGTGCACGAATGCGCCTCGGGCGAGGCGGCGCTGGAGGTCTTGTCCCGGCGCACCTTCGGCATGGCCTTCCTCGACATCACCCTCGGCCCGCCGGGCAGCATCGACGGGCTGCAGCTGTGCCAGCGCCTCAAGCAGCGCGGTGCGCATGCGGCAGGCCTGCGCACCGTGGTGGTCATGGTCACCGGGCTGGACGGCGCCACCGACCGCGTGCGCGGTTCGCTGGCCGGCTGCGACGCCTACCTGACCAAGCCGCTGCACGAGGCGGAGTTCATCGCCACGCTGATGCAGGTCGACCCGGACTTCATCTGGGAGGGCGCCGCCGCGGCGGGCGCCGCGCCGGTCTCAGTGTGAGGCGTCCGGCCCGCTGGCCAGCGTCGACAGCAAGGCCGCCAGCAGGATCAGCGCCCCCCCGGCGAGCAGCTGCGCCGTGAGGCTGCCGCCGCCCAGCAGCAGCGCCGAAACCGAGGCGAACAGGATCTCGGTCAGCATCACCACCGAGGTCACGTTGGCCGGCAGCCGCGCCGCGCCGTACTGCAGCGCCATGTTGCCGAACAGGAACAGCACCGCCAGCACGAACACCCCCGCCAGCCAGGCCGGCTGCGCCGCCGGCAGCCAGGGCGCGATGCCGGCGCGCGCCAGCACGAGTGCCAGCACGCCGGCCACCGCCATGCCGCCGGCGAACATGGCCAGCGCGCGGCCTTCCTCGGGGCGGTGCGCTTCGCGGCGCAGCATCACGTTGTTCAGCGCGAAGCTGAAGCCGCCGATCACGCCCAGCCAGTCGGGCAGCGAGCGCGGCAGCGGCAGGGCCTCCCAGCCGCTGCGTTCGGCCGGCCACAGCACGATGGCGGCACCGGCCAGCGCGATCAGCACGCGCAGGCCGGCCAGCCGGGTCAGCGGCTCGTTCAGCAGCGCCCGCGCGAGCAGCACCGCCCACAGCGGCATCAGGTAGAACAGCAGCACCACGCGCACCACGTCGCCGATGGTCACCGCCCAGTTGAAGGCGGCGTTGGTGGTGCCCGAAGCCAGCACCAGCACCCACAGCGCCGGCGTGCGCAGCAGCTGCATCAGCGCGCGCGGCCGCAGCAGCAGGATCACCGCCACGGCCATGCCGTAGATCAAGACGGTGGCCCACAGCGGGTGCAGCCCGCGCGACTCGAGCTGCCGGAAGGCCCACCACGAGGTGCCCCAGACGAAGGCGTTGACGACGAGGGCGAGGGCGGGCCAGACGGCGCTCGATCGGGGCAGGACAGCGGACATCCGGCCGATTCTCGCCGCAGCCGCCTCCCCAGCTTGTCGTCTTGCCGCGGCGCGCGCGCAGCGCTAACGTGCGCCAGCCCATCCCAGGAGGACACCATGAACAAGCTGAAGATCTATCCGCCCTCGAGCCTGAACAGCCCCGACCTGATGCCGCCGTTCAGCGAGTTCGGCTACCGCTTCCTCGCCGAGGGCGACTCCTGGTTCACCGTCGGCGCCTTGAACCCGCTGAAGAACTCCAACCTGCTGTTCGAGATGCGCTTCGCCCAGACCGGCTGCGCGATCAACTGCGCGACGCCGGGCGACACGCTCAACCACATGTCGGAGCTCAACAGCGACCCGGATTTCATCGACCTGCTCACCGGAAGGCGCGCACGGGTGTGGGACGGCCTGCTGCTGTCCTGCGGTGGCAACGACCTGATCGACGCGCTGGGCGTGCGCGGCCCGGGCATCCCGCTGGCCAAGCGCCTGCTGCGCGAGCCGGCGGAGTGGGGAGACGCCGCCTTGGGCGCCGCGCGCTACCTCAGCGACGCCGGCTGGCAGACCTTCAGCAGCTACCTGAAGGCGAACCTGAATCACATGGTCGGCCTGCGCGACGCCGGCCCGTCGCGCGGCGCGCCGATGTTCCTGCATGGGTATGCGGTGCCGATGCCGCGGCCCGCCCCCGCCGAGCTGGGCATCGGGCCCTGGCTCTACCCCTCGGTGCAGGCCTACGCGATCCCCGAATCCGACTACGAGGCCGTGGCTGCGCTGCTGATCCGGCGGCTGGCCGCGCTGCTGGCGGAATGCGCGGCGGATGCGGCGAACTTCCCCAACCTGCACTTCTTCGACACCACGGCGATCGCCATCGAGCCGGCGCAGAAGGGCAGCGGCGGCGAGAGCGGCGACTGGATCAACGAGATCCACCTGAACCGCCGCGGCTGCGAGGCGCTGGCGGTGCCGTGGGCGGCGGCGATCGAGAAGGTGATCCGCACCGAGCGCGGGGAGATCTGAATGGCGGGGGGCTTGTGGCTGCGGCTCACCTGGCCTGCGGCCAGATGAGCTTTCGCCGCAAGCATGGACCGAAGGTCAATGCTTGTCAGTCCGCGCAATGGCGAGCAGGTGATCCAGCTCGTCCTTGTGCACGATGCAGTTCGACTGGTGCCAGCGGCGGATCAGCCACATGGTGACGGCCACGACGAGGCCGAAGATGGTGATCGAGCCGAAGGCCGACATGCCGAACTTGGTCAGGCCCGCATAGAACGCGCCCAGGCCGAGGATGCAGGCCTGCTCGTTGAAGTTCTGCACCGCGATCGAGCGGCCGGCACCCATCAGGTTGTGGCCGCGGTGCTGCAGCAGCGCGTTCATCGGCACCACCAGGA
>CAZVLY010000117.1:0-12070 GCA_964628175.1 uncultured Piscinibacter sp. | reverse complement strand
GCGGGTTCCGGCGCCGCGCGGCGCCGCTCACGGAGATTCAAGATGAAACGAATCGTGCACTGGCTGGCCGCAGTCCTGGGCCTGTGCATCGGCGCGTCGGCCGGCGCGCAGATCCTGATCGGCCAGACCTCTGGCTTCACCGGCCCGGTGGCCGCGGGCGTCAAGGAGGTTTCCGACGGCGCCCGGCTGTACATCGACGCCACCAACGCCAAGGGCGGCGTCAACGGCCAGTCGATCGAGATCGTCGCCATGGACGACAAGTTCGACCCCAAGCTCGCGGGCGAGAACGCCAAGGTGCTGATCACCGAGAAGAACGTGGTCGCGCTGTTCCTCAGCCGCGGCACGCCGCACACGCAGGCCATCGTGCCGCTGCTCGACCAGTACAAGGTGCCGCTGATCGCGCCGTCCACCGGCGCGATGGCGCTGCACAAGCCAGTCAACCCCTGGGTGTTCAACGTGCGCGCCACCTACCAGCGCGAGGCCGAGCGCGCCGTGCAGCACCTCAGCCTCATCGGCATGGACCGCATCGGCGTGATCCACGTCGAGGACAGCTTCGGCGCCGACATGCTCGAGGGCGCCAAGAAGGGCTTCGCGGCGGTGGCCAAGAACGCCGTGTTCATCGAGAAGTACGACCGCGCGAAGTGGGACTTCACCAAGATCGCGCCGCTGGTCGCCAGCTCTGCCGTGCAGGCGGTGCTGTTCATCGGCTCGGGCAACGCGGTGGCCGACGGCGTCGAGGCCATCCGCAAGGCCGGCTCGCGCGCGCAGATCGTCACCTTCTCGAACAACGCCTCGGGCGGCTTCGTCAAGTCGCTCAAGGAGAACGCGCGCGGCGTCATCGTCACGCAGGTGTTCCCCTACGAGCGCTCGCTGTCGGCGCCGATGGTGAAGGAGGCGCACGACCTCGCCGTGGCCAAGGGCCTGGAAGGCGTCTCGCCGGCCATGCTGGAGGGTTTTGCCGGCGCCAAGGTGCTGGTCGCCGCGCTCAGGCGCGCCGGCCCGAACCCGACGCGCGCCAAGGTCCAGCAGGCGCTGGAAAGCATGAACAAGGTCGACATCGGCGGCCTCGAGGTCAGCTACAGCGCGGCCGACCACACCGGCCTGGACTTCGTCGACCTGTCCATCATCGGCACCGACGGGAAGTTCCGCCGCTGATGAGCCTGCCGCGGCCGCGCGCCCGCACGAGCCCGGCACGCCGGGCGGCGCCGGTGCTGCGCGTCAGCGGCACGCTCGATCAGACGGTCTACGACGCGCTGTTCGATGCCGTCATGCAGGGCCGCCTGAAGCCCGGCGAGCGGCTCGGCGAGGCCGGCCTGTGCGAGCAGTTCCAGGTCAGCCGCACAGTGGTGCGCCAGGCCCTGCGCCGGCTGGCGGAATCGCAGATCGTCGAGATCGTGCCCAACAAGGGCGCCACCGTGGCGGCCCCCGGCCCCGATGAAACACGCGAGGTGTTCGAGGCACGGCGCGCCATCGAGGGCGCGATCGTGCGCGCCGTGGCCGCGCGCATCGGCGCCCTCGAGCTGCAGCGGCTGCAGTCGCGCCTGGAGGCCGAGCATGCCGCGCTGCACGAAGGCGACCACGGCCGCTGGGTCTCGCTGGCCGGCGGCTTCCACCTCGCGCTGGCGCAGCTGTGCGGCAACCGCGTGCTGCAGCGCCTGCTCACCGAATTGATGACACGCTGCTCGCTGATCGTCGCGCTGTACGAGGCGCCGGGTGAGGCCTCCTGCGAGCACGAGGAGCACCAGCGCATCGTCGAGTTGCTCGGTCTGCGCGACGGCGACGGCGCCGCCGCGCTGATGGACCAGCACCTGCGCGCGCTCGAGTCGCGCCTGGCCCTGCCCGCCAGCCCCGGCTGAACCGGCCGGCACGGCACGCCCTTGGGTCGGGATGACCCAAGTTGGGCGGCAATCGCCCGCTTTCGGTGAATGTATACATTCTTGCTGAATCAACATTTGTCGTTGTAAATCAATGACTTGAGTTGAAGCGTCGGCTGGCATCGATCGTGCATGTATACAATCAGCCGGCCCGGCTCCGGCACCCCTTCACCCCACAGGAGCCCACCCATGCAACGTCGTCGTCTGCTGCTCGCCTCCGGCATCGCCGCCACCGCACCCGCCCTCTGGCCGGTGGCGGCCCGCGCGGCCGCGCCACTGAAGATCGGCTTCATCTACTCCGGCCCGATCGCCGACATCGGCTGGACCTACCAGCACGACCTCGGCCGCAAGATGGTCGAGAAGGAGTTCGGCAACAGGGTGCAGACGGTCTACGTCGAGAAGGTGCCCGAGTCGGCCGACGCCGATCGTGTGATCCGTCAGCTCGTCAACGACGGCTGCAAGATGATCTTCACCACCTCCTTCGGCTTCATGGACCCGACGATCCGCGTGGCGGCGGACTTCCCCGACGTGGCCTTCGAGCATTGCTCGGGCTACAAGACAGCGAAGAACGTGGGCATCTACCAGACGCGCTTCTACGAAGGCGCCTACCTGATCGGCCTGCTCGGCGGCCGGATGACGAAGACCAACACCTTCGGCTACGTGGCGCCGTTCCCGATCCCCGAGGTGATCCGCAACCTGTCGGCCTGGACGCTCGGCGCACGCGCCGTCAACCCGAAGGTCGGCGTGAAGGTCGTGTGGATCAACTCCTGGTACGACCCGGGCCGCGAACGCGAGGCGGCGCAGGCGCTGATCGACCAGGGCGCCGACGTGCTCTACCAGAACACCGATTCCTCGGCCGTGGTGCAGCTCGCGCAGAGCAAGGGCCTGTACGCGTTCGGGCAGGATTCCGACATGACGCGCTTCGGCCCGAAAGCCCACCTGTCGGGCAACACGCTGAACTGGGGTGTCTACTACGTGCACAAAGTGCGCCAGATGCTCGAGGGCAAGTGGAAGTCCGAGGACACCAAGTGGGGCATGAAGGAAGGCATCGTGCAGGTGGTGCCGCCCAACGCCGAGGTGCCCAAGGACGTGGCGGCGCTGTTCGAGGCGAAGAAGGCCGAGATCCTGGCCGGCCGGTTCCACCCCTTCACCGGCCCGATCAAGGACACCGCCGGCACCCTGCGCGTGGCCGCCGGCCAGACCCTGGCCGAGGACGAGCTGTGGAAGATGAAGTGGTACGCCGACGGCGTGCTCGGCAAGCAACCCTGAACCGGGACCGGTGACGATGGAGATCGACTTCGCGCAGCTCACGGCCTACCAGCGCTACAAGCTGATGGCCAGCCTGATCGTGCCGCGGCCGATCGCTCTCGTCACCACGCTGGGCGCCAACGGCGTGGCCAACGCCGCGCCCTTCTCGATGTTCAACATGCTCGGCGAGGACCCGCCGATCGTGATGCTGTCGATCAACCGGCTCAAGGACGGCCGGCTGAAGGACACGGCGGCGAACATCCTGGCCAGCGGCGAGTTCGTCGTGCACATCAGCGACGAGGCCATTGCCGCGAAGATGCACGCCTGCGGAGAGTCGCTGCCGCCGGAGGTCAGCGAGCTGGAGCGTTTCGGCCTGCATGCCCTGCCCTCGCAGACGATCAGGCCGCCGCGCATCGCCGAGGCGCCGGTGGCCTTCGAGTGCGTGCTGCACGAGAAGCTCGAGACCGAGAGCCGCTACGTCTTCATTGGCCGCGTGCTGTGGCTGCATGCGCGCGACGGGCTGGTCGACACCGAGACCTGGCGCGTGCGCCTGCAGGACTACCACCCGGTGGGCCGCTTCGGCGCGAGCTTCTACATCACCACGCGCGACCGCTTCGCGATCGACGGGCAGGACCGCGAGAGCCGCGCCAGCACGCCGATCGACGAGATCTGAACGAGGAGCCCCGCATGCCCATCACCGAAGCCGACCACGAACCGATGCGTCGCGCCATCGCGGCCTCGCGCGAGGCCGTCGCCGAGGGCAACATGCCCTTCGGCGCCACGCTCGTCTCGCCCGCGGGCGCCCTGCTGTGGACGGCGAAGAACAACCAGGTCACCCGCGGCGACTGCACCGGCCATGCCGAGCTGGTGCTGGTGCGCGAGGCCACCGCGGCGCTCGGCGCGCCGGCGTTGCGCGGCGGCACGGTGTATGCCAGCGGCGAGCCCTGCGCGATGTGTTCCGGAGCGATGTTCTGGGCCGGCATCCGGCGCGTGGTGTTCGCGGCTTCGCAGCAGGACATCATCGACGCACTCGGCGGCGACCAGTTGCCGATCCGCAGTGCGCAGGTCTACGCGGGTGCGACGCCGCCGGTGCAGGTCGATGGGCCGCTGCTGGGCGAGGCCGCGGTCGCGGTGCTGCGCCAGGCGCGCTGAGCCGGCGGCGCACGCGCGGGCGGCTCAGGCCGTCACGCCCAGCCGGAAGGCTTCCCGGGCTGCCTCGTCCGGCACCGGCGGCGCGAGCGATCGGCCGGCCAGGGCGGGCACCACTTCTTCCGTGCCCACCACGCCTTCCCGGCCCATGAACAGCGTCGTCACGTAGGCCGTGCACACCGGGCGGCCCGGGTCACGCGCCCGGTAGAAGTCGTGCTGGAAGTAGAACCAGCGTTCGTCCCAGTGCACGATGCGCGTGTGCAGCTCGAAGCGCTCGAAGGGCTTCAGCGAGCGGCGGTAGTGGATGTGCGCGTGACCCACCGGCGCGATCCAGCGCCTGCGCACGACACCGCGAAACAGGTCGCAGCGCAGCAGGAGGTCGATGCGCGCGATGTCCATCAGCGACTGGTAACGGCCGTTGTTCATGTGGCCGAAGACGTCGATGTCGCCAGGCAGCACGCGCCAATGCGTCACGCAGGTGGCGTGCGGGTCGAGCGTGGGCAGCCGCGCGGCACGCAGGAAAGTCTTCAGGAGTCTGGCGATTGCAAGCATGGTGACCGGTACCACGCAGCCGCATCACGGATCCGGACATCCGCTCGCTGCACTCACCACCCGTCACCCGGATCACATCTGCAGCGCCTGCATGACACAGGACCATGCCGGACAGCACGGGGCACCCACGCGGCCAATCTGAACGCGACGAACGGTCTGGCGTTACGCCGCACAGTGGGCTAGCTGTCAAATATCAAGATGCAGTCCTTCGCGCCCTGCCCCCTCCCGAATCCATCGACCCGATCGGCGCGAAATCAGTTGCCTGCCAACGAAGACTCCGCCGGGTCGCGCGCCCATGACGACCTTGCCTCACTCCGCCCCCAACTCCCCGGCCACCGCGCCGCTCGCCCGTGCCCAGCACGTCGTGGCCGAACCCGTGCTGGTGCGCCACATCGCCCGGGAGGTCGCGCGCCGCAATGGCAACGCCGCGGCGCTGTGCCGCGGCCTGGGCTTCGGGCTGCCGGACCTCGAGCGCATCGACTTCCGCGTTTCGTTCGCGCAGACCAGCCGCGTGATCCTGCGCGCCGAGAGGATGCTCGGGCAGGACGATCTCGGGCTGCGCCTGGGGGCCGACTTCAGCCTGGTGTCGTGGGGCCTGTGCTTCGTCGGCGTCATGGCATGCACTAGTCCGCAGCAGGCGCTGGACTTCGCCTTCGACTTCCAGCCTTCCACCGGCCGCTTCCTGCGGCTGCACAAGCAGACCGTCCAGGGCCAGTTCATCGCGACGGCCGAGCCCGAGTTCGATGCCGACGACGGTGTCACCCGGTTCCTGGTGAACCACACCTTCGCTTCGGTCGCACGTCTGTGCCGCTTCGTGGTCGCGCCGTGGTACGGCCCCAGGCGGGTCGAACTGCGCGACGCGGCACCGGCGAACACGCGCTTCCACGAAAGTGCGTTTGGCTGCCCGGTCAGCTTCGGCTGCCGGACGAATCGCGTCGTGTTCGACCTGATCGACCACCCGATCGCCACCGCCGACCCGTCGGTCGCGGCGATGTGCCGGCATGCGCTGGAGCTGCAGCAGACGGGCGCGGGCGCACCGTCCGAGCTGGAGGCGGCGATCGTGCGCGCCTTGCGGGTCGACCTGCGGTCGCCGCCGACGATGGCGGCGATCGCCGCGTCGATCAACCTCAGCGAGCGGACCCTGCGGCGGCGCCTGCTCGAGTCCGGCCTGTCCTACGCAGCGCTGCTCGACCACGAGCGCATGCGCCGCGCGCTCGACCTGCTGCACGGCAGCGAGCTGACCCTGGGCCTCGTGGCCGAAGCCTCGGGCTTCGCCGACGCGCGCAGCCTGCGCCGCGCCATCAAGCGATGGACCGGCCACACGCCCACGCACTTCCGCTCCCATGGTTGACCACGCCTTCGCCTCGGCGGGACGCCGCGCCGCGCCGTGGACGCTGGTCTACGTCGTCGTCGCGGCCGTCGGCCTGTATGGCGGCACCGCCCTGCTGGAGCTGCTGCTCCCGGACGGCGCGCCGTCGACGGCGCTGCTGGCCGCCCTGTTCATCGGGCTGTCCGGGCTGTTCGTGCACGTCGCGGTGATCGTCTCGCTGCGCCGCAGCGCCCGATCGGAGCAGCGCTGCCAGGGCCTGATCGAGGCCATCGACGACATCGCCTGGATGACCGACCCGCTGGGCCGCCAGGCGCTCTATGTCAACCCGGCCGCCGAGCGCGTCTTCGGTCGCACGCGGCCGGAGCTGCTGGGCGTGCAGCCCCCATGGCTGCCCTGGGTGCATGCCGACGACCTGCCTGCCGTGCAGGCGCGCTGGCGCCTGGTCGGCAGCGGCAGCGCAGGCGACATCGAGTACCGCATCGTTCGCTCGGACGGCCAGGTGCGCTGGCTGCGCGAACGCACCGCGCTGCTGCGCGATCACGAGGGCCTGCCACTGGCCGTGGCCGGCATGACCGAGGACGTCACCGACAAGCGCCTCGAGGCCGAACGGCACCGCGAACAAGCGATGCGCCTGGAGTCGCTGCTGCACTGGGCCAGCGATGCCATCATCAGCGTCGACCTGTCGCAGCGTGTCTGCCTGTTCAACCGCAAGGCCTGCGAAGTGTTCCGCACCAGTGCCGAGGAAGCACTGGGCCAGCCGCTGGACCACTTCATTCCGCCCGCGCAGCAACTCGCCCACCGTCTGCACGTCGACACCTTCATGCGCACCGGTTCCTCCGGCCGGCGCATGGGCAGGATGAATGGCCTGGCCGGCATGCGCAGCAACGGCGAGGTGTTCCCGATCGAGGCGGCGATCTCGCGCTCCGGCAGCGGCGAGGCCATGCTGCTGACCGTCGTGCTGCGCGACGTCAGCGCGGCGCGCCAGGCCGAGGCGGCCCGGCAGGCCCTGCTGCGCGCCGAAGGCGCGAGCCGCGCGAAGTCGGAGTTCGTCGCCCGCATGAGCCATGAGATGCGCACGCCGCTGAACGCGGTTCTCGGCTTCTCGCAGCTGATGCAGTCCGACGAGCACGAACCGCTGGCGCCGGTGCAGCAGCGGCGTGTCGAGCGCATCCGGGCGGCGGGCTGGCACCTGCTGCAGCTCATCGCCGACGTGATGGACCTGGCCAGCGTCGAATCGGGCAGCGTGCGCGTGGAAGCCACCCGCGTGGCCCTGTTCGACACCCTCGACGAGGCCATCGCCATCTGCGAGACGCAGGCACGCAGCCGCGGCATCACGCTGCACGTGCACGACCGGCAGGGCCCGCGCCTGTTCGTGCAGGGCGACCCGATCCGGCTGCGCCAGGTGCTGATCAACGTGCTGTCCAATGCCGTCAAGTACAACCGCGACGGCGGCGCCGTCGACATCCATGCCCGCCATGCGGACGGCCGCATCACGCTGGAGGTGCAGGACAGCGGCATCGGCATGACACCCGAGCAGCTCGTTCACCTGTACGAGCCGTTCAATCGCCTGGGCCGCGAGCGCGGCGAGGTCGAGGGTTCGGGCATCGGCCTGGTGCTGACCCGCCAGCTGATCGAGCGCATGAACGGCCTGCTGCACATCGCCAGCGAGCCCGGCCGCGGCACGCGCGTGAGCATCACCCTGGTCGCCGCACCGCGGGAGGCGCTGGCGAATCCGTCCGCGACGCCGGCACCGCCGGCCGGCCCGCTGCCCGGCGCCGGCAACGCCGACCTGCCGCCGGCGCTGGTGCTCTACATCGAGGACAACCCGGTCAACGTGCTGCTCGTCGAGCAATTGCTGGCGCGCTGGCCGCAGATCCGCTTCGTCCATGCCGACGACGGCCACGGCGGCATCGCGCTGGCGCGCCGCCTGCTGCCCGACCTGGTGCTGCTCGACATGCAGCTGCCCGACATGCATGGCACGGCCGTGCTGGCGGCGCTGCGTGCGGACCCGGCCACCGCCGAGCTGGCGGTGGTGTCGCTGTCCGCCAGCGACCTGCCCGAGGACGCCGCCATCGCGCGCGAATCCGGCGCGCTCGAGTACTGGACCAAGCCGATCGACGTCGCCAGCTTCCACAAGGACCTGGTGCGCGTCCTCGCGCCCGAGGCGCCCCGCGGCACCGGCCGCTGAGGCGAGGTTCAACCCGCCAGGAAACGCTCCACCAGCGCGAACTGTGCCGGCGTGTTCAGCGCCGGCGCATGGCCGCAGCCGGCGATCTCGACCACCACGGCGCGCGGCCCGCGGTTGCGCATCTGCTCGGCGGTGTCGGGCAGCAGCAGGTCGGAGTCCTCGCCGCGCAGGCACAGCACCGGGATGTCCAGCGTGTCCCACTCGTCCCACAGCAGGTAGTCGTCGTCGTGGTGGGTGAACTGCATCACCATCGCCGGGTCGTAGTGCGGCGTGACACGGCCGTCGGGCAGGCGCCGCACCGAGGTCTCGGTCAGGCGCCGCCACTGCGCGTCGCTCAGCCAGCCGTAGGGCTTGTAGACGCTGCGGAAGTACTGCTCCAGCTCGCCCACCGTCGCGAAGGCCGCCGGGTTGCCGGCGTAGCTGCGGATGCGCTGGATCGCCGCCTCGGCGAGCTGCGGGCCGTTGTCGTTGAGCACGAGCCGGCGGATGCGGCCCTGCAGTGCGCTCGCTGCGGCGACGATGCCGATCGCCCCGCCCATCGAGGTGCCGAGCCAGTGGAAGCGCTGCAGCCCCAGGCCGTCGACCAGCGCCGTCGCCAGCTTCACGTAGAACGCCAGGCAGTACTCCTGCTCCGGCGCCGGGCTCCACTGGCTCAGGCCGCGCCCGATCGTGTCGGGGCAGATCACCCGGTAACGCTGCGACAGGTGCTGCGCGATGTCGTCCATGTCGCGGCCAGTGCGCGCCAGGCCGTGCCAGGCGATCACCGTCTCGGCATGCTGCGAACCCCACTCGGTGTAGTGGAGTTCGCGGCCCTCGCAGACCCGATAGTTCGACGTGAAACTCATGCCGGCTCGGCTCTCAGTCGGGGACCACCAGGGTGTTGCCGTGCATGCGGATGGCGTCGCCTTCCGCCGGCCGGCGCAGGATCGGCGGCACGTTGTCGGCGGTGATCGCCGGCGCGGCCCCGGCCACGCCACCGCGCGGCACGGTGCGCACCACCTGGCTGTCGGGCAGCGGCGCGCCGTGGCGCAGGTGGGCGTACATCGCGTCGAGCGCGCGGTTCAGGTACACGTGCAGCGGGATGTAGCGCGTGTCGTAGCCGCCCAGCAGCGTCGGCAGGCCGATGAAGGTGTCGAAGTGCTGCGCGTTGGTGACCTCGATGTACGACAGCCGGCTGTGACGCCCCTCGACACGCTTGTTCAGCGCGGTGTAGGGCCGCGAGCTGTGGTTCACCGGGATCAGCGCGTCGGCGCGGCCGTGCACGATGATCGCCGGCTTGCGCTGCAGGTTGCCGCTGCGCAGCGTTTCGCCGATGCCCTGCTGCAGCGCCAGCGCCTTGGCGTCGCTGCCGGTGAGCAGGTTGCGCAGGCACAGCGCGCCGTCGAGGTTGAAGTCCTGCTTGAAGGTCGAGGGCGACAGCGACACCAGGTCGCGCAGCACCAGGCCCGGGCTGAGGTTGTTGATCAGCTGCACGCCCGAGGACGGCGGCACGCCGTTGCCGGTGGCCGCCATCGCTGCGAGAGACGCGGGCAGCAGCGACCCGACGGTGAACGACGGCGTCGTCGCCGCGTAGCTGTAGCCGCACAGCGAGTCGGCCACGCTGGAGCGCGACAGCGCGTTGCCGAAGGTGACCGCCACCGCAGGCGCCACCTCGAAGGCGGCGAGCGAGGCGTGCAGCACCGCCGACTCCGGCTCCCAGCCATAGGCCACCAGCTTGGCCAGGGCCTCGTCGGCCTGGCCGGCCGTGGTGTCGGCCGTCAGCAGGCCCTTGGCTTTCAGCGAGGCGCAGCGGTTGGCGGCGAACGTGCCCACCACGAAGCCGATGCCCGGCGCGCCGGCCACCTGCGACGACAGCGCCGCGCAGCTCTGGAACAGGTTGGCCTGCGTGGTGTAGTCGTACAGCACCTTGCCGGCGTTCGCCTGCAGCACAGCGCCGCGCGCGACGGCGATGCCGGCGTCCTGCGGCAGCTCCACCGCCGGCTCGGAGACGGCCACGCCGTCGATCAGGCGATCGCGGTCGAGCTCGGCGGCGGCCAGCGCCGAGGCGCCACCGTTGCTGATGCTCGAGGCGATCACCAGGGTGTTGGCCGGGCGGATGGTGCGCAGCGTCTCGCCCTTGGGCAAGGCGATGCCGTAGCGTTCGTTGAGCGCCCAGTAGGCGAACTCGACCGCCTGCAGCGTGAAGCGGCCCCAGTCCTTCTCGGGGTTGCGCTGCGAGTGCGCATGCTTGAAGGCGAAGCGGTTCGGCGTGGCGGCGTTGAAGGCAGCGAGTTGCGCCGCGTCCAGTGGCGCGCGGAACTGCGCCGTGTCGCCGGCCGCAGCCGCCGTGGCGCGCGTGCCATCGATCAAGGGCACGGTGTCGGCCATCAGGTCGTGCGCCGCGGCGCCGGTGCCCTTGTCGGTGTAGGCCACCGCGCAGCCGCGCTTGAGGCCCCACTCGCCGGTGCTGATGCCGCCGTACACACCGCGTGAACCCGACGAGGTGGCGGTGACGATGCAGGGTTTGCGCGGGTCGAAGTGGGCCGGCACCTGCACCATCAGCACGACGTTCTGCGAGGCGGCGCCGCCATCGGCGCCGCGGCTGTAGGCGATGTACTCGGTGCCGGCGATCCGGCCTTCGCCGGCGGTCACGGTCCCGTCGGCGGCCACGTTCGGGCCGTACAGCGTGCCGTAGCCGCCGGCGGCCGTCATGTCGACGATGGCGCGGTAGTTGTTGTAGATCGCCGCGCGGCGCAGTTCGGCCGCGGTCGGGGCGAGCGCGTCCGCGAAGGTCGGCGCCACGCCGCTGGCCAGGCCGGTCTTGCCCAGGCCGGCGGTGAGCAGGTCGTCGCCGCTGCCGTCGTAGTTCGTCTTGCGCACCTCGCCGGCGATGAAGGCCGGCAGCCGGTTGAACAAGCCGCGTGGTCCACGATCGTGGCGATCGTCGCCGCCGCGGCCGCTGTCGGTCGCGGCGCTCTGCACGGCGGCGCGCGTGTCGGCCGTGGCCGTGTCGCCGCCGCCGCAGGCCGCGGTGAGTGCGGCTGCCGCGAGCGGTGCCAGCAGGTGTCGGGTCTTCATGTCTTGTCTCCTCCGGGTGGGGCGCGTCTCATCGCGCGCAGTCGCCCCACCACGCCGGTGGGGAAGTGATAAACCGAGAGCACGAACAGCAGGCCCAGCCAGAGCAGCCAGCGGTCGGGCGAGACGAGCGCCGCGAGCACGGGCACGCCTTCCAGCGCCGAGGCGCCGAGCTTGAGCAGGTCCTGCAGGTAGTTCTGCGCGATGACGAACAGCACCGAGCCGATCACCGCGCCGTAGACCGTGCCCATGCCGCCGATCACGACGATGAGCAGGATGTCGAGCATGATCTCGAAGGACAGCGAGGTGTCCGGCCCCTGGTAGCGCAGCCACAGCGCGAGCAGGCAGCCGGCCAGGGTGGCGAACAGAGCCGACAGCACCGAGGCGATGGTTCGCCACACCACCGTGCGGTAGCCGATCGCCTCGGCGCGGAAGTCGTTCTCGCGGATCGCCTGCAGCACGCGGCCGAAGGGCGAGTTGACGATGCGCAGCAGCGCCAGCACGAGCAGCGCCGCCACGCCGAACAGCAGGTAGTAGGTGAGGAAGCGCCCGTCGATCGAGGCACCGAACAGCGGCGCGTCGAGGTATGCCGTGCCGGGCTGCAGTGCCTCGGGCACCTTGAAGTTCAGGCCGTCCTCGCCGCCGGTGAAGTCCGACAGCTGCGAGGCCAGCGTC
>CAZVLY010000116.1:0-12207 GCA_964628175.1 uncultured Piscinibacter sp. | reverse complement strand
GGCTTCTCGACGAACTCGGTGATCAGGTTCTTGTCGTTGACCGCCATCACGCCGAAGGCCGAGGCCTCGCTGCGCGGCACCTCGATGCAGCCCACCGTGCAGTCGCGCCCCTTGGCCACGTGGTCGGCCAGCATCAGCGCGTAGTTCATCTTGTAGATGTGGTCGCCGGCCAGGATGACGATGTAGTCGGCGCCATAGCTGGCCAGGATGTCCTGGTTCTGGTACACGGCGTCGGCCGTGCCGCGGTACCAGCTTTCCTCGTCGACGCGCTGCTGCGCGGGCATCAGGTCGACGAACTCGTTCATCTCGCTCTTCAGGAAGGCCCAGCCGCGCTGCAGGTGGCGCATCAGGCTGTGGCTCTTGTACTGCGTGATCACGCCGATGCGGCGGATGCCGGAGTTCAGGCAGTTGGACAGCGCGAAGTCGATGATCCGGAACTTGCCGCCGAAGTAGACCGCGGGCTTGGCGCGCCGATCGGTCAGGTTCTTCAAGCGGCTGCCGCGCCCGCCGGCCAGCACCAGCGCCACGGTGCGCTTGGGCAGGTCCAGGCTGAGCGCCAGTTCGTTCGGGGTCATGGATGGGTCTCCTGTGTTGGCGTGGGCGCACGCAAAGGCGGCGGCGCGGTTCGATCATCAGCATTTTCGGCGTCGGCGCAACAGGCGTCTGCCCGCGCGCGGTGCACTTTCAGCCCGGGCCGGCATGGAGTCGCTGTTGTTTCACCGTACTCGACGGTAACTCCGTGACCGAAGCTTCGGGTCTGTCCTCGGTCAACTCCTCGGCATGGCGGTGACGCCGGCTGAAATCGGCCGTAACCCGGGCACGGGCACCGTGTTGGGTGGGCGCGAAAATTGCGATTGCCGCTCGGTTGACGCTGCCAGACTCAGCAGAGACACTGCGCACCCGCCAGAAGGCCGCCGGCGCCCACCGCGCCGCCGCACGACAAAGGATCCCCGTGGACAAGAACACGCTCTCCCCCACCGACATCGCCGGCGGCGTCGACGACCACCTGCTCAAGACCGTGGGCGTGGCGCCGGCGCAGGCGACTTCGACCGAGCTGATGCAGGCGGTGGCCCAGGTGGCGCGCGAGCAGCTGTCGCGGCGCTGGGTGGCCACGCAGGCCCGCGAGCGCAGCGAGCAGGCCCGCCGGGTCTACTACCTCTCGATGGAGTTCCTCATCGGCCGCACGCTCGGCAACGCGCTGGCGGCACTCGATCTGGGCGAAGGCGCGGCCGCGGCCGCGCAGCAGCATGCCCAGAAGCTCGAGGACGTCGCCGACCGCGAGCCCGACGCCGCGCTGGGCAATGGCGGCCTGGGCCGGCTGGCGGCCTGCTTCCTGGACTCGATGGCCACGCTCGGCCTGCCCTCGTTCGGCTACGGCATCCGCTACGAGTACGGCATGTTCGCGCAGGACATCCAGAACGGCTGCCAGGTCGAGTACCCCGACCCCTGGCTGGCCAACGGCACGCCCTGGGAGTTTCCTCGCTCCGGCGTGAGCTACCCGGTGCGCTTCGGCGGCTGGGTCGAGCACCACGGCGACAAGGCGCTGTGGCGCAACGCCGCCGAGGTGGCGGCCAAGGCCCACGACATGGTGATCCCCGGCCACGGCACGCACAAGGTCAGCACGCTGCGGCTGTGGAAGGCCGTCGCGCCGGCGCACATCGACCTGCACGCATTCAACACCGGCGACTACGCGCGCGCCGCCGGCGTGAAGAACGAGTACGAGAACATCTCCTGGGTGCTCTACCCGAACGACAGCACGCCGGCCGGCCGCGAGCTGCGCCTGCGCCAGGAGTATTTCTTCGTCGCCGCCTCGGTGCAGGACATCCTGGGCCGCCACCTCGAGGAACACGGCACGCTGGCCAACCTGGCCGACAAGGTGGCGATGCACCTGAACGACACGCACCCGGCCATCGCCGTGGCCGAGCTGATGCGCGTGCTGTGCGACGAGCACGGCATGGCCTGGGCCACCGCCTGGGGCATCACGCAGCGTGTGTTCTCGTACACCAACCACACGCTGATGCCCGAAGCGCTCGAGACCTGGCCGGTGGCGCTGATGCAGCACGTGCTGCCGCGCCACCTGGAGATCATCTTCCGCATCAACCAGGACTTCCTCGACTTCGCGGCGAAGTTCCGCCCCGGCGACATGGGCTTCCTGGCGCGGCTGTCGCTGATCGACGAGAGCGGCGAGCGCCGCGTGCGCATGGCCAACCTGTCGATCGTCGGCAGCCACAAGGTCAACGGCGTGTCGGCGCTGCACTCCGATCTGCTGGTGAAGACCATCTTCGCCGACTTCGCCGCGCTGTGGCCGGACCGCTTCACCAACATGACCAACGGCGTGACGCCGCGCCGCTGGCTGGCGCAGGCCAACCCGGGCCTGGCCGGCCTGCTCGACCGCACGCTCGGCGCGAAGTGGCGGCTCGACCTCGACCAGCTGCAGGCGCTGCGCGACCAGCGTGGCAACGCCGCCTTCCGCGAGGAGTTCACGGCCATCAAGCGCGCCAACAAGGCGCGCCTGGCCGAGCACATCGCGCGCGCCACCGGCATCGCGGTGGACCCGGCCAGCCTGTTCGACGTGCAGGTCAAGCGCATCCACGAGTACAAGCGGCAGCTGCTCAACCTGCTGCACGTGGTCTCGCGCTACCAGGCCATCCTGGCGCACCCGAACGCGGGGTGGGTGCCGCGCACGGTGATCTTCGCCGGCAAGGCGGCCTCGTCTTACGCGATGGCGAAGAACATCATCCGCCTGATCCACGACGTCGGCCAGGTGGTCAACCGCGACCCGCGCGTGGCCGGGCTGCTGAAGCTGGTGTTCATTCCCAACTACGGCGTCTCGGTGGCCGAGGTCATCATGCCCGGCGCCGACCTGTCCGAGCAGATCTCCACCGCCGGCACCGAGGCCTCGGGCACCGGCAACATGAAGCTGGCACTCAACGGCGCGCTGACCATCGGCACCGACGACGGCGCGAACATCGAGATCCGCCAGAACGTCGGCGACGACAACATCTTCATCTTCGGCCTGAAGACGCCCGAGGTGGTCTCGCTGCGCGCCGCCGGCTACCAGCCGATGCGCTACTACGAGAGCAACCCGCAGCTCAAGCACGTGCTCGACGCCATCGCCGGCGGCGCCTTCTCGCCGGAGGAGCCCGGGCGCTACCGCGGCCTGATCGACTCGCTGCTGTGGGGCGGCGACCATTACCTGCTGCTGGCGGACTACGGCGCCTACGTCGAGACGCAGCTGCGCGTGGATGCACTGTTCCGCCAGAGCGGGGAATGGGCCTCGCGCGCCATCGCCAACGTGGCTGGCATGGGCGCCTTCTCGTCGGACCGCACGATCCGGGAGTACGCGCAGCAGATCTGGGGCATGACGCCGGCGCCTTGAATGCCGGCGCAGCAGTGCGGTTGATACCATCTGCGCAGTCACTTCGACTGCCATCATGCTCAACGACACCGAGATCGACCTGATCCGCCACGCCCGCCACGGGGACCCGTTCTCCGTGCTGGGGCCGCACACCGACCTCGAAGGCCGGTGGTGGCTGCGCGCCTTCCTGCCCGGCGCCACGCACGTGGTGGCGGTCGACGCCGCCGATGGCGCGACGCTGGTGCCGCTGCTGCTGGTGCACGTGGACGGCCTGTTCGAGGGCGCCCTGCTCGGCCTGCCCGCCGCGGGCTATCGGCTGCAGGTGCGCTGGGCCGACGGCAACCAGTCGGTGATCGACGACCCCTACCGCTTCCCGCCGGTGCTCGGCGAACTCGACGTCTGGCTGATGGGCGAAGGCACGCACCTGCGACCCTACGAGGTGCTGGGCGCGGCGCAGCGCACGCTGAACGGCGTGCCGGGCACCTCGTTCGCAGTCTGGGCGCCGAACGCCTCTCGTGTCAGCGTGGTCGGCGACTTCAACCTGTGGGACGGCCGCCGCCACCCGATGCGCCTGCGCCGCGAATGCGGCGTGTGGGAGATCTTCCTGCCCGGCGTCGGCGGCGGTGCGCGCTACAAGTTCGAGCTCGTCAGCCGCGAGGGCGAGTTGCTGCCGCTCAAGGCCGACCCTTACGCGCTGCAGTCCGAGCAGCGCCCCGCGACCGCCAGCGTGGTGGCGCAGATGCCGCCGGTCGCGCCGGCCTCGGCGGCACGCCAGAAGGCCAACGCGCTCGACGCGCCGGTGAGCATCTACGAGGTGCACCTGGGCTCGTGGCGGCGCAAGCCCGAGGAGGGCAACCGCTGGCTGAACTGGGATGAACTCGCCGCGACGCTGGTGCCCTATGCGCGCGAGATGGGCTTCACCCACATCGAGCTGCTGCCCATCTCGGAGCACCCGTTCGACGGCTCCTGGGGCTATCAACCCATCGGCCTGTATGCACCGACCTCGCGCTTCGGCGATCCCGCGGGCTTTCGCCGCTTCGTCGAGCGCTGCCACGCCGAAGGCCTGGGCCTGATCCTCGACTGGGTGCCGGCGCACTTCCCGACCGATGCTCATGGGCTGGCGCGCTTCGACGGCACGCACCTGTACGAGTACGCCGACCCGCGCGAGGGCTTTCACCAGGACTGGAACACGCTGATCTACAACCTCGGCCGCACCGAGGTGCGCAACTTCCTGGTCGGCAATGCGCTGTACTGGCTGGAGCGTTTCGATGTCGACGGCCTGCGCGTCGACGCCGTGGCCTCGATGCTGTATCGCGACTACAGCCGCAAGGCCGGCGAGTGGCTGCCCAACGTGCACGGTGGGCGCGAGAACCTCGAGGCGATCTCCTTCCTCAAGCGCGTCAACGAGGTGGTCGGTGCCGAGCGGGCGCAGGCCGTCACGCTGGCCGAGGAGTCGACCGCGTTCCCGGCGGTGTCGCGGCCGACCTACCTCGGCGGCCTGGGCTTCCACTACAAGTGGAACATGGGCTGGATGCATGACACGCTGAAGTACATGTCGCGCGACCCGGTGCACCGCCAGTACCACCATGGCGAGATGACCTTCGGCCTGGTCTACGCCTTCAACGAGAACTTCGTGCTGCCGATCTCGCACGACGAGGTGGTGCACGGCAAGGGGTCGCTGCTGAACAAGATGCCGGGCGACCGCTGGCAGAAGTTCGCCAACCTGCGCGCCTACTTCGGCTTCATGTTCGGCCACCCGGGCAAGAAGCTGCTCTTCATGGGCTGCGAGTTCGGCCAGGAGCGCGAGTGGAACCACGACCAGAGCCTGGACTGGCACCTGCTCGGCGACCGGTCCCACGCCGGCGTGCACCGCCTGATGCACGACCTGAACCGCCTGTACCGCGCCACGCCGGCGCTGTACGACAACGACTTCGAGGGCGCCGGCTTCGAATGGATCGACCACGAGGACGCCCAGCGATCGGTGCTGAGCTTCGTGCGGCGCAGCCGCGACGGCCGCTCGGAGGTGGTCGTGGTGTGCAACTTCACGCCCTCGGTGCAGCGCGGCTACCGCCTGGGCGTGCCGGCCGCCGGCACCTGGCGAGAGCGGCTGAACACCGACTCCGAGCACTACGGCGGCAGCAACGTCGGCAGCCCGTTCGGCGCGGCCGACAGCGAACCAATCGTCAGCCACGGCCGGGCGCAATCGCTGCTGCTCGACCTGCCGCCGCTGGCGACGGTCTTCTACGAGCGCGACCGCTGAGATGACGCCCGGACACCCCTGGCCCCTGGGCGCGCACTGGGACGGCCACGGCGTCAACTTCGCTGTGTTCTCGGCGCACGCGCAGCGCATCGAACTGTGCGTGTACGACGAGAGTGGTTCGACCGAATTGCAGCGCGTCGAACTGCCCGGCCACACGCAGGACATCCGCCACGGCTACCTGAGCGGTGCGACGCCGGGCCTGGTCTACGGCCTGCGCGCCCACGGCGCCTGGCGGCCCGAGCGCGGCCATCGCTTCAACCCGAACAAGCTGCTGCTCGACCCCTACGCGCGCGAGATCGTCGGCACGTTCGAATGGCGCGCCGAACACTTCGCTGCCGACCCCGAGCATGCCGGCCACATGGACATGCGCGACAGCGGTCCCTTCGCGCTGAAGGCCCGTGTCGTCGATCCGCGGCACGACTGGAACGGCGACCGCCACCAGCACACGCCGCTGGATCGCAGCGTGCTCTACGAAGTCCACGTCAAGGGCTTCACGAAGCGCCATCCCGGCGTGCCCGAGGCGCTGCGTGGCAGCTACGCCGGCCTGGCCTCGGCGGCGGCCATCGCCCACTTCAAGCGCCTGGGCGTGACCGCGCTGTGCCTGCTGCCGGTGCAGCAGCACCTCGACGAGCGCCGCCTGGTGGACATGGGCCTGGTCAACTACTGGGGCTACAACACGATCGGGTTCTTCGCGCCGGAGCCGCGCCTGGCCAGCGGCGTGGGCGGCCTGTCGGCGCGCGACGAGTTCCGCGCCATGGTCGCCACGCTGCACGAGCATGGGCTCGAGGTGATCCTCGACGTGGTCTACAACCACACCGCCGAAGCCGACGAGCTCGGGCCGACGATCAGCTTCCGCGGCCTGGACAACGCCAGCTACTACCGGCTGCCGTCCGAATCGAAGTCGCACTACGAGAACCACAGCGGCTGCGGCAACACGCTGGACCTGCGCCAGCCGCGCGTGCTGCAGATGGTTCTCGACAGCCTGCGCTACTGGGCCGGCGAGATGCACGTCGACGGCTTCCGCTTCGATCTCGCGCCGGTGCTCGGCCGAGGCGACCACGGCTTCGACCGCCACGCACCCTTCTTCACCGCGCTCGCACAGGACCCGCTGCTGTCACGCCTGAAGATGATCGCCGAGCCCTGGGACATCGGCCCCGGCGGCTACCAGCTCGGCGGCTTCCCCGGCGGCTGGCTCGAGTGGAACGACCGCTACCGCGACACGATGCGCGCTTTCTGGATCGAAGGCGCCTACACGCGCGGCGACTTCGCGCAGCGGCTGTGCGCCTCGTCCGACATCTTCCAGCCGCGCCATCGCGCGCCGGCCGAGTCGGTCAACTACATCGTCTCGCACGACGGCTTCACGCTGACCGACCTGGTCAGCCACGCCCACAAGCACAACCAGGCCAACGGAGAGCACAACCGCGACGGGCACGGCCACAACCACAGCGCCAACTTCGGCGTCCCAGGGCCGACCGACGACCCGCCCATCCAGTCGCTGCGTTCGCGCGGCGTTCGGGCTCCGCTGGCCTCCACTCTGCTCTCTCAGGGCACGCCGATGCTCGCCGCCGGCGACGAGCTCGGCCACACCCAGGGTGGCAACAACAATCCGTACTGCCAGGACAACGAGACCACCTGGATCGACTGGTCGGCCGTCGACGAGGATCGCCTCGCCTGCACCGCGCGCCTGCTGGCGCTGCGCCAGCAGGCGCTGCCCTTCGCCAACCGCTGGTACGACGGCCTGCCCGATCGCCACGGCCTGCAGGACGTGACCTGGCTGCGCGTGGACGGCAGCGAGCTGCACGGCGACGAATGGCGCCGCCCCAACGGCCGCGTGTTCGGCTGCCTGATCGGCCACCCCGGGCGAGCGCAGTCGCCGTTGCTGCTGCTCGTCAACGGCGACGCCGGCGACATCGACTTCATGCTGCCCGGCGGACAGTGGCAGGCGCTGTTCGACAGCACCCATCCGCGCGGCGAGAGCCGCTGGCAGGGCCAGGGCGAGCACCTCTACCCGCTGCCGGGCCGCAGCGTGCTGGTGTTCGCGGCGCTGGGCCACGGGCTCGAACTCTAGACACAGGACTTCCCCGCATGCGATTTCCCCGTGCCAGCGGCGTGCTGCTGCATCCCACGTCCCTGCCCGGCCCGCACGGCTCGGGCGATTTCGGTCCGGCTGCGTACCACTTCGTCGACTGGCTGGTGGCCGCCGGCCAGAAGCTCTGGCAGATCCTGCCGTTGGGCGGCATCGGCCCGGGCAACTCGCCCTACATGAGCAGCTCGGCCTTCGCCGGCAACGTGCTTCTCATCGATCTGGGCGAACTGCAGCAGCGCGGCTGGCTGTTGGCCGAGGAGCTGGCACCGCCTGCCGGCGTGCAGGCGCAGCGGCTGGACTTCGCCACCGTCGTGCCGTTCCGCATGGACCGGCTGGCCCGCGCAGCACAGCGTTTCGACGCGCGCGCGACGCCGCAGGAACGCGCCGAGTTCGAGGCGTTCCGCTCCAGTCATGCCGACTGGCTGGAAGACTACGCGCTCTTCATGACACTGGCCGAGCAGCACGGCTGGCGCGACTGGAGCGACTGGGATGCGCCGCTGGCCGCACGCGAACCGGCTGCGCTGGCGCAAGCGAGCCGACGCCATGCACCTCGCATCGCCTTCTGGACCTTCTGCCAGTGGTGCTTCTATCGCCAGTGGCTGGCGTTGAAGGCCTATGCGAACGGCCGTGGCGTCGAGGTCATCGGCGATGCGCCGATCTTCATCGCCTACCAGAGCGCCGAGGTGTGGTCGCGCCGCGAGCTGTTCGAACTCGACGCGCGTGGCAGGCCCACCGCCGTGGCCGGCGTGCCGCCCGATGCCTTCAGCGACACCGGGCAGCGCTGGGGCAACCCGCTGTACCGCTGGAAGGCGCACGCGAAGGAAGCCTATGCCTGGTGGGTGCAACGCATCCGGCGCACCTTCGAGCTGGTCGACATCGTGCGCATCGACCATTTCCGCGGCTTCGCCGGCTACTGGGAGATCCCCGCCAGCGAGGCCACGGCCGTGAAGGGCCGCTGGTTGCCCGGCCCGGGCGACGCCCTGTTCAAGGCGATCGCCAAGGCGCTCGGGCCGCTGCCCATCATTGCCGAGGACCTGGGCGTGATCACGCCCGACGTGGTGGCGCTGCGCAGGAAGTTCGCCTTCCCCGGCATGCGCATCCTGCAGTTCGCCTTCGACGGCGGCAGCGGCAACGCCTATTTGCCGCACAACCACGACGTCGACTCGGTGGTCTACACAGGCACCCACGACAACGACACCACGATCGGCTGGTGGGCCTCGATGAGCGACACGCAGCGCGCGCGTGTGCGCGACTACCTCGGCACCGACGGCAGCGAGATCCACTGGGACCTGATCCGCGCGGCCAGCGCCAGCGTGGCCGACACCGTGGTGCATCCGATGCAGGACGTGCTGGGCCTGGGCGGCGAACACCGCATGAACCTGCCCGGCAAGGGCGAAGGCTACTGGGAATGGCGTTTCGACTGGAGCCAGGTGCGACCGGAGCATGCGCAGCGGCTCGCGCACCTGACGCGTCTCTTCCGTCGCGACGGCACGCCCTTGCAGGGCTGAGAGGCCGAGCCGGAAACGAAAAACGGGGCGCCGAAGCGCCCCGTTCAGGTCATCGCGGAGGCTGGATCAGCGCACCACGGCGATCTGCTCGCGCTTGTCGCCCTTGTACGTGAACAGGGTCAGCGCGCCGTTCTTGACGTCGCCCTTCTCGTCGAAGGCGATGGTGCCGGTCACGCCCTTGTAGCCGCTGGTCTTGGCCAGCACCGGCAGGTACTTGGCCGGCTCGGCGGAACCGGCCTTGACCATCGCGTCGACCATCACCATCGTGGCGTCATAGACGTACGGGGCGTAGATCTGCACGTCGGCATTGAACTTCTTCTTGAAGTCGGCGCGGAACTTCTCCATGCCGGCCTTCTGTTCGCCTTCGACGCCACCGGCCTCGGCGCAGATCACCTGGCCATCGGCCATCGCGCCGGCGGCCAGCTTGGGCAGCTCGCCCGAGCAGATGCCGTCGCCGCCCATGAACTTGGCGTTGATGCCCAGTTGCTTCATCTGGCGGATCATCGGGCCGGCCACGGCGTCCATGCCGCCGTAGAACACGACGTCGGGCTTCTTGGCCTTGATGGCGGTCAGGATGGCGGTGAAGTCCGTTGCCTTGTCGGTGGTGAACTGCTGCTCGGCGATCGCACCGCCCGAGGCCTTGACGGCCTTGGCGAACTCTTCGGCGACGCCTTGGCCGTAGGCCGTGCGGTCGTCGATCACGGCGATCGACTTGCCCTTGAGTTCCTTGACGGCGTAGCGGCCCAGCGTGCCGCCCAGGTGCACGTCATCGGCCACCACGCGGAACGTGGTCTTGTAGCCGTTGCGGGTGAACTTGGGGTTGGTGGCCGACGGCGAGATCTGGGGGATGCCAGCGTCGCTGTAGATCTTGGAAGCCGGGATCGAGGTGCCCGAGTTCAGGTGGCCGATCACGCCCATCACCTTGGAGTCGACCAGCTTCTGGGCGACTGCCGTGCCTTGCTTCGGATCGCCAGCGTCGTCTTCGGCCAGCAGCTCGAACTTGACCTTCTTGCCGCCGATGGAGACGCCCTTGGCGTTGAGCTCGTCGATGGCCATGCGCGCGCCCATCTCGTTGTCCTTGCCAAGGTGGGCGATGCCACCGCTGGTGGGGCCGACGTGGCCGATCTTGACGACCATGTCCTGGGCCGACGCAGCACCTGCGATGAGCAGAGCGGCTGCAGCCACCACGGCATTGAATTTGACTTGCATGCAATAACCTCCGGTTGGAATGTTGAGAGCGATCGGAAGAGAGGGTTTATCTCAACGGCCGACACGATACCCCAAAAAAAACCGCATCTCCACCGGGATTGCTCAGGGGAAACCTGCGATTCCTCGGAGGGAACGCTTGGCTTCGAACAAAGCTTCCAGATGGTTCGGCAGTCGGCCTGTCCCCGGGTAAACGCCGAGACGCCCCCGGGGTGCGGGCTCAGGACACAACGCGCCCGCTATCGTTGGCGATGACGGGAGAGTTCCTGAGCGACGGCTCGCGAGACGATGTCTCGCAAGGTCGATGCCAGCTCGGTGCGCGCTTCGCGCATCAGTGCGTCGGTGGCGCGGGTCAGGGCCGGCGCGAGCACTTCACGCAGCTTGACCTCCAGCATCAGGTCGATCTGCCGCTGCATGTCCGCCAGCACGCGCTGCACGAGTTCCTCCTCGTCGACGGCCGCCGGGCCGACGACGACAGCCCCATCGCGCACCGACTCCAGCGTGGCAGACGCGACGGGGGCGAACGCCCTTGGCTCGGTCACGGGAGCCGGGACCGCCGGTGCCGGTGCCGGTGCCTGCGCCTCCGGCATGCGCACCACCTCGGTCAGCGTCGGCACGCGGCCCGGCGGCGCGGGGCGCAGGCTCATGCCTCCACCTCGTGCTTCTCGATTTGATAACCCCGCGACGCGTAGTGCTTCCAGCGTGCCCGCGCGGCGGCGCGGTCGCCGTCGTCGGTGGAAACGATCTCGACCAGCCGCTCGTAGCTCTCGAATCCCGCAGGCGGCTCGGCACCGAGGTTGAGCAGCACGTCATGGTGCAACGCACCAGCAAGAGACTCGACCAGGCACACCGGCGTGCCGCGCTGTCGCTCGGGCACCGATTGGCCATCGCGCACCAGCACGTGCGGGACGAACTCCGTGGCCTCGAAAGTCCACAGTGCGCGGTCGAGCTCGGCCAGCGCCGAAGCCGTGCCGGTGACGGTCACGCATGCGTTCTGCCGGGTCGCCTTGCGCAGCAGCCGGCAGGCATAGGCCAGCCGGTGCGGCACGTTGAAGTGGAAGCTGACCCGGGTCATCGCAAGCGGGGCCTGCCTCAGGACGCCTGCGACAGCACGAAGTGGGTCAGCAGGGGCACGGGGCGCCCGGTGGCACCCTTGGCGGCGCCGGACTTCCAGGCCGTGCCGGCGATGTCCAGGTGGGCCCAGCGGTACTTGCCCGTGAACTTGCGCAGGAACATGGCCGCGGTGATGGCTCCGCCGGCGCGGCCGCCCACGTTGCCCATGTCGGCGAAGTTGCTCTTCAGCGCCTCCTCGTATTCCTCGTCCAGCGGCATGCGCCAGCACGGGTCGAGCGACGAGGCACTGGCGGCGAGCAGCTGCGCGGCCAGCGCGTCGTCGGACGTGAACAGTCCGGAATGATGGTGCCCCAGGGCGATCACGCAGGCGCCGGTGAGCGTGGCCACGTCGACCACGCAGGCCGGCTTGAATCGCTCGACGTAGGTCAGGGCGTCGCACAGGATCAGCCGGCCCTCGGCATCGGTGTTGAGGATCTCGATGGTCTGGCCCGACATGCTCTTGACGACGTCGCCCGGCTTGATCGCGCGGCCGCCCGGCATGTTCTCGCAGGTCGGCACGATGACGACGAGGTTCAGCTTCGGCTTGAGTTCGGCCACGGCCCGCAGCGTGCCCAGCACGCTGGCGGCGCCACCCATGTCGAACTTCATCTCGTCCATCTCGGCGGCCGGCTTGATCGAGATGCCGCCGGTGTCGAAGGTGATGCCCTTGCCGACC
>CAZVLY010000115.1:0-12222 GCA_964628175.1 uncultured Piscinibacter sp. | reverse complement strand
GGGAGCTGGAGGCGGGGCCGAGGGTGGCGACGATCTTGGTGGCGCGGGGCATGGAATCTCCGTTGTCTCTTGTCTGGAATTATCGAAGTGCCGCGACGCGCTGTCCCTGGCTTGCCGGCATGACTGTCATGCCTGCGCGCGCTTGGCGAGAATCTCGAAGGCCGGCAGTGTCTTGCCCTCCAGCACCTCGAGGAAGGCACCGCCGCCGGTGGAGATGTAGCCCACCTGCTTCTCGATGCCGTACTTGGCGATGGCCGCCAGCGTGTCGCCACCGCCGGCGATGCTGAAGGCGGAACTGGCAGCGATGGCCCGGGCGATCGCTTCGGTGCCGTGCGAGAAGGCCTCGAACTCGAACACGCCCACCGGGCCGTTCCAGACGATGGTGCCGGCGGCCTTGAGCTGAAGCGCGAGCTGCGCCGCCGTCTGCGGGCCGATGTCGAGGATCAGGTCGTCGGCCTCGACGTCCTTGGACAGCTTGACCGTGGCCTGGGCATCGGCCTTGAACTCCTTGGCGGTGACCACGTCCACCGGGATCGGCACGGCTGCGCCGCGCGCCTTCATGGCCTCGATGACCGCCTTGGCCTCGGCCAGCAGGTCGGCCTCGACAAGGCTCTTGCCGATGGGCAGCCCGCTGGCCAGCATGAAGGTGTTGGCGATGCCGCCGCCGACGATGAGCTGGTCGACGTTGTTCGCCAGGCTCTTCAGGATGGTCAGCTTGGTGCTGACCTTGCTGCCCGCGACGATGGCCACCAGCGGGCGCTTCGGATGGGCCAGCGCCTTGGTGATGGCGTCGATCTCGGCGGCCAGCAGCGGGCCGGCGCAGGCGATCTTGGCGAACTGCGCGATGCCGTAGGTCGAGGCTTCGGCGCGGTGCGCGGTGCCGAAGGCGTCGTGCACGAAGATGTCGCACAGGGCGGCCATCTTCTTCGCCAGCTCCTCGTTGTTCTTCTTCTCGCCCTTGTTGAGGCGGCAGTTCTCCAGCATCACCACCTGGCCGGGCGCGACCTGCACGCCATCGACCCAGTTGGGCACGAGCTTCACCTCGCGGCCGAGCAGTTCGCCCAGCCGCGCGGCCACCGGCGCGAGGGAGTCTTCCGGCTTGAACTCACCCTCGGTCGGGCGGCCCAGGTGCGAGGTGACCATCACCGCGGCGCCGGCCTTCAGGGCCAGTTCGATGCAGGGCACGCTGGCGCGGATGCGGGTGTCCTCGGTGATCTTGCCGGCGTCGTCCTGAGGCACGTTCAGGTCGGCACGGATGAAGACACGCTGGCCCGCCACCTTGCCGGCAGCGACGAGATCGGTGAAGCGAAGAACGTTCATGATGAAACTCAATAGTTGATGTTAAGGTAACTTGGTTACGGCGTCGAATCGGAAATCTGTCGGCATCGCAGTTCACCAGCCCCAGACCAGCCGCAGCGGCAGGAACAGCGCGAGCCCGGCGAGCAGCGGCCCCAGCACGCCCGGCCGCCAGAGGTAGTACAGGGATGCGGCCGCGACGGCGGGTGGCCGTGCGTCCTGCGAGGTGGTGATCAGCGCGCCCTGGGTGATGATCACCTCGGGCACCACCACCGCAGCGAGCGCCGCCAGCGGAGCCACCTTGAGGCCGCGCTGGAGCCAAGCCGGCATCTTGACCTCGCGATCGGGAAAAAGGAAGAAGTTGCGCGCGACGAAGCTGACGACCGCCAGGCCGAGGATCGCCACCGCGCCGTGCAGGGCCTCGCTCATGCCTCGCCCCGCAGCCGCTGGCCGGCGCGCTCGGCCTGTTCCATCATCAGGCCGGCGGCCACTGCGGCCGCGATGGCCACCAGGATGTTGAGCTTCAGCGGCAGCGCGAAGGTCGCCACGGCGGCGGTGCCGGCCACGGCAGCGGCCGTCCAGGTGCTGCGGTCGCTGAGCAGGCCATAGGTCAGGCCGAGCATGGCCAGTGTGCCGGCGAAGCCCAGCCCCCATTGGGTCGGGATCGCTTCGGACAGGAAGATGCCCAGCAGCGACGGCAGTTGCCAGGTCACCCAGATCGTGGCGATGCCGCCGACGATATAGGGCACCTGGCCCGGCTCGCGGCGGCCGCCCGGCCAGGCGCGCTGGAACGCGATCAGGTTGAGATCGGCCAGCAGGTAGCCGATGGCCAGCCGGCGGCCGCGCGACAGGTGTCCCAGGTGGATTCGCCACTGCGCGCTGAAGATCACGAAGCGCAGGTTGACGCAGAAGGCGGCGGCCCAGATGACCCACATCGGCGCACCGCTGGCCAGCAGCGGCAGCGAGGCGAGTTGTGCACTGCCGGCGTAGACGGTGAGAGACATCAACACCGCCAGCGGGATCGACAGCCCGCTCTTGGCCATCGCCACGCCGGTGACCAGGCCCCAGGCGGCGATGCCGGGCGCGAAGTCGAGCATGTCGCGTGCGCCGCGGCGGAAATGGGGGTCGTGGATGAGCGCGCGCAGCGGGGTCATCCCCGCATTGTCGTCGCTCGATCGGGGCGGCTGCAGCCGCCGGATTCAGCTCAGGATTCGCGTGCCTTCGGCTTGTCCTTGGCCTTGCCTTCGCTGCCCTTGGTCGGGCGTTTCTCGGCGTGGGTGTCGGCGGCCTCTTCAGCGGCCGGCTTGGCGGCCACGCCGGCGATCTGCGGCGGCACTTCCTCGATCTTGTTCTCGCGCATGTAGTCGTTCATGTCGCGCCAGCCGGCGAACACCGCCGCCCGATCGGCCTTCTTGTTGAGCGCGTAGCAGTCTTCGATGGCACGGCCGGCATGGCGGCAGGCGCCGCCGACGGCCTTGCCGTCGGCCTCGCGCGTGGCGGCGACCTTCTCGGGCGACTCGATGCCCAGCATGTCGCAGCCGGCGAGCAGGGCAAGGGCAAGGATGGCGAGATGGCGTTTCATGGCGGTCCGGCCCGACAGGGGCTCACCGCTGTATCGGCAGCCGGCGCGGCGACTTGAGCGCCACGCCGGCTGCCGCCGGGCTCACTGGGCGCCGGGGGCCATTGCCAGCAGGCGCTGCACGCGCTCCTCGGTCGCCGGGTGCGTGGAGAACAGCCCGCGCAGCCCGCCGCCGGACAGCGGGTTCATGATCATCATCTGCGCCGTCTCGGGGTGGCGCTCGGCAGCGGCCATCGGGATCCCGCGCGCATAGGCATGGATCTTCTCGAGCGCCGAAGCGAGCGCACGCGGGTCGCCGGAGATCTCGGCACCGCCGCGGTCGGCCTCGAACTCGCGCGAGCGGCTGATCGCCATCTGGATCAGGCTGGCCGCCAGCGGCGCCAGCAGCATCACCAGCAGGCCGACGATCGGGTTGGCCGGCCGGCCTTCGCTGTCGCGGCCACCGAAGATCATGGCGAAGTTGGCCAGCATCGAAATCGCGCCGGCCATCGTGGCGCTCACGGTGCTGATGAGGATGTCGCGGTGGCGCACGTGCGCCAGTTCGTGGGCCATCACGCCGCGCAGTTCGCGCTCGCTGAGCACGCGCATGATGCCGGTGGTGGCCGCCACGGCGGCGTGCTCCGGGTTGCGCCCGGTGGCGAAGGCGTTCGGGGCGTCCTCGTCGATCACGTAGACGCGCGGCATCGGCAGCCCGGCGCGCTGCGCCAGGTCCTGCACCATGCGGTAGAACTGCGGTGCCGAACTCGCGTCGACCTCGCGCGCGTTGTACATCTTCAGCACCATCTTGTCGGAGAACCAGTAGCTGAAGAAGTTCATCGCCACGGCCACGGCCAGGGCCAGCATCATCCCGGTCTGCCCGCCCATGAGCGAGCCGATGGCCATGAACAGGGCGGTGATCGCCGCCATCAGGATGGCGGTCTTCATCAGATTGAACATGTCGCGTGGTCCTCGTGAAACAGGAGTGCCGTAGATGCGGGCGGCGCCGCGGAGTTCAATCGGCGGGCGTGTCGAAGGCCATGCCCGGTGTGACGCGGTGGCCTTGCAGGAAGGCGGCGGCCGGCAGGCGCTTGCCTCCCGGCCGCTGGAGTTCGATCAGACGCACGGCACCTTCTCCGCAGGCCACCTCGATGCCCGCCTCGCCGACGGCGAGCACGGTGCCCGGACGGGCGGCTCCGGCGCAGCGTTCGGCGCGCCAGAGCTTCAGGGTCTCGCCGGCGAGCACGCCGGTGGCGCCGGGGAAGGGATCGAAGGCACGCAGGCGGCGCTCGATGAGGTCGGCACCCTGGCGCCAGTCGATGGCCGCCTCGGCCTTGTCGATCTTGTGGGCGTAGGTGATGCCGTCGACGGGCTGCCTCTGGGGCTTCAGTCCGCCGCAGGCCGCGAGTTCGAGCGCCTCGACGATCAGGCGGCCGCCCACTTCCGCCAACCGGTCGTGCAGCGAGCCGGTGGTGTCGTCGGGCCGGATCGCCATCCGCTCGGCGAGCAGCATGTCGCCGGTGTCCAGGCCGGCGTCCATCTGCATGACGGTGATGCCCGTCTGCGTGTCGCCGGCCTCGATGGCGCGATGGATCGGTGCGGCGCCGCGCCAGCGCGGCAGCAGCGAGGCGTGGATGTTCAGGCAGCCCAGGCGCGGCAGTTCGAGCACCCAGGCCGGCAGGATCAGGCCGTAGGCCGCGACCACGATCACGTCGGGGCGGGCCGCGATCAGGGCGGCGCGCGCCGCTGCGGCATCGTCGGCGTACTTGCCGTCGAGCCGCAGGCCGCGCGGCTGCGCGACCGCCAGGCCCTGCGACAGCGCGAAAGCCTTCACCGGTGACGCGTGCAGCTTCATGCCCCGCCCGGCAGGCCGATCGGGTTGCGTCAGCACCAGCGGGATCTCGAATCGTGCCGCGTGCAGTTGCCTCAGGGCGACCGCGGCGAACTCCGGCGTACCGGCGAAGACGACGCGCATGCGGGGCTTCAGCCGCGGATCTCGTCGCGCGACTTCTTCAGCATCTTGGTCTTGATGCGGTCGCGCTTGAGCGGGCTGAGGTACTCGACGAAAACCTTGCCCAGCAGGTGGTCCATCTCGTGCTGGACGCACACCGACAGAAGGCCTTCGGCGTCGAACTGGTAGCTCTCGCCGGCGCGATTCAGTGCGCGCACGGTGACGCGCGCGTGGCGAGACACCTTGTCGTAGATCGTCGGCACCGACAGGCAGCCCTCGTCGCCCAGCGCCATCTCCGCGCTGCGTGCGATGAGTTCAGGATTGATCAGCACGCGCGGCTGGTCACGGCCCTCCGAGGTGTCCATCACGATGACTCGCTCGTGCACATCGACCTGCGTGGCGGCCAGGCCGACGCCTTCGGCGGCGTACATGGTTTCCAGCATGTCGTCGACGAGGCGACGGATGCGTGCGTCGACCTGCTCGACGGGACGGGCCACCGTGTGGAGACGGGGATCGGGGTAGCGGAGGATGTTCAGTTGGGCCATTTGTATCCATTCGATTCTGCCGGAACCGCTTGTGGAGTGCACACAACGGGCTGCTCCGTGACAGGCCTCACACCTGCGCCTACCGCGGACCAGTTTCGTTGCGATATCAAGGGTTTACAGGCAGAATCTTCGAAACTGTATGAGCATTTTCGCCGAATGCGGGCCGGGCTCGGAGCGTTCGGCTCAGCAACCCTAGAGCGCGACGGACTCCACCTTCGCCGCCGGAGAAACGACCCCATGAAGCGTCGCCAGCCCACTGCCTCCCCTGCCCGCCGGGCCGCTGCGCTCGGGACGGCCATCGGTGCCATGCTGCTTGCCGGCTCGGCCCTGGCGGTCGACTACCCGGTCACTTCGCAACAGCGAAGCACGGCCAAGCAAGTGGCCCAGACGGGCGTGCCGCTGTCCGAGCTCTCGGCCAATGCTCCCGACTCGTACACGGTGAAGACCGGCGACACGCTCTGGGATATCTCCAAGCTCTACCTGAAGAGCCCCTGGCGCTGGCCGGAACTGTGGGGCATGAACCTCGACCAGATCCGCAACCCGCACCTCATCTACCCCGGCCAGGTGCTGCTGCTGGACAAGAGCGGCGGCCGCGCCCGCCTGCGCGTGGGCCAGCAGATCGGCCCCGATGGCACGGTCAAGCTGTCGCCACGCATCCGCTCGTCGGCGCTCGGTGACGGCTCGATCCCGTCGATCCCGTTCCACCTGATCGAACCCTTCCTGAACGAGGCGCTGATCTTCCAGGGCAACGAACTCGAGACCGCGCCGCGCATCGTCGCCACCCAGGAAGGCCGCGTCCTGCTGGGCCGCGGTGACACCGCCTACGTGCGCGGCGAGATCCCGCAGCAGCGCGAGTTCCGCATCTTCCGCGAGGCCAAGCCGCTGCGCGACCCGACCACGAAGGAAATCCTCGGCTACGAGGCCAACTACGTCGGCTCGGCCGAGTACGTGCGCCAGGGCGAGAACCGCACCGGCGCCGACGGCAAGCCCGAGATCGTCCCGGCCACCTTCTCCGTGACCTCGATCAAGCAGGAAGCCGGTGTCGGCGACCGGCTCTCACCGACGCCGGCGCGCGAGTTCAGCAACTACGCGCCGCATGCGCCGCAGGGGCCCATGTCGGGGCAGATCGTGTCGATCTACGGCGACGCGCTGACGGCCGGCCAGAACCAGATCGTCTCGCTGAACAAGGGTGCCGCCGACGGCATGGAGCGTGGCCACGTGCTCGCGCTGTGGCGCACCGGCACCCGCGTGATCGACAAGACCGACGCGTCGCGCCCGACGATCAAGCTCCCCGACGAACGCCACGGCATGCTGTTCGTGTTCCGCGTCTTCGATCGCATGTCTTACGCGCTGATCCTGTCGGTCAAGGACCCGGTCAAGCCGGGTGACGGCTTCACCCAGCCCTGAGTTCCGCGCGCACGGCGCCGGCACCCCGCTCAGATGCGCGCCGGCGACTGCGACGCCGATGAGATTGCCGCCTGGCTGCGGCTGCTGGAGACGCCGCAGGTCGGCCGCGAGTCGGCGCGGCGCTTGCTCGCGGCCTTCGGCTCCCCGCAGGCCGTGCTCGCTGCCAGCGAGGCACAGCGCAAGGAGGTCGTCGGCACCGGTCCCGCCAAAGCGCTGACGCATGCCGGAGACAGCCACGCCGAACTGCTGGCGCTCACGCTGGCGTGGCTGGCGCAGACCGACGGCCCGCAGCGGCACCTCGTCGCGCTGGGCGATCCCGACTATCCCGCGGCCCTGCTCGAGACGGCCGACCCGCCCCTGCTGCTGTACGCCATCGGTCAGGTGGAATTGCTTCGCAGCCAGTCGCTGGCCATCGTCGGCAGCCGCAACCCGACGCCGCAGGGTCGCGAGAACGCACAGGCCTTCGCCGCGGAGCTGGGACGAGCCGGGCTGACGATCGTGTCGGGCCTGGCCCTGGGCATCGACGGCGCGGCCCACGCGGGCGCCCTGGACAGCCCCGCCAGCACCATCGCCGTGGTCGGGACCGGGCTGGACCGGGTCTACCCGAAGCGCCACCTTGCGCTGGCAAGACGCATCGCCGACGCAGGCGTGATCGTCAGCGAATACTCACTCGGCACGCCTCCGCTGGCGCCGAACTTTCCGATGCGCAATCGCATCATCGCGGGCCTGAGCCGCGGCACGCTGGTGGTCGAGGCCGCACTGCAGTCGGGCTCGCTGATCACGGCGCGGCTGGCCGTGGAGGCCGGACGCGATGTCTTCGCCATTCCCGGATCGATCCACTCCCCGCAATCGAAAGGCTGCCACGCCTTGATCAAGCATGGCGCCAAGCTGGTGGAGGCCTCCCGCGACATCCTCGAGGAACTGAACTGGCCGGTTCCCGCGGACTCCGTCGCTGCCACCCCGCCGCCTTCGACCGGGCACCCCATCGTCGAGGCCATGGGCTACGACCCGATCAGCCTGGATGAACTGGTGCGTCGCACCGGCTGGAGCGCGGCGGAGCTCAACGTGCGCCTGCTCGAGCTCGAGCTCGACGGCGTGGTGGCGCGACTGCCGGGCCAGTGCTTCCAGCGCATCGGCCAGGGCTGAGGCCGGCAGGGGATTGTTCACGCCCCTTCGCCTGGAGCGCTGGGGTATAGTGGATTCATGTTCGACGTGCTCGTCTACCTGTACGAAAACTACTGGCGGCCCGATGCGTGTCCCGACCACGATCAGCTGACCCGCAAGCTGTCGTCGGTGGGCTTCGAGTCGGACGAGATCCAGGAGGCGCTGAGCTGGCTCGACGGGCTGGCGTCGGCGTCCGAGTCCTACGTCGGCGACCAGGGGCCCAGCGCGTTGCGCGTGTACTCGCCGCAGGAGCAGGACCACCTCGGCGAGGAGTCGATCGGCTTCATCAGCTTCCTCGAATCCGCCGGTGTATTGCCGCCGCCGATGCGCGAGATGGTCATCGACCGTTCCAGTGCGATCCATGGCGGGCCGATCGACCTGGAGGACCTGAAGATCATCGTGCTGATGGTCTTCTGGAGCCTGGGCGAAGAACCCGATGCGCTGATCCTCGACGAACTGTTCGTGGCCGCCGAAGACCGGCTGATCCACTGAGGTCGGCGGGGGCGCCGCTCAGTTCAGCAGCCGCGCCGGGTCGACGTCGAGCTTGGCCAGCGCGCTGCGCGTGGCCTTCACCGTCAGCGATTCGTCCTGGGCCGGCACCAGCAGTCCCGCCTGCAGGAAGGCGGCCAGCCGATGCTGCTGGAACAGGATGCCACGGCCCTGCGGCGACACGAACAGCGTGAGCTGCTTGCGCAGCCCCTGCCAGGCCAGCTGCACGGCCTCGTTGCGGTTGCGGTAGTCGAGCATGTACCAGCTGCCGACCTGCAGCTCGCGGGCCCAGGCGACCATCGCCGGCGTCGGCATCGAGCCGCCCTCGCCCACCACCTCGAGCTCGGAACTCTCGTGACCGGAGAGGTCGAGCACCATCGATTCGTCGATCTCGACGTCGGCCGCCTCGGGCAGCAGCTCCTCGAGCGTCTCGAGCCGGCCCATGAGCTCCTCGAGCCGCTCGTGCGGGATGACCGCAGCCTTGGCCGTGAACGCCGCCGCCAGCGAGTTGTTCAGCCGCTGGATGTGCTCGTCCTGCTTGTCGACCGGCACGCCGGCGTTCTCCATCCCCTCGCGCAGCGTCTTCAGCAGCGGCGGCAGGCGACGGATCACCTCGGCCCGCTCCTCGCGCGACACCTTGGCGCTGGCCGACCAGATCAGATCGGCGGCGACACGCTTCATGGCCTTGGTCTGATCGCTCTGGATGCCGGCCTTGACGGCGGTCATCGCCATCACGTCGGCCCAGACCTGGAACAGGAACTCGCGAACGCCCTCCTGCACCGGCATCTCGTTGAGCATCTTGCGCAACTCGATGGTGTACTGGATCGCCAGCGTCTCGCGCTGCTCGACCTGCTGCGCCAGCGAGACGCCCTTGCGCGACGCCTCGTTCTGGTTCTTGAAGTAGTGCTCGAGGAACTTCTCGAACTCTGTCAGCACGGTCTGGAACACGCGTCGCCCGGTGTCCGGATAGGCCTCGACGACCTGCACGACACGCTTGATCTCCTTCTCGAGGAGATCCGCCACGGCCCGGCCGGTGGCGTCGAAACCCATCACGCAGGCGCCCATGCGGTCGATCAGCTTGCGCGCCGGGTGGTCGACGGAGGCGAAGAAGTCGGGCTAGCTGACTGCCACACGCAGCACGGGCATCTGCAGACGCGCGAACCAGACGCGCACCGAGGCCGGGATGCGCTCCTCGGTGAGGATGCTCTGGAACAGCAGGGCCACGATTTCGATGGTGGCCCGCTCCACGGGGGTCGCAGCCGCCTGCTTGAGCGCCTGCTTGCGCTGGTGCAGCTCTTCCAGCATGGCCGGCGTGCTGACCGCCCCCACGTCGGTGCGGGCGCCGCCGGCCGGAGCCAGGCGCCGCGCAATGCCCTGCTGGGCGTCGGAGATCGCCGCACGCAGGGCCGGCGACGCCGCGGCCGCCGTGGCGCCGGCCTGCTGAGTGGCCACGAACTCCGGCAGCTGCCGGCCGATCAGCTTGTTGAGCCGGCCGAGCACGGCCTCGGCATGGTCGATGCCGCGGGCCAGTGCCCCGGCGCGCGTCATCAGCCGGGTTTCCTCGCCCACACCCATGCGGCCGTGCCCCGAGGTGTGTACGCCCGACACGCTGTGCACGCCCGACGCGACCGAGCCGACCCAGGCCGAGTTGGCCGAGCGCTTGATGTACGGCCGCAGGTCGACATCGGGCATCACCCGGCGCTGGATCAGCCAGGCGTTGATCTCGTGGTACCCCTCCTCGACGAACTGCGCGAACTCGTCGTGCAGCACGGTCTGCAGCAGGCGCCAGGTGTCCAGGCCCAGACCCGCGGCACGCCAGGAGGCGGTGGCGATGCGCGCCAGCACGTGCGGCCGCAGGGCGTCGTTGGGATCGAGTTCCTCGCGCTTCTCGAGCTGGCCGATGCGCGAACGCAGGTCGCTGAACTCCCACGAGGCCCGGTCCATCATGGCCAGTGCCAGGCGCGAGCTGAGGATCTCGTGCTCGATCGTGTCGTCGTCCACCAGGCTCAGGCTGCTGCCGCGGTTGGACGGGTGAGGCAGGTCACCGGGGCGGGAGGCCGACACCATGCCGCTGTTGATCGCGCTGCGCAGCATGGAAATCATGCCCTGCTGCCAGAACGGCGCCGCCTTCTGCAGATCGAGCACCATGTCGCGCCGTTTCATCGCCACGGCGGGCTCGGCGTTCTGGCTGGCCAGCGCCTTGGCGCCCCGCTCGACCGATTGCACCAGCCCGGGCAGCCCGCGCAGGGCACCCTCGACGTAGGCGCGCCGGGCCTGCTGGGCCAACGCGGTCTGGGTCGCGGGCGTCATCGCCATTGGGTGGTGGGGTGGGCAGGCGTCGTGGACTGTCTACGGCACTCTACACCACGGCCCCGGCATTCGGATCGTCGGGGTCGGTTTCCTTCGGCCCCTGTCGCACCAGATCCTCACGCTTGACACCCAGCCACATCGCGATGGCGGCAGCGACGAAGACCGACGAATAGATGCCGAACAGGATGCCGATCATCAGCGCCAGCGCGAAGTAGTGCAGCGTGGCGCCGCCGAAGATGTACATCGACACCACCATCATCAGCGTGCTGCCGTGGGTGATGATGGTGCGGCTGATGGTGCTCGTGATCGCGTGGTCGATGACCTCGCGCGAGTTCAGCTTGCGGTACTTGCGGAAGGCCTCCCGCACCCGGTCGAAGATCACCACCGATTCGTTCACCGAGTAGCCCAGCACCGCCAGCACGGCGGCCAGCACGGCCAGCGAGAACTCCCATTGGAAGAAGGCGAAGAATCCGACGATGATGACCACGTCGTGCAGGTTCGCCACGATGCCCGCCACGGAGAACTTCCACTCGAAGCGGATGGCGAGGTACAGCATGATGCCCGCCACGGTGGCCAGCAGCGCGTAGGCCCCGTCGCGCGCCAGCTCCGATCCGACCGAGGGCCCGACGAACTCGCTGCGCTGCAGCCGCACCGGCTCGGCGCCGTCCTTGCCGCAGACCACCTTGCTGACGGCCTCGCCCTTGTCGGTGGTGATCTGCACGCTGCTCGTGGCGGCGCCCTCCGCCTTGCACAGCGCGTCGAACACCCGCGTCACCACGTCGGCCTGCTTGACGTCGCCACGCACGGGCAAGCGGATCAGCACGTCGCGCGAGGTGCCGAAGTTCTGCACCTGCACCTCGCCGAAGTTCAGCGTGTCGACGGTGGCGCGGACCTTCTCGAGCTGCGCCGCCTGCGGGTACTCGACCTCGATGACCGTGCCGCCGGTGAATTCGATGGACAGGTGCAGCCCGCGCGTGGCGATGAAGAACACCGCGGCCAGGAAGGTCAGCGCCGAGACGACGTTGAGCACCAGCGCGTGGCGCATGAACGGGATGTCGCGGCGAATGCGGAAGAATTCCATGGTCTTTCCTCCTCAGGCCTTCGTCTCGACTTCGGCGCCCGGCTCGGCCGCAGGCTTCCACACCTGGCCGATCGACACGCCCTTGAGCTTCTTCTGGCGGCCGTACCAGAGGTTGACCAGGCCGCGCGAGAACATCACCGCCGAGAACATCGAGGTCAGGATGCCCAGGCAGTGCACGATCGCGAAACCGCGCACCGGGCCGGAGCCGAATGCCAGCAGCGCCACGCCGGCAATCAGCGTGGTGACGTTGGAGTCGAGGATGGTCGCCCAGGCCCGCTCGTAGCCGGTGTTGATGGCCACCTGCGGCGAAGCGCCGTTGCGAAGTTCTTCGCGCACCCGCTCGTTGATCAGCACGCTGGCGTCGATGGCCATGCCCAGCGCCAGCGCGATGGCAGCAATGCCCGGCGCTGTCAGCGTGGCCTGA
>CAZVLY010000114.1:0-12260 GCA_964628175.1 uncultured Piscinibacter sp. | reverse complement strand
GGCGTGTTCCGCGAGGACCTGTTCCACCGCCTCAACGTGATCCGCCTGCGCCTGCCGGCGCTGCGCGAACGCCGCGAGGACGTGCCCTCGCTGGCCAGGTTCTTCCTGCAGAAGAGCGCACGCGAGCTCGGCGTCGAGACCAAGCGCATCACCGATGCGGCGCTCGCGCGCCTGATGAAGTTCGATTTCCCCGGCAACGTGCGGCAGCTCGAGAACATCTGCCACTGGCTCACCGTGATGGCGCCGGCCCAGGTGATCGAGCCGAAGGACCTGCCGCCGGAGTTGATGGGCGAGGGCTCACCGCGCGCGGCGACAGCCGTTGCGGAAGTCGCAGAGGCCGCGCCGGTCACGCAGCCCGTGTCGCATGTGGCGACGGCCGAAGTCGCAGCGCCCGCGGCGAGTGCCCCCGCCGGCGACTGGCTCACCGGCCTGGAGCAGGACGCGCGTCAGATGCTGCTGTCCGGCGCGCCCGAGGTGTGGGACGCGCTGACGCGCAAGTTCGAGGCGCAGATGATCCACACCGCGCTGGAGATCACCCGCGGCCGGCGCATCGAGGCGGCGCAGAAGCTGGGCATCGGCCGCAACACCATCACGCGCAAGATCCAGGAACTCGGCCTGGACGATTAGGCATGCGGCCCCCAGGCCGCCGAAGGCTCAGGCCGAGAGTTCGACGACCACCGGTGCGTGGTCGCTCGGCCGTTCGTTCTTGCGCGGCAGCTTGTCGATGATGCAAGCCGCCACGCGCGGCTTCAGGGCTTCGCTGACCAGGATGTGGTCGATGCGCAGGCCCTGGTTCTTGCGGAACGCGAGGTTGCGGTAGTCCCACCAGCTCCAGCTCTTGGGCGGCTGCTCGAAGAGCCGGAAGGCGTCATGCAGCCCGAGCGCCACGAGCTGCCGGAAATGTTCGCGCTCCTGCGGCGTGCAATGGATCTGCCCGGCCCAGGCCACCGGGTCGTAGACGTCGCGGTCCTCCGGCGCGATGTTGAAGTCGCCCATCAGCACGAGCTGCGGATGCGCGGCGAGTTCATGGGCCACCCAGGCCTGCAACGCGTCCAGCCAGCGCATCTTGTAGACGAACTTCTCGCTGTCGGGTGCCTGGCCGTTCGGAAAATACGCGCCGATCACGCGCAGCCCGGCCACCGTGCCGGCGATGACGCGCGCCTGGCCGTCGTCGAAGCCGGGAATGTTGCGCACCGGTTCGAGCGCCTCGTCGCGGCTGAGCAGCGCCACGCCGTTGTAGGTCTTCTGGCCGAACCAGGTCGCGCGGTAGCCGGCCGCGGCGATCTCGGCATGCGGGAACTTGTCGTCGGTGAGCTTGGTTTCCTGCAGCACGATCGCATCGACCGGGTTGGCGGCGAGCCAGTCCAGCAATTGCGGCAGCCGCACCGACAGCGAATTGACGTTCCAGGTGGCGAGTTTCAAGGCGGTCCCGGGTCCGTGGTCCAGGCGCCGATTATGTTGGCGTTCCGGGGCGGCTGCCGCCACCCCGGCCGGCCGCTCAGCGTGGCAGCACGAAGGTGGACTTCTCGCGCAGAAGGCGCGCGCTGTCGCCCTGCGAGGCCACCCGTTCGATGCCGAAGTGAACCTCGTGCGCGCCGGTGGCCGTGCGCGCCGCGGTGTCGGGCGGAACGCGCAGCGCCAGCGTCACCCAGCCGGCCTCGGTCGGCCCGAGCCGGTGCAGCACCGGCGAGGCCAGCACGAGGCCGGGCAGGCCGTCGGCCGTGACACGGTAGGTCTGCGTCGACTCCGTGGCGTTCATGATCTGCAGCCGGTAGACGTTCTCGACGTAGCCGTCGTCGACGATGCGCGCCAGCGAGGCACGGTCGCGCACCACGTCGACCTTGAACGGCGCGCGCAGCGCCAGGCTGGTGGCCACACCGCCGGCGATGAGCAGCAGCACCGAGCTGTAGACGAGCACGCGCGGCCGCAGCACGCGGCGCAGCAGCTGACCGCGCGTCAGGTGCTGCGACAGGCCGTTCTGCGTGTCGTAGCGCACCAGGCCACGGGCGTAGCCCATCTTGTCCATCACGCCGTCGCACACGTCGATGCAGGCCGCGCAGCCGATGCATTCGTACTGCAGGCCACGGCGGATGTCGATGCCGGTCGGGCAGACCTGCACGCACAGGTTGCAGTCGACGCAGGCGCCGAGGCCGAGCGCGGTGGCGTCCGCCTTCTTCGAGCGAGAACCGCGAGGCTCGCCGCGGCCGCTGTCGTAGGTGATGATGAGCGTGTCCTTGTCGAACATCGCGCTCTGGAAGCGCGCATAGGGGCACATGTACTTGCACACCTGTTCGCGCATGTAGCCGGCGTTGCCGTAGGTGGCGAAGCCGTAGAACAGCACCCAGAAGCTCTCCCAGCCGCTCAGGCTCAGCGCCATCGCCTCGCCGGCCAGCGTGACGATGGGCGTGAAGTAGCCGACGAAGCTGAAGCCTGTCCACAGGGCGATGGCGATCCAGGCGGCCTGCTTGCCCGACTTGCGCAGCAGCTTGGTCGGCGACCACGGGCCGGCGTCGAGTTTCATGCGCGCGGCGCGGTCGCCTTCGAAGCGGCGTTCCACCCACATGAAGATCTCGCTGTACACCGTCTGCGGGCAGGCGTAGCCGCACCACAGTCGCCCCGAGACGGCGGTGAACAGGAACAGCGAGTAGGCGGCCAGCAGCAACATCGCCGTCAGGTAGATGAAGTCCTGCGGGTACAGCACCAGGCCGAAGATGTAGAAGCGGCGGCTGGCCAGGTCGAACAGCACCGCCTGGCGGTCGTTCCAGTTCAGCCAGGGCAGGCCGTAGAAGACGATCTGCGTCAGCCACACCAGCGCCCAGCGCCAGTTGACGAAGCGCCCCGTGACCGCGCGCGGGTAGATCTTGCTGTGCGCCTGGTAGAGAGAGACGGTCTGCACCGCGGCGCTGCTGTCCGTGTTCATGCCGCGCCGTCCTCGCCGATGAGGATGCGCGTGTCGCTCAGGTAGCGATGCGGTGGCACCTCGAGGTTGGTGGGAGCAGGCTTGTTCTTGAACACGCGGCCCGCGCCGTCGAAGGTCGAACCGTGGCAGGGGCAGAAGAATCCGCCCTGCCAGTCGCCGCCCACACTCGGGTTGGTCGAGCCGGCCGGCACGGAACTCGGCGAGCAACCGAGGTGCGTGCAGATGCCCACGGCGACGAACACCTCGGGCCGCATCGAGCGCGCGGCGTTGCGTGCGTAGGCGGGCTGCTGGTCCCGGGCCGACTGCGGGTCGGCCAGGCTGGCTTCCTGACCCTGCAGTGCTGCCAGCATCTGCGCTGTGCGCCTGACCAGCCACACCGGCTTGCCACGCCACTCCACCGTCTTCATCTCGCCGGGCGCCAGATCGGCGATGTCGACTTCGACCGCGGCGCCCAGCGCCTTGGCACGCTCACTCGGCGCGAAGCTCGCCACGAAGGGCACAGCCGTGGCCAGCGCGGCCGCACCTCCGGCCGCGCCGGTGGCGATCAGCCAGGTGCGCCGCTGCGGGTCGAGGCCCTCGGCGTCGGTGAGGGGGAGGGTGTGGTCGGACATCGGGACCTTTCGGAAAGCAGGAGCTGGCGGGGTCATCTATATACCGCATAGGGTATCAAGATGCGTGCCCGCTTCGGCGTTCGGTCAATCGTGTTGTCCGACAAGGACTTGCATCGAGCTGGCCGGTCAGACCATGTGCCATGGTGTGCCAGGAATGACACTTGTGGCACACTCCTGGCACGATGCCGTCGACTGCCGCTCCGCCGCCGGAACTGCTCGCCTTTCTCGAGGGGCTGCCCGAGCCGCACATACTCTTCGACGCGCAGTACCGCATCGCCGCCGCCAATGCGGCCTATCGCCGCCAGTTCAGCCCGAAGACCTCGGTGGTCGGGCGCACCTGCTTCGAGGTGTCGCACCGCTTCAGCGTGCCTTGCGACGAGGCTGGCGAAAGCTGCCCGCTGGCGCGTGCCCGCCACAGCGGCCAACGCGAACGCGTGATGCACCTGCACCACACGCCCCAAGGCGAGGCCTACGTCAACATCGAACTCGTGCCGCTGCGCGATTCGAAGGGCCGGCAGGCCTGGTTCATCGAGAAGATGGAGCCGCTGCGCGTGGCGCGCGGGGAGCCGGCCGCCCAGGGGCTGATCGGGCGTTCGCGCGCCTTCCGCGAGATGCTCGAACTGGTGGCGCGCGTCGGGCCCTCCGAGGCCAGCGTGCTGTTGCTCGGCGAATCGGGCACCGGCAAGGAGCTGGTGGCGCGCGCCATCCACGATGTCAGTCCGCGCGCCGCGCGGCGGCTGGCCGTGGTCGACTGCGCGAGCCTGCCCGAGACGCTGTTCGAGAGCGAGGTCTTCGGCCATGAGAAGGGCGCGTTCACCGGCGCCCATGCCGCCAAGGCGGGCCTGGTGGAAGCGGCGGCTGGCGGCAGCTTGTTTCTCGACGAGGTGGGTGACATCCCGCTGGCCGTGCAGGTCAAGCTGCTGCGCCTGCTCGAAAGCGGCACCTACCGGCGCGTGGGCAGCACCGAACTGCGCCGCACCGACGTGCGCCTCGTGTCGGCCACGCACCGCGACCTGCAGGCGCTGATCGTGCAGGGGCGCTTTCGGCAGGACCTGTACTACCGGCTGAGCACGTTTCCCATCGCGCTGCCTGCCCTGCGCGAACGCAGCGACGACATCCCGCTGTTGGCCGAGTCGCTGCTCGCGCGCCTGGCCGGTGAACGGCGGCCGAGGCTGGCGCCGGCGGCCTTGCGAAGGCTGGTTCGCCACCCGTACCCCGGCAATGTGCGCGAGTTGCGCAACGTGCTGGAGCGCGCGATGCTGCTGAGCGATGGCGAGGTGATCAACGCCGCGGACGTCGATCGCGCACTCGCGCTGGGCGCGGCACAGGCCATGACTGCGGCCCCGCACGACGGGGGCGCGCCGCCCGCACCGATGCCTGCGCTGCGCGAGGCCGAGCAGCAGGCCTTGCGCGCGGCGCTGCTCGCTCACCCGGGCAAGCGGCGCGAACTGGCCGCCCGCCTGGGCATCAGCCCGCGCACGCTGTACCGGAAGCTGCGCGAACTGAACGGCGAGCGCTGAGCCCTGCGTCTTTCGCCCTGCCTTGTGCGGGCCTGACGCCGCACCCGCGCGACGCCGCGCCCGTCTCGGCCGTCGCAGGACGGGCGAAGTTCAGCGCTTCAGTCCGGCGCAGGGGTCGCGGCGTGGCGCAGCCTGCAACTGGGCTCCGCGTTCCTTGGCGCGCGCCATCATCTGCTCGTGGTGCTGGGCCTGGTAGGTCTTGCACTCGTCATAGCTGGTCATCGAGCGCATGCGGTTCTGGTGCTCGCTGCGTTCCTGCGGCGTCATCATCGTCCAGCCCGGCGTGTTGTCCGCGCCCCAGCGTCCCATCGGGCCGCGCCCACCGCCAGGTCCCATGCCTTTGCCCATGCCCATGCCCATGCCAGGGGCACTCGCCCCCGGGCCAGGGCCCGATGCCGCGCCGGCTTGTGCAAAGGCGGTGCCTGCCGACAGGCAGGCCGTCAGGATGATCAGGTGGGTGAGCTTCATGTGAACCTCCAGTGCGATTCCAACGATGATGCATTTGTACCCAGTGACGTATAGTTTTTCGATGACCTGACGCAAGCGAGCGAAGGGAACTTTTCCGGGTCCGCCATGACGTGTCACACCTCTGCCTTTGCCGACGCCGCCGTCACCTGGGACCAGCGCTACGCGCCGAGCGACTTCATCTTCGGCGAACAGCCCAACGAATACCTGCGTGCCCAGGCGGCGCGGCTGCGACCCGGCAGCCGAGCGCTGTGCGTCGCCGACGGAGAAGGCCGCAACAGCGTGTGGCTGGCGCGTCAGGGCCTGCAGGTCGATGCGTTCGACATCTCCGCGGTCGGCGTGTCCAAGGCGCGCCGGCTGGCGTCGCAGGCGGGCGTGCAGGTCGACTACGCCGTGGCGGACGGCGACGCCCTGGCCTGGCCGAAGGCGAGCTATGACCTGATCGTCGCGATCTTCATCCAGTTCGCCGACCCGCCGATGCGCGCCCGCCTGTTCGCGAACATGGCCGCCGCCCTGCGCCCGGGCGGTCTGCTCGTGCTGCAGGGTTACCGCCCCGAGCAGCTGGCCAACAAGACCGGTGGGCCGGCGCGTGAGTCGCACCTGTACACCGAGGCGCTGCTTCGCGAGGCCTTCACCGACCTGGAGATCCTCGAACTGCGCAGCTACGAGGCCGATCTGGCCGAGGGCACGCAGCACCGCGGCCGTTCTGCGCTGATCGGCCTCGTCGCGCGTCGCTGCTAGAGTGGGCGCGCGGGACGTCGATTCGACCCCGTCCATTCGCGTTCACCATGCAAAGCCCATCCCTCATTCAGCTTCACCGGATCGACGATCGTGCGCTGGCCGAGGAGGCTGCCGCGGGCTTGCTCGCCGCGCAGGCGCGGGTGTCGCCGAAGTTCTTCTACGACCCGCTGGGCTCGCGGCTGTTCGATGCCATCACCGAGCTGCCGGAGTACTACCCGACGCGCACCGAGGCCGCGATCTTCGCGGCCCACGGCGCCGACATCGCCGAGGCCGTGCTGCGCGTCACCGGAAGCGCGCCGGTGATGATCGACCTGGGTGCGGGCAACTGCGCCAAGGCGGCGCGCCTGTTCGGCCGGCTGGCCCCGCGCCGCTACGTGGCGGTGGACATCTCGGTGGACTTCCTGCGCGAGTCGCTGCAGCGCCTGCAGCGCGAGCACCCAGCGATCGAGATGGTCGGCGTGGGTCTGGATTTCTCGGCCCGGCTGCAGTTGCCCGAGTCGCTCGTCGACGGCCGCGGCCTGGTGTTCTTCCCCGGCTCGTCGATCGGCAATTTCTCGCCCGATCAGGCGCTGCGCCTGCTGCGCGATGCGCGCGCCACGGCGGCCGGCGGTGCGCTGCTGATCGGCGTCGATCTCCTCAAGCCGGTGGCCACGCTGGAGGCCGCCTATGACGACGAACTCGGCGTCACCGCTGCCTTCAACCTCAATCTGCTGAATCACCTGAACCGCCTGCTCGGTGCCGACTTCCGCGTGCGCGACTGGTCGCATGTCGCGCACTTCGATGCGGCGCACTCGCACATCCAGATGCACCTGCAGGCGCGGCATGCGCTGACGGTCCAGTGGGCCGGCGGGCGGCGCGAGTTCGCTGCCGGCGAACGCATCCACACCGAAGATTCGGCCAAGTGGACGGTGGCGGATTTCGAAGTGCTGCTGCGCGACGCCGGCTTTCGCGCCCTGCGCCACTGGACCGACCCGCAGGGCGCATTCGCGGTCTTGCTCGCCGCGGGCTGAGGCGGCGAGACGATGCCGATATGCTTGCGGCTCGATCCGACAGCACACGCAGCCCCCGCCCGCCCACGATGAACACAAGCGCCCGACCCGCCGAACCCCGGCTGACCTCGCTCTCCCATGGCGGCGGCTGCGGCTGCAAGATCGCCCCGGGCGTGCTCTCCGAGATCCTCAAGGGCACGGCGGCGATGCCGATCCCGAAAGAGCTGCTGGTGGGCATCGAGACCTCCGACGACGCCGCCGTCTACCAGCTCAACGACGAACAGGCGCTGATCGCGACGACGGATTTCTTCATGCCCATCGTCGACGATCCGCACGACTTCGGCCGCATCGCCGCCACCAACGCGATCAGCGACGTCTATGCCATGGGCGGCCGACCGATCATGGCGCTGGCCCTGGTGGGCATGCCGATCAACGTGCTGTCCACGCAGACCATCGGCCGCATCCTCGAAGGCGGCGCCTCGGTATGCCGCGCCGCCGGCATCCCGATCGCCGGCGGCCACACCATCGATTCGGTCGAGGCGATCTACGGCCTCGTCGCGCTCGGTCTGGTGCACCCGAAGCACGTCAAGCGCAACGCCGACGCGCAGCCCGGCGACCTGCTCGTGCTCGGCAAGCCACTGGGCGTGGGCGTGATGTCGGCCGCGCTGAAGAAGGGCGAACTCGGCGAGGCCGGTTACGCCCGCATGATCGAGACCACCACGAAGCTCAACACCGCCGGCCCCGACCTGGCCGCGCTGCCCGGCGTGCACGCGATGACCGACGTCACCGGCTTCGGCCTGGCCGGCCACGCGCTGGAGATGGCCCGCGGTGCCCGCTGCGAGGTGCACCTGGAGTGGACCACCGTGCCGCTGATGCCCGGTGTGCGCGAACTCGCCGCGCAGGGTTTCGTCACCGGCGCCTCGGGGCGCAACTGGGCAGGCTATGGCACCGAGGTGGAGCTGCCGGCGGACTTCGCCGCCGAGGACCGCGCGCTGCTCACCGACCCGCAGACCAGCGGCGGCCTGCTGGTCGCCTGCACGCCAGCCTCGCTGGACGCGGTGCTCGCCGTCTTCCATCGCCATGGCTTCGGGCAGGCGCAGGTGATCGGCGGCGTGGCGGCGGCCCGCGGCGCGCCGAAGCTGGTCGTGGCCTGACGGCGCACCCGCGCGCAGGAACGCTGACACCGCCATGAGGCGCACCGACGAGCGCGACGACGTCACCGCACTGGACGCCGACGCGCTGTCGATGGCGATCCATGCCCGCCGCGTGTCCTGCCGCGAGGTGATGAGCGCCTACCTCGGGCGCATCCACCGCCTCAATCCGCGCCTGAACGCCATCGTCAACCTCGCGCCGGACGACGTCTTGCTGCGCCAGGCCGACGCGCGCGATGCCGAGCTCGCGCAGGGCCGCTCGCGCGGCTGGCTGCATGGCATCCCGCAGGCGATCAAGGACGCCTCGCCGACGACCGGCTTTCCCAACACGCTGGGCAGCCCCTTGCTCGCTGACGCCTTGCCGGCACGCGACAGCGTGATGGCCTCGCGAATGAAGGCCGCCGGCTGCATCGTCGTGGGCAAGACCAACCTGCCCGAGTTCGGTCTGGGCTCGCACACATTCAACGAGCTGTTCGGCGCCACGCCGAACGCCTGGGACCCGGCGGTCAGCGCCGGCGGCAGCAGCGGTGGCGCCGCGGTGGCGCTGGCGCAGCGGCTGCTGCCGGTGGCCGACGGTTCGGACTTCATGGGCTCGCTGCGCAACCCGGCGGCATGGAACCATGTCTTCGGCCTGCGCCCCAGCCAGGGCCGCGTGCCTTACTGGCCGGCCGCCGACACCTGGGTCAGCCAGCTCGGCACCGAGGGGCCGATGGCACGCACGGTGCGCGATCTGGCGAAGCTGCTGTCGATCCAGGCCGGCCACGACCCGCGCGTTCCGCTGTCGATCGCCGACGGCCCGCAGGACTTCCAGGCCGCTGCCGACCCCGCCACGCTGCGCGGCCTGCGCATCGGCTGGCTCGGCGACCTCGGCGGCCACCTGGCGGTGGAACCGGGGTTGATTGGCGTGGCGGAAGCGGCGCTGGCGCGCTTCGCCGCAGCGGGCGCGCAAGTCGAACCCACGGCGCTGGGCTTCGACGCTGAACGGCTGTGGCGCGCCTGGCTGGTGTGGCGTCGTGCACTCGTCGGTGCGCGCATCGGCGCGCAGATCGGCCGGCCCGGCGCGCGCGAGCGCATCAAGCCCGAGGCGCTGTGGGAATACGACCAGGGCGCGACGCTCGGTTTCAGCGACTTCATGCGCGCCAGCGAAGTGCGCACGGCCTTCCACGCGCGCATGCTCGAACTGTTCGAGCGCTTCGACGTGCTGGCTTTGCCGGTCACGCAGGTCTGGCCGTTCCCGATCGCGCAGCGCTGGCCGACGCACATCGCCGGCCGCGAGATGGACACCTACCACCGCTGGATGGAGTCGACGATCTACGCCACCTTCGCCGGGGCGCCGGGCATCAGCCTGCCGGCGGGCTTTCACGCCAACGGCCGCTGGCCGGCCGCGCTGCAGCTGATCGCCAAGCCGCAGGCCGACGCGGCGCTGCTGCGCGTGGCCGCCGCCTACGAAACGCTCATCGGCGAGCTGCTGGCACGGCGGCCCGCGGAGCCGGAAGCCTGACGCTCAGACGTGGAACCAGGCGGCCACGCCCAGGCCGATGCCGACCACGCTGACGCCGAACATCAGGTACTCGAGCTTCTTGCTCTTGGTGAGCAGCGCGATCGCGGCCATCGCGATGGCGACCTGCAGCGCGGTGGTCGCCTGAGCCCAGCGGTGATGCTGGTGCATCTGCTCGTCGCTCTTGCGGTCCCACTCCTTGTATTCCTGCTCGAGCTTCTCGGCGGCGGTCTTGATCTCGGCCTTCTCGGCCTTGTAGCGCTTCACCTCGTCGACGTAGAAGGGCTTGCGCGCCTCGGGCACCATCTCCAGCGCCAGCTCCGACAGGTTCTGCTTGCCGCTCTTGGCCTGGTAGAAATTCCACTGGTTGGAGGCCTCGGTCTTCTTGATGGCCGCCTCGTTCTTGTACAGGCCGGCATTGGCCTGGGTGGCGCCGCCTTCGTAGGCGAACAGCGCACCGATGGTGGCGATCACCGCCGTGACGACGGCGATCTGCCCGGCCATGCCGGTGGGTTCGTGCTGCGCCGCGTGTTCGACCTCGTGGTCGTGCGGCCCGTGGACATGGAATCCTGCGCCTGACATGTCAAGTAGCCTCTTGTCGGATGTAGTGGTTGAAGCGGTAGCCGATGCCACCGGCGGTGACATGCGGTTCGGAAGAAGTCTGCCTGAACTGCGCGCGCGGCCAGTCCGGGAAGTGGGCGTCGCCCTCCAGCTCGGCGTCGATCTCGGTGAGCACCAGCTCGTCGGCCCGCGGCAGCGCCAGCGCATACAGCTCGGCGCCGCCGATCACGAAGACCTTGTCGGCCTCGGCGGCCAGGGCGAGCGCTTCGTCGAGTGATCCTGCGCGCAGCGCACCTTCGGCCGACCACTGCGCGTTGCGCGTGACGACGATGTTGCGCCGCCCCGGCAGCGGCCGAAAGCGGGCGGGCAGCGAGTCCCAGGTCTTGCGGCCCATGATCACCGGGCAGCCCAGGGTGACGCGGCGGAAATGCTTCTGGTCTTCGCTCTCGCGGAAGACCAGCTCGCCGCCGCGGCCGATGACGCGGTTGCGGGGCACGGCGGCGATGAGGGCGAGGGTGGGGCGGCGCATGCCGCGGATTGTCGCAGCGCGGCAGGCCGGCTCAGGCCAGCGCCGCCGCCTCGCGGCCGGCTTCGAGGTGGTCGTGCATCAGCGTGCGCGCCCGCTCGGCATTGCGCGCCTTCAGCGCCGCCATGATCAGGCGGTGCTCCTTCAGCGAGGCCTCGAGCCGCCCCTGCTTGAACAGCGACTGCCGCCGGTTGAGCTTCATCACCTTGCGCAGGTCGGCCACCACCTGGATGCGCCAGCGGTTGTCGGCGATCTCGAGCAGGCGCATGTGGAAGCGCTCGTTGGCGGCGAAGAAGCGGTCGCGGTCGTCGATGGCCGATTCGAGCTCGTCGTGGATGGCCAGCAGCTCGGTGATTTCTTCTGCCGTGGCCTTCTTGGCGGCCACGCGGGCGGCGTCGCTCTCCAGCAGCGCCAGCAGGTGGAAGACCTCGGCGAGGTCCCGCTCCGACACCTCGGTGACGTAGGCGCCGCGGCGCACCTTCATGGTCACCAGGCCTTCGGCGGCCAGCACCTTCAGTGCTTCGCGCAGCGGGGTGCGGCTGATCCCGTATTCATCGGCCAGCTTCAGCTCGTCGATCCAGCTGCCCGGCGCCAGCGTGTGGGCGAGGATGCGCGTGCGCAGCTGCTCGGCCACCTGCTCGTACAGCGCGCGCGTGCCCAGCCGGCCGCTCGCGCGCGGCTGGCCGGCGGCGAGGTCGGGGATGTCGGGGCGCAGCGCGGGCATGGGTGGGCGGCGAAAGCTGGATGAAAGCCGGGTGACTGAAGATATAATTCAATTTTGAATTATGGCCAAGCGCGGCGTTCCCGTCCACCCCTGCGAAGCGCAGCATGTGAGCATCGGTGAGCCGAGCCCGAGGAGATGAACATGTCCAACGACCCCGTCCGCGCGTCCGAAGCCCTGGCCCAGTGGCACAAGGCCGCCGCCAAGTCGGCCCCCGGCGGCCAGGTCGAGGCGCTGAACTGGGTCACGCCCGAGGGCATCGTCGTCAAGCCGGTCTACACCGCGGCCGACCTGAAGTCGCTGCACTACACCGACACCTTGCCCGGCTTCGCGCCCTATGTGCGCGGCCCGCAGGCCACGATGTACGCGGTGCGGCCGTGGACGATCCGCCAGTACGCCGGCTTCTCGACTGCCGAGGCCTCCAACGACTTCTATCGCAAGGCGCTGGCCGCCGGCGGGCAGGGCGTCAGCGTCGCCTTCGACCTGGCCACCCACCGCGGCTACGACAGTGACCACCCGCGCGTGACGGGCGATGTCGGCAAGGCCGGCGTGGCGAT
>CAZVLY010000113.1:11124-12348 GCA_964628175.1 uncultured Piscinibacter sp. | reverse complement strand
AGGGACGAAGAAGCGATTGCAGATTCATGGCAACTCCCGACGGAAGTGGGACGGGTGGGGCAAGCCCCAAGGAATGTGCAAATCTAACATTTGATGAACCCCCAAGCCGCTTCCAGGCGCTGCAACACTGTGTTCTTTGGTTTCCATTCCCCCCGGCGCCGGGCGCGCGCGTTCGCCGGCCAGCCCCGGGTTTCCCCGGTGAACGGCGTCGATAACTTTGCCTACATTGCTTGTATGCAAGCTTGTGAGTAAGTCTGGCTTGCACCCACTGCCGGAGTTCACCCATGCCCCGATTCATGCGCTCCCTGTTCGGCCAGGTCGTCCTGGCGCTGCTCGTCGGTGTCGCGATCGGCCTGTTCGCCCCCGAGTTCGCCATCAAGCTCAAGCCGCTGGGCGATGCCTTCATCAAGCTCATCAAGATGATCATTCCCGTGCTGGTCTTCTGTGTCGTCGTGCACGGCATCGCCGGCGCGGGCGACCTCAAGCGTGTCGGCCGGGTCGGCGTGAAGGCGCTGATCTACTTCGAGGTCGTGACCACCATCGCGCTGGGCCTCGGGCTGCTGCTGGCCTTCGTGTTCCAGCCGGGCGTCGGCATGAACGTGGACACGGCCACGCTCGACGCGAAGGCGATGAGCGCCTATGCCGAGAACGCCGGCAAGCTCACCGGCGGCGGCACGGTCGACTTCCTGATGAAGCTGATCCCGACGACCGTGGTCAGCGCGTTCGCCAACGGCGACGTGCTGCAAGTGCTGCTGTTCGCGGTGCTGTTCGGCTGCGCGCTGGCGATGCTCGGCGAGCGCGGCGCGCCGGTGGCCGGCTTCATCGACACGCTCTCGCACGTGCTGTTCAAGACCATGGGCATCATCATCAAGCTGGCGCCCTTCGGCGTGCTCGGCGCGATCGCCTTCACGGTCGGCAAGTACGGCATCGGCTCGCTCAAGCAGCTGGGCATGCTGGTCGCGCTGTTCTACGTGGCGGTGATCGTGTTCGTGGTCGTCGTGCTGGGTGCGATCATGCGGCTGTCGGGCTTCTCGATCTTCAAGCTGCTGCGCTACCTGCGCGAGGAACTCGCGGTGGTGTTCGCGACGACCTCGAGCGACAGCGTGCTGCCGCAGATCATGAGCAAGCTCAAGCGTCTGGGCATCCGCGACTCCACCGTCGGCCTGGTGATCCCGACGGGCTATTCCTTCAACCTCGACGGCACCTGCCTCTATCTGGCGACGG
>CAZVLY010000113.1:0-11114 GCA_964628175.1 uncultured Piscinibacter sp. | reverse complement strand
GCTGACCATCCTGGCGATCTCGCTGGTCACCTCCAAGGGCGCTCACGGTGTGCCGGGCTCGGCCATTGTGGTGCTGGCGGCCACGCTGCACGCCATCCCGGCCATCCCCGCCATCGGGCTGGTGCTGGTGCTGTCGGTGGACTGGTTCATGGGCATTGCCCGCGCCCTGGGCAACCTGATTGGCAACTGCGTCGCTACCGTGGCCATCGCGGCCTGGGAGGGCGACATCGACCGCGAGCGCGCCCATGCCGTGCTCGACGGCCGGCCGGTGCCGCCCAGCGAAGACGATATCGACGTGGCCGACGTGCTGGCCGTGCCGGCGCGGGCCTGAGCCATGGTCAGCCAGACGGAGATCGCGCAGCGCGTCGTCGAGTCCATCCTCGCGCAGAAGCTGGCCCCCGGCGAGCGGCTCGGCGAGCAGGAGCTGGCCGACCTGTTCGGCGTCAGCCGCACGCTGGTGCGCGAGGCGCTGATGCAGCTGCAGGCGCGCGGTTTCGTCGAGGTGCGCACGCGCAAGGGCTGGTATGTCGTCGAGCCCTCGATCGACGAGGCACGCGATGCCTTCGCGGCGCGGCGTGCGGTCGAATCCGGGCTGCTGCGCCAGGCCGAGGGCCAGTTCGAGGGGCAGCCGTTGCAGACGGCGGTGCGCCGCCTGCGCCAGCACATCCACGACGAGCAGCAGGCGATCGAGGCCGCCGACCCGGCCACGCGTGCCTTCCTGCTCGCCGACTTCCATGTCTGCCTGGCCGAATGCCTGGGCCACAAGCTGCTGTCCGACATGCTGCGCGACCTGACCGCGCGCACCACGCTGGTCGCATCGCTGTACCAGTCGACGCACGACGCGCGCCAGTCCTGCGCCGACCACGAGCTGATCGTCTCGGCCATCGAGCAGGGCCAGCTCGAGCGCGCGGCGGCGCTGATGATGGACCACATCGGCAACGTCGAGGACGCGCTGGGCCAGTCGGCCGCCGCATCGGCCGATGCACGCGATCGGCTGCGCGCCACGCTCGCGCCGCTGCGCGGCGTGCGCTGAGCCGGCGAAGCGAGGCGCCTGTGGAACTGCGCAGCGCAGCCGACTCAGCTCAGGCCGAAGCTGACAAGCTTCGCAGGGCCCTCGCTCTGGCCTGAGCCGCGGTAGCCTCAGTCGCCCGCGCCGCCGCGAAACCGCGCCACGTCCTGCGGCGAGACGGCGCCCGCCGCCGCGCCCCAGCTGCTGCGCAGGAAGCTGGCGACGGCGGCGATCTCCTCGTCATCCAGCGCCAGGCCGAAGGGCGGCATGCCGAAGGGCCGCGGGTTGCCGGCGGTGGCCGGCAGGAAGCCGCCGTGCACGATCACCCGCAGCAGGTTGGCCGGCGGGTCCATCGTGACCGTGCGGTTGCCGGCCAGTGGCGGGTACATCCAGGCACCGGCGGCCGTCTTCACCCCTTCGCCCTGCGCGCCGTGGCAATCGGCGCAGTGCTTCTCGTAGCGCTTCGCGCCGAGCTCGCGCAAAGACGGGTCGGGCGCCTTGCCCTCGCCGTCCTGCGAGCGCGTGGGCGGCAAGGACTTCAGGAAGGTGGCGATGGCACGCAGGTCGTCGACGTGCAGGTGCTGCAGGCTGCGGTAGACCACGTCGGCCATCGGCCCGAGCGCCGAGCCGCGCGGCGAGACGCCGGTGCGCAGCAGCGCCACGATGTCGTCCAGCGGCCAGTCCGCCACGCCGGCCTGGTCGGGCGCGCTCAGCGCCGGCGCGTACCAGTTGCGCATCGGGATCAGCCCGCCGGCCAGCGACAGGCCGCCCTGCGGCGTGGCGCCGAGGAAGTTGCGCCCGCCGTGGCAGGCCGCGCAGTGGCCCAGGCCGCGCACGAGGTAGGCGCCGCGGTTCCATTCGGCCGACTGCGTCGGCTCGGGCTCGAAGCTGCCGGGGCGGAAGAACAGCGCCCGCCACACCGCCAGCGCCGCCTGCGTGTCGTAGGGGAACTGCAGCGCATGCGGCGTGTTCGCCTGCTTCACCGCGGGCAGCGAGCGCAGGTAGGCGTAGAGCGCGTCGCTGTCCTGGCGCGTCACGCGGGTCGTGTCGGGGTAGGGGAAGGCCGGGTAGAGCAGCCGGCCGTCGAACGAGCGCCCATGGTGCAGCGCGCGCCAGAAGTGGTCGGCGCTCCAGCGGCCCAGGCCGGTCTCGACATCGGGGGTCAGGTTGCCGGCGTACACCGTGCCGAAGGGCGTGGCGATGCCGCGTCCGCCGGCATATGCCGGGCCGCCGCGTGTCGTGTGGCAGGTCATGCAGTTGCCCACGCGGGCCAGGTATTCGCCGCGCTCGATCTGCTGCGGCGTGCCATCGGCGGGGGCAGCGTCGGCGGCGATCGGCGCTTCGCCGCGCAGGTTGAGCCACGCGACCAGGCCGGCGAAGGCGGCCAGCAGGACGAGCGTGAAGACGAGCCAGCGGCGCAGCATGCGGTGGCCCTCAGCGCGGCACGCTGCCGCACTCCAGCGGCAGCGGCTCGGGCAGCGACTCGGCGGCCCTGGAGCGTTGCGGCACCGGCCGGCTCGCCAGCCAGGCCGCCACTGCGCTGACGTCCTCGGACGTCAGGCGCTTCGCGATGTCGGCCATGCAGTCGGGCGCATGGGCGCGGCGCTGGCCGTTCGTCCAGGCGCCGAGCTGGCCCTTGAGGTAGTCGCGCGGCAGGCCCAGCAGCCCGGGGATCGCCGGCGCGACGCCGGTGAGCTCGCGGCCGTGGCAGGCGCTGCAGGCCGGCAGCTTGCGCGCCGGGTCGCCCTGCAGCGCGAGGCGCTCGCCATGCTGCAGCGTGGCGGCAGGCTCGCCGACCGGCATCGGCCGCGGGTAGGGCAGGTCGAGCGCCGCGAAGTGGCCGGCGATCTCGCGCAGGTAGTCGTCGCTCAGGTGGTCGACGAGGTAGACCATCGGGCCATAGCGCCGCCGGCCCTCGCGAAAATTGATCAGCTGGTGGTACAGGTACAGCGCCGGCTTGCCGGCGATGCGCGGGTGGTAGCCGTCGGCCGCGGCGCGGCCTTGCTGGCCGTGGCAGGCGGTGCAGGCCTGCACGCGCTGCGCGAGCGTGTCGCTCGGCGGTGCGGCCGCCGCCGGGCCGGCGCTCAGCGCCAGCAGGAGGGCGAGCATCCGCCTCATGGCGCCGCCCGGCAGTTCAGCGGCAAATAGCGCGCCGGCACGTCGGTGCGGTCGCTGCCGTGGATCGTCATCGGTCGCGGCGCCGACGCCGCGGCGCAGACCCAGGTCACCGGAACGACCTGCGCATCGTCGATCACCGCCGGGCGGAAACTCATCGTCTTGCCGCGCAGCGTGGCGTTGGCGCGGTTGCCGAAGCTCAGGTGCACCGCGCCGTTCTCCACCGTCACCGCGCTGACCAGGTTGCTGACGATGCGCTCCGGCGCCGGCAGCCCGGCCGCGGCGTTGTCGGCGGGCAGCGTGCGGGTGAGCTTCCAGGCCAGCGCCACCGGGTCCTTGGCCACATCGGCCAGCTTCGCGGCTTCGATGATCTGGTCGCGCACCACGCGGTCCTGCAGGCTGGGCATGGCGATCGTCGCCAGGATCGCGACCACGGCGAGCACCACCATCAGCTCGATCATCGTGAAGCCGTCCCGCGCACGCCGGTTCATGCCGCCCCCGGCGCGCGCAGCCACCATTCGCCGGCCAGCTGCAGCTTGAGGAAGTCGATGAAGGTGCTCACCTTGCCCGGAACCAGCTTGGGCGAGGGGAACACCGCGTGCAGTTCCTGCGAGGGCAGCGCGAAGTCCGCCAGCACCGGCACGATCACGCCGTCGGCCACCGACTCGCGCGCCACGTACCAGGGCAGCACCGCCAGGCCCAGCCCGGCGCGGCAGGCGGCGAGCACCGCCGAGAGGTTGTTCGAACGCAGCGTGCCCCTCACCGGCACCGAGTCCGGCTCGCCGTTCGGCTCGGAGAAGGTCCAGCGATCGTCGCCCTGCACGCTGCTGTAGACGAGGCAGTCATGCCCCGCCAGCGCGGCCGGCGTGGCCGGCGTGCCGCGGCGTGCCAGGTAGTCGGGCGAGGCCGCGGTCAGCCAGGGGTTGCTGCCCAGGTAGCGCGCGCCCAGCGCCGAATCGGCCAGGCGGCCCATGCGCAGCGCCAGGTCCACGCCCTGCTCGACGAGGTTGACGTAGCGGTCATCGAAGCTCAGGTCCAGCGTGATGTCCGGGTGCTCGCGCATGAAGCGAAGCGCCAGCGGCGTGACCACGCGGCGGCCGAAGGCCACCGAGGTGCTGATGCGCAGCTGCCCGCCGACCTTGCTCTGCAGCAGCGCGGCCAGGCTGTCGGCTTCGTCCAGCTCGCGCTGGATGGCCTTGCACTTCTCGTAGTAGAGCGCGCCGATCTCGGTGGCGCTCACGCCGCGGGTGTTGCGGTTGAGCAGCCGGGCGCCGAGCTTGGCTTCCAGCGCGGCGACATGCTTGGTGGCGGTCGGTTGCGTGATGCCGAGGTCGGCCGACGCCTTGCTGAAGCTGCCGGTCTCGACGATGCGGACGAAGAGTTGTACGCCGGTGATGCGGTCCATGGGCCCACATCATGCACTGGCTGCCGCCATCGTCCATCGGCGGTGGCAAGGAGCGAGGCCCGCCCTGCCTGCGGGTTTCTATCGAGGGGCTGCCGCAGCGCCGTGCGGCGGCATGGCGTCCGGCGCGAGCAGGGCGTGCAGCAGCGGCCCCAGTTCCTCCAGGGTGTGCTCTTTCTGCATCACGGCGCGCGCCCCGAGCGCCGAGGCATTCAGTCTCAGCTCGTCGGACACGTAGCCTGAACTGATCACCACGGGCAGGCCGGGCCGGATCTCGGCCAGCGCGCGCACCACGTCCAGCCCCGAATGGCGCGGCATGTTGAAGTCGGTCACCACGAGGTCGAAGGCCCGAGGATCGCGGGTGACGGCGTCGATCGCCTCGAGTGCCCCCGAGGCAACGGTGACCCGATAGCCCAGGCGTTGCAGCAGGCCCTGCACCATCAGCGCCATGACCTCGTCGTCGTCGACGTAGAGAACATGCTGGCCGGTGCCGCGCGCCGGGCCGAGGTCGATCGCGTCCAGCGGCACCGGGCCGCTCTCCTGCTCGGCCAGCGGCAGGTACAGATCGAAGCTGCTTCCGCGCCCGACCTCGCTCGTCACCTCGATCGCGCCGCCATGGGTCTCGACGATCCCGTGCACCACCGCCAGGCCGAGCCCCGTGCCCAGTCCGACCGGCTTGGTCGTGAAGAAGGGCTCGAAGATGCGCTGTCGCGTCTGCTCGTCGATGCCGATCCCGTCATCGCGAACCCACAGATGGGCGTAGGTGCCCGGCTCCAGCCCGGCCGGCGGCAGCGACGGCCCGGACGCCGCGAAGCTGCATGGCTCCAGGCCGATCTCGATGTGCCCGGCACCGTCGCGCAAGGCATGCAAGGCATTCGTGCCCAGGTTCATCAGGACCTGCTGCAGCTGGGTCGGATTGCCCAGCACGGCCAGCCCGGTCTCGGGCAGGACCGCGCCCAGCCTCACCGACGGCCCCGCGGTCGACTGCAGCATCGAGACCGTCTCCCGGATCAGCCGCCGCAGCGAAACGACGATGAACTCGGCGGGTTGCTGGCGGCTGAAGGCAAGGATCTGCTGGACCAGGCTGCGGGCACGCTGCCCGGCCTTGAAGATCTGATCGAGATAGGCCTGCGCGGCATGGCTGTCCGCAAGATCCTCGCGAGCCAGCGCCACGTTGCCCAGAATCGCCGCCAGGATGTTGTTGAAGTCGTGCGCGATGCCGCCGGCAAGCGTGCCGATCGCCTCCAGCTTGCGGGCCTCGAGCAGCTGCGCTTCGAGCACGAGCCGCGTGGCCTCGGCCCGCTTCCGGTCGGTGATGTCCGTGTAGGTGCGCAACACGCCGCCGCCGGCAATCGGCACGCTCTGAATCTCGAGCACCAGGCCGTTCGGGCGCTTGCGTTCGTAGCGCTGCGGCTCGTCGAGGATGCCTCCCGCACGGACGAACTGGCGCAGTTCCTCGGGTGTGTGCCTGAACTCGTCCGTCGACCACTGGTACTCCAGCACCTGGGCGAAGCTTGGCCGGGACGCCATCAACGCGGGCGGGAGATCCAGCAACTCGATCGCCCGGCGATTGCAGACCTCGACCACGTGGTCGGCGTTCACCATCATCACGCCCTGCTCCATCCGCTCCAGCGTGGCCTGCAGGGTGCGCGACTGCTCGGACAGCAGCGCCTCGCTCTCGCGCAGCGCCTGTTCGCTGCGCTTGCGCTCGATGGCGATCGACGCCACCTGTGCCGCCTCGACGATGGCGTGCACCTCCGGCGGCGACGGCATACCGGGCCGGGCGTGGTAGCTCGCGAGGGTACCGAGCACGGTGCCGTCCGCAGCCAGGATCGGCTCGCACCAGCAGGCACGCACGCCGGCCTGCTCGGCCGGCTCGCGCAGCCGGGCCCAGCGCGGATCGGCGCCGATGTCCGCGCAGACCTGGCGCTCCCCCGTGCGGGCGGCCGTGGCGCAGGTGGCTTCGTCCGAGGCGATGGGCAGGCCGTCGACGGCGCGCCTGAACGGGGCCGGCAGGCTGGGCGCCGCACCCTCCACGAGCAGCCGGCCCGTCGGGTCGACCAGCTGGATGCTGCATCGCCAGTCGTCGCGGGACTCGAGATCGCGCACGATCGACTCCAGGATCAGCGCCAGGGGCTGCCCCGTGGCGATCTGCATCATGACGTGCGCCCGGGCAGCATCGTGCGCCTCGGCGGCCTTGCGGGCACTGATGTCGGTGTGGGTGCCGATCATGCGCAAGGCCTTGCCGTCGGCCGAGCGAGCGACCACCTTGCCGCGATCCAGCACCCACACCCAGCGATCGTCCTTGGTGCGCATGCGGAACTCGCTCACGAAGCTGTCGGCCCGGCCATCGACGCAAGCCTGGTTCTCGCTCAGCACGCGTTCCCGATCGTCGGGGTGGATGCGCCTGGACCACTCGTCGGGCGCGGTGCCGATTTCATCGTCGCGGTAGCCGAGGATCTCCTTCCAGCGCTTCGAGTACAGCGAGGTTCCGCTCGCCAGGTCGGCATCCCACACGCCGTCGCCCGCACCTTCGAGAGCGAACTTCCAGCGCGCCTCGCTGTCGCGCAGGATCTCCGCATTGCGCCGGTCGCGCCGCAGTCGGCGGCGGAACGAAACCAGCCAGGCGATGGCAATGACCGACCCCGCAGCCAGCAGCGTCGGCCACCATTCGCGCCAGCCCAGGCGCCTGACTTCATAGAGCCCGAACCACTTTTCATACAGGCGGTCGTAGGTGCCCTCTGCCTTGACGAGGGCCAGCCCTTCGTTGACGCGGGCGAGCAGGTCGGTGTCGCCCTTGCGCACGGCGAAGGCGAAGCGCTGCGAGAAGCCGACCCGGGTCTGCAGCGGTTCGACACCGGCAATGCCCCGATCGCGCAGGGTCTGCATGCCCGCCAGCTTGCTGATCAGCATGGCGTCGTGCTGGCCTGCCGCGAGCAGGCGCAGGCCCTTCTCGGCGGAATCGACGAACACCAGCTGCTCGGCCCAGCCCTTGCCGACCGCGTAATCGTGCGCCAGGTCGCTGCGGATCACGATGATCGACTTGCCGGCCAGGTTCTCTTCCCCGCGGATGCGGCGGTCGCCCTGGCGAACGAAGATGGCGCCGCCGACCACGACGTGGGTGGCCGAAAAGTCGGCGAACTTGCGTCGATCGTCCGACTTCGCCAGATTCAGCAGCACATCGACATCGCCGGCCTTGAAGCTGTTCAGCAACTCGTCGAACGGGCGCACGCGCAGGGTGTATTCGATTCCCTGCTCCCGGGCGACGGCCTTCCAGAGTTCGACCGTGAAACCACCCGCGGTCGCGTCCGTCGTGCCGACGGCGAAGGGTGGGTAGTCCTGCTCGCTGCCGATGACCAGCGTGCGGCCGCCCTGTGCGACGCCAGGCAACGGTGCCAGCACGGCCATGAGCAAGCACGCGGCGAGGCACCAGTTGCGAGCGCGCTCACGACAGCGAAGGGCTGCCCGCAGGGCCGAAGCACGGTGCGTCATGGATGGCTTTTCCCGAGGTCGGCGCGATCTTGCCCAGTCTTTGGCTGCGTCGGGGAGCATAGCCCTGCCGGCAACGCAGTGTCGATCGGCCAGGCCGGCCGGCCGCCAACCCATTCCGCCCGGGAATAGCACTGATGCCCGCACTGGGCTTCACGCCGCGCCTGCGGACACCCACCATCGGCGTCAGTCGGATGCAAACCCACAGGAGACTTCCATGGCGAAGATGAAGGCGGCAATGGCCGCGGTGCTGGTGATGGAGAAGGAAGGCGTCAACCAGGCCTTCGGAGTGCCCGGCGCCGCCATCAACCCGCTGTACGCCGCGATGCGCGAGCGCGGCTCCATCGCCCATGTGCTGGCACGCCACGTCGAGGGCGCCTCGCACATGGCCGAGGGTTATACCCGCGCCAAGGCCGGCAACATCGGCGTGTGCATCGGCACCTCCGGCCCGGCCGGCACCGACATGATCACCGGCCTGTACTCGGCCAGCGCCGACAGCATCCCGATCCTGTGCATCACCGGCCAGGCGCCGCGCGCGCGGCTGTACAAGGAAGACTTCCAGGCCGTGGACATCGAGTCCATCAGCAAGCCGGTGACCAAGTGGAGCGTCACCGTGCGCGAGCCGGCGCAGGTGCCGCGCGCCTTTCAGCAGGCCTTCCACCTGATGCGCTCGGGCCGCCCGGGCCCGGTGCTGATCGACCTGCCGTTCGACGTGCAGATGGCCGAGATCGAGTTCGACATCGACACCTACGAGCCGCTGCCCGTCTACAAGCCCGCGGCCAGCCGCAAGCAGATCGAGAAGGCGCTGGACATGCTGGCCGCCGCCGAGAAGCCGCTGATCGTGGCCGGCGGCGGCATCATCAACGCCGACGCCTCGGCGCTGCTGGTGGAATTCGCCGAGCTCACCGGCGTGCCGGTGATCCCCACGCTGATGGGCTGGGGCACGATCCCCGACGACCACCCGCTGATGGCCGGCATGTGCGGCCTGCAGACCAGCCACCGCTACGGCAACGCGACCATGCTGGCCAGCGACTTCGTGCTGGGCATCGGCAACCGCTGGGCGAACCGCCACACCGGCTCCACCGAGGTCTACACCAAGGGCCGCAAATTCGTTCACGTGGACATCGAGCCCACGCAGATCGGCCGCGTCTTCATGCCCGACTTCGGCATCGTCAGCGATGCGAAGGCGGCGCTCGAGCTCTTCGTGCAGGTGGCGCGCGAACGCCGCGACGCCGGCAAGCTGAAGACCTACGGCGACTGGGCGCACCGCTGTGCCGAGCGCAAGAAGCTGATGCACCGCAAGACCCACTACACCGAGACGCCGATCAAGCCGATGCGCGTCTACGAGGAAATGAACAAGGTGTTCCCGCGCGACACCATCTACGTGACGACGATCGGCCTGTCGCAGATCGCCGGCGCGCAGTTCCTCAACGTCTACGGCCCGCGCCAGTGGATCAACTGCGGCCAGGCCGGCCCGCTGGGCTGGACGATCCCCGCCGCGCTCGGCGTGGTGGCCGCCGATCCGACGCGCACCGTGGTCGGCCTGTCCGGCGACTACGACTTCCAGTTCCTCATCGAGGAGCTGGCGGTGGGCGCGCAGTTCCGCCTGCCCTACGTGCAGGTGCTGGTCAACAACAGCTACCTCGGGCTGATCCGCCAGAGCCAGCGCGGCTTCGAGATGGACTTCTGCGTGCAGCTCGCCTTCGAGAACCAGAACGTCGAGGACAGCACGCTCAAGAGCTACGGCGTCGACCACCAGGCCGTGGTGCAGGGCCTGGGCTGCAAGAGCCTGCGCGTGACCGACCCGGAGAAGATCCAGGCGGCGATGGTCGAGGCGCAGGCGATGGCGCGCAAGTACAGCGTGCCGGTGGTCGTCGAGGTGATCCTCGAGAAGGTGACCAACATCGCCATGGGCACCGAGATCGACAAGATCAACGAGTTCGAGGAGATCGACTGCCGCCACCCCGAGGGCCGCCAGGGCCTGGAGATGGCCGGCCTGCTCGAGTGAGCCTTTCGACACCAAGACAACGACACCCGGAGACGGACATGCCCCGCTTTGCCGCCAACCTCTCGATGCTGTTCACCGAGGTGCCCTTCCTCGACCGGTTCGACCGCGCCGCGCGCGCCGGCTTCGGTTCGGTCGAGTTCCTCTTCCCCTATGCGCACACCCCGGGCGAGGTGGTGGCCAAGGTGAAGGGCAATCGCCTCTCGGTCGTGCTGCACAACCTGCCCGCCGGCGACTGGGACGCCGGCGAGCGCGGCATCGCCTGCCTGCCCGACCGGGTCGACGAGTTCCGTGCCGGCGTGGCGAAGGCCATCGAGTACGCGACCGCGCTGGGCGCGCCGCAGCTCAATTGCCTGGCCGGCAAGGTGCCGCTGGGCGCCGGCGACGACCTGCTGCGCAAGACCTTCGTCGCCAACCTGAAGTACGCCGCGGCGGAACTCAGGAAGGCCAACCTGCGCTTGCTGATCGAGCCGATCAACACCTACGACATCCCCGGCTTCTACCTGAACCGTACGGTGCAGGCGATCTCGATCATGGACGAGGTCGGCGCGGACAACCTGTTCCTGCAGTACGACATCTACCACGCGCAGCGCAGCGAGGGCGAGCTCGCCGCGACGATGGAGAAGAACCTCGCGAGTATCGGCCACATCGAGGTGGCAGACAACCCCGGCCGCAACGAGCCGGGCACGGGCGAGATCCATTATTCATTCCTGTTCGCGCACCTGGACCGCATCGGCTACAAGGGCTTCGTCGGCTGCGAGTACAAGCCGAAGAACGGCACCGAGGCCGGCCTCGTCTGGCTGGAGCATGCGCGGCGCCAGCTGCGCCCGGTGCGCTGAACCTCACATCGATTCAGAGAACCTCATGACCACGACTCCCCTCAAGATCGGCTTCATCGGCCTGGGCATCATGGGTGCGCCGATGGCGCTGCACCTGATCAAGGCCGGCCACCAGCTCTTCGTCTACACGCGCAGCAAGCTGCACCCGGAGATCGCCTCGAGCACCGCCACGCAATGCACCACAGCGCGCGGCGTGGCCGAGCGCGCCGACATCGTCTTCACGATGGTGCCGGACACGCCGGACGTGGAGAAGGT
>CAZVLY010000112.1:0-12533 GCA_964628175.1 uncultured Piscinibacter sp. | reverse complement strand
CGCGGCGGAACTCGGCCATCACCTCGCGGCCGCTGAAGCCCTGCTCGGCGCCGCAAGGGTCTTCGGCGTAGGCGACCACGCCGCGCATGCGCAGGCCCAGGCGGATCGCGTCCTTCAGCCACCAGCCGCCGTTCGGGTCGAGCGTCACGCGGGCTTGCGGAAAACGCTCGTGCAGCGCGATCACGGCGTCCACCTCGGCGTCGCCGGCGAGCACGCCGCCCTTGAGCTTGAAGTCGTCGAAGCCGTAGCGCTCGCGCGCCGCCTCGGACAGGCGCACGACGGACTCGGGCGTCATCGCCGGCTCGTGGCGCAGGCGCGACCAGGCGTCATCGGCACCGGGCTCGCTCGCGTAGGGCAGATCGGTTTTCGAGCGGTCGCCGACGAAGAACAGGTAGCCGAGCATCTCCACCGACTCGCGCTGCTGGCCCTCGCCGAGCAGCGCCGCCACCGGCAGCTCGAGGTGCTGGCCGAGCAGGTCGAGCATCGCCGACTCGACGGCGGTGACGGCGTGGATGGTGGTGCGCAGGTCGAAGGTCTGCAGGCCGCGGCCGCCGCTGTCGCGGTCGGCGAACGCGCGCTGCATCGCCTGCATCACCGCCTGCACGTTGGCAACCGGCTGGCCGACCACCAGCTCGCGAGCGTCTTCGAGCGTCTGGCGGATCTTCTCGCCGCCGGGCACCTCGCCGACGCCGCTGCGGCCGGCGCTGTCGGTGAGGATCAGCAGGTTGCGCGTGAAGAAGGGGCCGTGCGCGCCGCTCAGGTTGAGCAGCATGCTGTCGCGGCCGGCGACCGGGATCGCCTGCAACTGGGTGATCGTCGGCGTGCCCATGGTTCAGTCGGCCGTGATCTTGCGGGTCTCGATGAGCTGCTTCCAGCGCGCCGATTCGGCGGCCTGGAAGGCGGCGAACTGCTCCGGCGTGTTGGCGACGATCTCGAAGCCGACCTCGAGCAGCTTGGGCTTCACGGCAGGGTCGTTCAGCGCGGCGACGATGGCGGCGTGCAGCTTCGCCTTCACGTCGGCCGGCAGGCCCTTGGGCGCGGCGATGCCCTGCCACGAGTAGACGTCGGCATCCTTCACGCCCGATTCGGTCAGCGTGGGCACCTGCGGCAGCAGCGCCGAGCGCTTCGCGCCTGTGACCGCGAGCGCACGCAGCTTGCCGCTGGCCACGTGCTGCAGGATCGCGTTGATGTTCTGGAACGAGGCGTCGACCTGGCCGCCGAGCAGGTCGCTGACGGCCGGGGCGCCGCCCTTGTAGGGCACGTGCGTACCGCTGGTGCCGGTCTGCAGCCAGAACAGCTCGGCCGTGAGGTGGTCCGACGAGCCGTTGCCCGACGAAGCGAAGCTCATCTTGTCGGGCGACTTCTTCAGCGCGGCGATCACGTCGGCCACGCTCTTGTGCGGCGAGGCGGCCGGCACCACCAGCACGTTGGGCGCCTGCACCGCGACGGTCAGCAGGTCGAAATCCTTGCCGGCGTCGTAGGGCACGTTCTTCAGCAGGTGCGGCGCGATCACGAAGGGGCCGAGCGAGGACACCAGCACCGTGTAGCCGTCCGGCGCGGCGCGCTTGACCAGCGCGGCGCCGATGGTGCCGGTGGCGCCGGCCTTGTTGTCGACGATCACCGTCTGGCCGAGCTTGTCCTGCATCTTCTGGCCGATGCTGCGCGCCAGGGTGTCGGTCGAGCCGCCCGGCGGGAAGGGCACGATCAGGGTGAGGGTCTTGTCGGGCCAGGCCTGGGCCGGGGCGACGAGTGCAAAGGCCAGCGCGGCGAGAGTCAGCAGCTTCTTCATGGCGTTCGGGTGGGTTGTGGGCGGAGCATTGGATTCAGTTGTCAGTCATCGTACAACTTGAGACCGCAATGTCAAGCCTGGGAATCCCTTCAGGTGGCCGACGCGAAAGCCCGGCGACGCCGCTCGCGGCTGTTGGCCAGGTGCGTGCGCATCGCCGCGCGCGCCGCCTCGGCATCCTGCGCGGCGATGGCGTCGTAGATGCTCTCGTGCTCGGCGTTGACGCGCCGCAGGTAGGACTGCTGCGCCGGCTCCACCTCGCCGCCCGCCTCGAGCCGCGCACGCGGAATGATCTGCACGCCCAGCGTCGCCAGCAGGCCGGTGAAGTGCTCGTTCTGCGTCGCCCGCGCGATCTCGGCGTGGAACTGGAAGTCGGCGGCGACCGCGTCGCGCCCCGCCTCCACCGCCGCCGCGAAGGCATCGAGCGCGACGCGCATCACCGCCAGGTTGGCCGCCGTGCGCCGCTGCGCCGCCAGGCCGGCGGCCTCGCTCTCGATGCCGATGCGCAACTCGAGCACGGCGATCACGTCGCGCAGCGTGGCCAGTTGCTGCGGCTCGATGCGGAACACCGAGGCGTCGCCCACGCCGACCACGAAGGTGCCGATGCCGTGCCGCGTCTCGACCATGCCGGCGGCCTGCAGCTTGGAGATGGCCTCGCGCACCACCGTTCGGCTGACGCCGAACTCGGCCATCACCGCCGCCTCGGTGGGCAGCTTGTCGCCGGGTGCCAGGCGGCCGTCGCGGATGCGTTCGCCCAGCGACTCGACCACGCCGAGGGCCAGGGTGCGCGGTCGCCGCGCCGCAATGACGTCCTGATTCACGAGACCTCCGGATAAACCCTGAACGGACCGCCTTGACAGTGCCACGGCCCGCTCCAAGAATCGAGCCAGTTATACGACAACTGACGTCTTACCTCAAGCGGTATCGGTGCAACTGTAGCAAGCCCCATGACCTCGCCCTACCCTTCCCCGCTGCGTTTTCGCCGCCTGCTGCTCACCGGCGCGGCCGGCGGCCTGGGCCGCGTGCTGCGCCCGCGGCTGAAGGCGCGCTGCGAGGTCCTGCGCGTCTCCGACATGGCCGAGCTCGGCGCGGCCGCGCCCGGCGAAGAACTGCGCCCGGTGCGGCTGGAAGACCGCGCCGCCATGCGCGCGCTGCTCGAGGGCGTCGACGCGGTCGTGCACCTGGGCGGCGTATCGACCGAGCAGCCCTTCGACCTGATCCTGCAGGCCAACATCGTCGGCGCCTTCAACCTCTACGAGGCGGCGCGGCTGCAGGGCGTGAAGCGCATCGTCTTCGCCAGCTCCAACCACGTCACCGGCTTCTACCGGCAGGACGAAGTCATCGACGCGCGCGCGCCGGTGCGCCCCGACGGCCACTACGGCCTGTCCAAGGCCTACGGCGAGAACCTGGCGCAGTTCTACTGGGACCGCCACGGCATCGAGACGGTGAGCCTGCGCATCGGCTCGTCCTTCCCCGAGCCGAAGGACCGCCGCATGCTCGCCACCTGGCTGAGCTACGACGACCTCGAGCGCCTCGTGGTGTCGGCGCTCACCGCGCCGGTGGTCCGCCACAGCATCGTCTACGGCATGTCGGCGAACACCACCACCTGGTGGGACAACACCGCGGCACGCCACCTCGGCTACGCGCCGCAGGACAGCTCCGAGCCCTTCCGCGCGGCGGTCGAGGCGAGGCAGCCGGCGATCGACCGCGACGACCCGGCCTCGCAGTACCAGGGCGGCGCCTTCGTGCGCACCGGCCCCTTCGAGTGACACCGACAGACCAAGCGACAGGAGACGAGCACATGACGACGACACGATGGGCGCTGGGCGCCTCGATGGCGCTGGCCGCGCTGGGCGCCCCGGTGCAGGCCACCGAGTTCCGCTCTTCCGACATCCACCCCGAGGACTACCCGACCGTGCTGGCCGTGCGCCACATGGGCGAGACGCTGGCCAAGTCCTCCGGCGGCAAGCACAGCATCAAGGTGTTCGCCAAGTCCGCGCTGGGCAACGAGAAGGACACCATCGAGCAGACCAAGCTCGGCGCGCTGGCGATGACGCGCGTGAACGTGGCGCCGATGAACAACATCTGCCCGGCGACGATGGTGCCGACCATGCCCTTCCTGTTCCGCTCCACCGAGCACATGCGCAAGGTGCTCGACGGCGCGATCGGCGACGAGATCCTGAAGGACTGCGAGTCGCAGGGCTTCATCGGCCTGGCCTTCTACGACTCGGGCTCGCGCTCGATCTACTCGGTGAAGAAACCGGTGAAGACACTGGCCGACACCAAGGGCATGAAGATCCGCGTGCAGCAGAGCGACCTGTGGGTGGCGCTGATGGAGGCGATGGGTGCGAATGCCACGCCGATGCCCTTCGGCGAGGTCTACACCGCGCTGAAGACCGGCCTGGTCGACGCGGCCGAGAACAACTACCCGAGCTACGAGAGCACGCGCCACTTCGAGGTGGCGAAGTACTACAACAAGACCGAGCACTCGATGGCGCCGGAGATCCTGCTGTTCAGCAAGAAGGTCTGGGACGGCCTCTCGCCCGACGAGCAGAAGCAGATCCGCGCCGCCGCGAAGGAGAGCGTGGGCTACATGCGCAAGCTGTGGGACGAACGCGAGGCCAGGTCGCTCGAGGTCGTGAAGGCCGGCGGCGCGCAGATCGTCGACGTCGACAAGTCCAGCTTCCAGGCCGCGATGAAGCCGGTCTACGACAAGTTCCTGAAGGACCCGAAGCTGCAGGACCTCGTCAAGCGCATCGGCGAGGTCAAGTAGGCCCGCCATGTACACGCGCTTCTGCGCCGCGCTTGCGCGGCTGTGCCTGCGCGTCGGCGTGGGCGGCCTGGTGCTGCTGATCGTCGCGGTGCTCTACCAGGTGATCGGCCGCTACGTCTTCAACGACACGCCCACCTGGGCGGAGAGCGGCGCGGTGCTGCTGGTGCTCTACGTCACCATGCTGGGCATGGCGGTGGGCGTGCGCGACGCCGGCCACATCGGGCTCGAGTCGCTGCTCGTGCTCGCACCCGCGAAGCTGCGCCTGAAGATGGAACTGCTGATCCACGCGCTCGTGCTGCTGTTCGGCCTGGTGATGGCGTGGCAGTGCGCGGTGCTGGCCGAGAGCGTGGCGGGCTACAAGATCCCGACGCTGGGTCTGTCGGAAGCCTTCAAGTACGCGCCGCCGGCACTGGCGGGCGTGCTGGTCGCGCTGTTCTCGATCGAACACATCCTGGCGCTGCTCCAGGGCGAAGAGGTCACTCCGGCATGGCATTGAGCATCCTGTGCCTGAGCTTCACGCTGCTGCTGCTGCTCGGCGTGCCGGTGGCCTTCTCGATCGGACTGTCGTCGCTGGCCACCATCCTCTATGAAGGCCTGCCGCTCGCGGTGGGCTTCCAGCAGATGATTTCCGGGATGAACCCGTTCTCGTTCCTGGCGATCCCGTTCTTCATCTTCGCCGGCGAGATCATGATGTACGGCGGCGTCGCGGACCGCATCGTCGGCTTCGCCAAGGCCCTGGCCGGCCACGTGCGCGGCGGCCTGGGCATGTCCAACGTGCTCGCCTGCACGCTGTTCGGCGGCGTGTCGGGCTCGCCGGTGGCCGACGTGTCGGCGATGGGCGCGGTGCTGATCCCGCAGATGAAGAAGGAGGGTTACCACGCCGACTACGCGGTGAACGTGACGACGCACGCCTCGCTGGTCGGCGCGCTGATGCCCACCTCGCACAACATGATCATCTTCACGCTGGCCGCCAGCGGCAAGGTGAGCATCGCGGCGCTGATCCTCGCCGGCATCGTGCCGGCGATCCTGCTGACGATCTGCAACCTCGTCGCGGCCTACGCGGTCGCCGTCAAGCGCGGCTACCCCGCCGGCGCCTTCCCGGGCTGGAGGATCGTCGGCCAGTCCTTCGCCGCCTCGCTGCCCGGCCTGCTGGTGGTCGTGATCATCATCGCGGGCATCCTGTCGGGCGCGTTCACGGCCACCGAGTCGGCCTCGGTCGCGGTGCTGTGGGCGCTGTTCCTCTCCGCGCTGGTGTACCGCAAGCTCACACGCGAGCAGTTCCTGAAGGCCGCGGCGAAGGCGGTGAAGACCACCGGCACCGTGCTGCTGCTGATCGGCATCAGCTCGATGTTCGGCTACCTGATCGGCCTGTACGGCGTGGCCGAACTGACCGGCAAGGCGCTCGCCTCGACGAGCAGCGCGCCCTGGGTGATCTTCCTGTGGGTGAACATCATCCTCTTCGTGCTCGGCACCTTCCTCGACATGGCGGCGACGATCCTGATCTGCACGCCGATCTTCCTGCCGATCTGCCAGCAGTACGGCATGAGCACCGAGCAGTTCGGCATCGTCATGCTGATCAACTGCGCGCTCGGCCTGAACACCCCGCCGGTGGGCACGACGCAGTTCGTCGGCTGCACGATCGGCGAGATCTCGGTGGGCGAGGTGATGAAGACGATCTGGCCGTTCTACGGCGCGCTGATCGCCGCGCTGATGCTCGTGACCTACGTGCCCGGTTTCGCGATGTGGCTGCCCAACCTCGTGCTGAAGTAGCCTTGATGGCCATGAACTCCACCACCATCGTCTACGTCAGCAACGCCGACAGCGCCGAGATCTCCGTTCTCGCGCTCGACGAGTCGCGCGGCACGCTGGCCACCGTGCAGACCGTGGCCGCCAACGGCACCGTGATGCCGCTGGCCGTCAGCCCCGACCGGCGCCGGCTGTATGCGGCACGGCGCAACGAGCCCTGGTCGGTGCTCGCCTTCGCGATCGACGCGCGCGACGGCCGACTCACGCCGATCGGCGACGCGCCGCTGCCGCAGAGCATGGCGCACCTCGCGGTCGACGGCAGCGGTCGCTGGCTGTTCAGCGCCTCGTACCACGGCAACCTGCTGGCGCTGAGTCCGATCGACGCCGAAGGCCGGCCCGCTGCGGCCACGCAGCTGATCCCCACCGGGCCGAAGGCGCATGCGATGCGCGCGGCACCGGGCAACCGCTTCGTCTACGCCACCTCGCTGGGCGGCGGCGTGGTGATGCAGTTCGGCTTCGATGCGGCCAGCGGGGCGCTGAGGCCGCTGTCGCCGCCCAGCGTCGCTGTGCGCGACGGCGCCGGCCCGCGCCACCTCGCGTTCGCGCCGGACGGCCGCTTCGTCTACCTGCTCAACGAACTCGACGCGTCGGTCGACGTGCTCGCCGTCGACCCGGCCACCGGTGCGTTGCACTGCGTGCAGAGCCTGTCCACGCTGCCGCCCGCCTTCACCGGTGAGCCCTGGGCCGCCGAGCTGCGCCTCACGCCCGACGCCCGCTTCCTCTACACCAGCGAACGCCGCTCGAGCACGCTGGCCGGCTTCGCCGTCGACGCCGCCAGCGGCCGGATCGCGCCGATCGGCCACTGGCCGACGCAGGCGCAGCCGCGCGGCTTCGCCATCTCGCCCTCGGGCCGCTGGCTGATCGCCGCCGGGCAGCTCTCGCACGCCGTCGGCGTGCTGGCCATCGATCCGCACAGCGGCCAGCTCGATCCTCGCCACGAACACGCCGTGGGCCGCAATCCCAACTGGGTCGAGGCGATCGCCCTGACCTGACTTTCTTCACCGGAGCCTGACATGTCCCCCTTCCGCCGCACTCTCGTCTGCGCACTCGCCCTCGCCTCGCTGCCTTCGCTGGCCTTCGCCCAGGAGTGGCCGGCGAAGCAGCCGATCCGCATCGTCGTGCCCTTCGCCGCCGGCGGCACCAGCGACATCCTCGCCCGCACCCTGGGCGAGAAGCTGCAGGCTTCGCTGAAGCAGACGGTGGTGATCGAGAACAAGGCCGGCGCCGGCGGCGTGATCGGCGCGGACAGCGTGGCCAAGTCCGCCCCCGACGGCTACACCTTCCTGCTCGGCACCATCGCCAGCCACGCGATCAACCCGGCGCTGCAGGCGAAGATGCCCTACGACGCGGCCAAGGATTTCGCGTCGGTGATCCTGCTCGGCAGCATCTCCAACGTGCTGCTGGTCGGCGCCGCGCAGCCCTACAAGACGGTGGCCGACATCGTCGCGGCGGCGAAGAAGGAGCCGCTGCCCTTCGCCTCGGCCGGCCAGGGCAGCTCGCAGCACATGTCCGGCGAGATGTTCAAGCTGCTCGCCGGCGCACCGCTGACCCACGTGCCCTACAAGGGCAGCGCGCCGGCCGTGCAGGACGTCATCGGCGGCCAGATCCCGATGAGCTTCGAGACCGCCACCGTGGCGCTGCCGCACGTGCAGTCGGGCAAGGTGCGCGCCCTGGCCGTCACCTCCGCGAAGCGCAGCAAGGTGCTGCCCGACGTGCCGACGCTGCAGGAGGCCGGCATCGCCGGCTTCGACGTGGCGAGCTGGCAGGCGATCTACGCGCCGGCCGGCACGCCGCCGGCCGTCGTGCAGCGCATGAATGCCGAGATCGAGAAGATCCTCGCCACCGCCGAGGTGAAGGCGAAGATGGAAGGCCTCGGCCTGGACCATGCCGCGAACACGCCCGAGCAGTTCAGCGCCTTCGGCCGCAGCGAGCTGGCGAAGTGGCAGAAGGTCGTCAAGGACGGCAACGTGAAGCCGGAATGACGTGAGCGCGAACCCCCTGCTCATCCGCATGAACGATCGCGACAACGTCGCGATCGTCGCCAACGACGGCGGCCTGCCGGCCGGCACGACCTGCCCGGGTGGCCTGGTGCTGAAGGACCAGGTCCCGCAGGGCCACAAGGTGGCGCTGGTCGAGCTGAAGGCGGGCGACGCAGTGACGCGCTACGGCGTGCGCATCGGCCGCGCGCTGCGCGACATCGAGGCCGGCCGCTGGGTGCACGAGCGCCTGCTCGAGATGCCCGAGGCGCGCGGGCTCGTGGGCCTGCCGATGGCGTCGGCGCGCGCGCCGGCGCTGCCGCCGCTCGAGGGCTTCAGCTTCCAGGGCTACCGCAACGCCGACGGCTCGGTGGGCACGCGCAACCTGCTGGCGATCACCACCACCGTGCAGTGCGTGGCCGGCGTCGTCGAGCATGCCGTGCGGCGCATCCGCAGCGAACTGCTGCCGCTGTATCCGCAGGTCGACGACGTGGTCGGCCTGGAGCACGGCTACGGCTGCGGCGTGGCGATCGATGCGCCCGACGCGGTGATCCCGATCCGCACGCTGCGCCACATCAGCCTGAACCCGAACTTCGGCGGCGAGGTGATGGTGGTCAGCCTGGGCTGCGAGAAGCTGCAGCCCGAGCGCCTGCTGCCGCCGGGCAGCTTCGCGATCGGCGAGGCGGCCACACAGCCGGCGCTCGACGTGGTCTGCCTGCAGGACGATGCGCATGTCGGCTTCGACTCGATGATCGATGCCATCCTGCGCCAGGCGCGCGTGCACCTCGAACGGCTGAACGCGCGCCGCCGCGAGGCGGTGCCGGCCAGCGAGCTGGTGGTGGGCGTGCAATGCGGCGGCAGCGACGCGTTCTCCGGCGTCACCGCCAATCCGGCGGTGGGCTTCGCCAGCGACCTGCTGGTGCGCGCCGGGGCCACGGTGATGTTCAGCGAAGTCACCGAGGTGCGCGACGCCATCGACCAGCTCACCGCGCGCGCCGCCACGCCCGAGGTGGCGCAGGCGATGGTGCGCGAGATGGCCTGGTACGACGCCTATCTGCAGCGCGGCCAGGTCGACCGCAGCGCCAACACCACGCCGGGCAACAAGAAGGGCGGCCTGTCCAACATCGTCGAGAAGGCGATGGGCTCGATCGTCAAGAGCGGCAGCGCGCCGATCAGCGGCGTGCTCGCGCCGGGCGAGAAGCTCGCGCCCGGCCAGCGCGGCCTGATCTACGCCGCCACGCCGGCCAGCGACTTCATCTGCGGCACGCTGCAGCTGGCCGCCGGCATGAACCTGCACGTCTTCACCACCGGCCGCGGCACGCCCTACGGCCTGGCCGAATGCCCGGTGCTCAAGGTGGCCACGCGCAGCGAGCTGGCGCGGCGCTGGCACGACCTGATGGACCTCGACGCCGGCCGCATCGCCACCGGCGAGAAGAGCATCGAGGAGCTGGGCTGGGAGCTGTTCCACCGCCTGCTCGCGGTGGCCAGCGGCGAGCGCACCTGGGCCGAGCGCCACCGGCTGCACAACGCGCTGGTGCTGTTCAACCCGGCGCCGGTGACCTGATCGGAGCGGCCGCGCGCGGCTCGGGCGGCATCGCGCCGGCGGCCATGACACGGTCGCGCCCGGCGGCCTTGGCGGCGTACAGGGCGCGGTCGGCCTCGGCCCAGCAGCGCTCCCAGTCGGCCCGCTCGTTGCAGCGCCGCGAGATGCCGATGCTGACGGTGCAGTGGATCGGCAGCTTCACGCCGGGGGGCAGCACTTCGAGCTTGCGCACGCCGTTGAGCAGCCGGTCGGCGAGCGCGCGCGCCACGCCGTCGTCGGCGGCCACGCAGCCGACCAGGAACTCCTCGCCGCCCACACGCGCGATGAAGTCGCTGGCGCGGATGTTGGCGTTCAGCGATGCGGCGACCTCGCGCAGCACCAGGTCGCCGGCGGCATGGCCATGGCTGTCGTTGATGCGCTTGAAGTTGTCGATGTCCACCTGCATCAGCGTCACCGGACGCGTGGTGCGTTCAGCGAAGTGGCGCGACAGCACCTCCTCCAGTCCGTTGCGGTTGAGCACGCGCGTGAGCGCATCGCGCGAGGCGAGTTCGGTCAGCTGCGTGTTCAGCCGCACGAACACCATCCACACCAGGTTCAGGCCGAGCAGCACCGCGGCCAGCGACGCGAATGCGTAGTAGACCTGCGCATACAGGCCGCGGTAGACGACTTCCATGCCGTTCATGCCGATGAAGAAGCCGCGCGCACCGGTGAGCAGCGACAAGGTGCCCATCACCAGCGTCAGCACGAGCAGCGGGGAGGCCAGTGCGCGGCCCTGCGCGCCGCGGGCCATCAGGCTCTCGAGGGCGAGCGCCCCGTAGATCAGCCCGAGCGTGACGTTGAGCAGCACATGGCGGCCCACCGGGCCCCCGGCCTGCACGGCCGCCAGGTGCAGCGCGCCGTAGACCAGCACGGCGCCGGCGAACAACGGCCAGCGTCCCGGCGTGCGCCCGAGAAACTGGCGCAGCCCCGCCACGAAAAACAGCGCCGCCAGCACCATGGCCGCGTCGGCCGCCAGCATCCAGGGCGCCGCGATGTCGCGGCCGGCGACCATGCGGGCGATGTAGGCGGTGCCGAACAGCACCCCGCCGGCCGACCACAGCCCCAGGCCGCTGCGCGGCGGCATGCCCCGGCCGATCAGGTAGTACAGCCCCCCTGAGCAGATCAGGTGGGTGGCCAGCATGATGATGACGGTGTTCGGATCCATGGCGTGCCCGCGGGCCGCGCCATGATAGGGGCAGACCTCAGACCACCAGCAGCGCGCGGAAGTCGTTCACGTTGGTGAAGGTGGGCCCGGGCACCACCAGGTCGCCCAGCGGCGCGAAGAAGCCGTAGGCGTCGTTGCGGTCGAGGTACTCCTGCGCCTTCATGCCCCGCGCCAGACCGCGGGCCAGCGTGTCGGGCGCGACGATGGCACCGGCGTTGTCTTCCACGCCGTCGATGCCGTCGGTGTCGGCGGCCAGCACGTGCACGCCGGGCTCGCCCTGCAGCGCGATCGCGCAGCCCATCAGGAATTCGGTGGCGCGGCCGCCACGGCCGCCTTTCGAGCGAACCGTCACGGTGGTCTCGCCGCCGCTGAGGATCACGCAGGGCGTCGTGAAGGGCGTGCCGCTGCGTGCCACCGAGCGCGCCAGCGCCGCATGCACCTTGCCGACCTCGCGCGATTCGCCCTCCATCTCGTCGCTGAGGATGTAGGGCGTGATGCCGGCGCTGCGTGCCACCGCCGCTGCGGCCTCCAGGCTCTGGCGCGGCGTGGCGATCATGTGCACGGCGTGGCCGGCGAAACGCGGGTCGCCGGGCTTGGGCGACTCGAAGGCGCCGCCTTCCAGCCCGGCGCGGGCCGCTGCGGGGATCTCGATGCCGTAGCGCGTCAGGATGGCCAGCGCGTCGGCGCAGGTCGTGCTGTCGGGCACCGTCGGGCCGCTGGCGATGACCTCGGGCGCATCGCCCGGCACGTCGCTGATCAGCAGCGTGACCACGCGCGCCGGCGCGCAGTTCGTCGCCAGCCGACCGCCCTTGATCGCAGAGAGGTGCTTGCGCACGCAGTTCATCTCGTCGATCGCGGCGCCGCTCTTCAGCAGCGCCTTGTTGATCGCCTGCTTCTCTTCCAGGGTGATGCCGGCGGCAGGCAGCGAGAGCAGCGCGGAGCCGCCGCCGGAGATCAGGCACAGCACCAGGTCGTCGGCGCTCAGGCCCTGCGCGAGTTCGGCGATGCGCTGCGCGGCGCGGCGGCCGGCCTCGTCGGGCACCGGGTGCGCGGCCTCGACCACCTCGATGCGGCCCGGCTTCGCCTTGTACGCAGGCGGCACGTGGTCGTAACGCGTGACGACCAGGCCCGACAGCGGCGCATCCTTCGGCCACAGCGCATCGACCGCCGCGGCCATGGCGCCGCCGGCCTTGCCGGCGCCGATGACGACCGTGCGGCCCTTCGGCGGCGGCGGCAACCAGGCAGCGGTGGTCTCGGCCGGCAGCGCGCGCGCCACCGCGGCGTCGTAGAGGGCGCGCAGGAAACCGCGCGGGTCGGTGTGGGGATTCGGCGTGCTCATGCGCCGGATTATCCCGGCGTGGCTCCGGACACCTCGTGCTTGGCGAGCAGTTCCAGCGCCCGCACCAGCGCCGAGTGGTCCTGGTCCTGCATCCCGTGCGCCGCGC
>CAZVLY010000111.1:0-12556 GCA_964628175.1 uncultured Piscinibacter sp. | reverse complement strand
GCCTGTCCAACATCTGGGTGCCGCCCATCCGCAACCGCATCGACATGCTGGCCACGGGCATCAAGAGCCCGGTCGGCATCAAGCTGGCCGGAGCCGACCTGGCCACCCTCGACAGGCTGGCCACGCAGGTCGAGCTGGTCGTGAAGAAGGTGCCGGGCGTCTCGTCCGCGCTGGCGGAGCGGCTGACGGGCGGCCGCTACATCGACATCGACGTGGACCGCGCCGCAGCGGCCCGCTACGGCATGTCGGTCGCCGACGTGCAGGCCCTCGTCGCCACCGCCATCGGCGGAGAGAACGTCGGCGAGGTGGTCAGCGGGCGCGAGCGCTTCCCCATCAACGTCCGCTACCCGCGGGAGATCCGCGACTCCCTCGAGCGCCTGCGCACGCTGCCGTTCGTGACCGACGGGGGCGCCCGCCTGCTGCTGCAGGACGTCGCGAAGGTGAGCCTCGCGGAAGGGCCGCCGATGCTGCGCAGCGAGAACGCGCGCCTGTCCGGCTGGGTCTACGTCGACGTGCGCGGGCGCGACCTGCGCTCCGTCGTGCAGGACATGCAGGCCGCCGTCGCGAAGGAGGTGGCGATGCCGGCCGGCTACGCCATCAGCTGGTCGGGGCAGTTCGAATACCTGGAGCGCGCCACGCAGCGCATGAAGGTGGTGGTGCCTGCGACGCTGGCAGTCATCTTCGTGCTGCTGTACCTGTTGTTCCGCAACGCGACCGACGCGATGCTGGTCATGGCCGCCGTGCCGTTCTCGCTGGTGGGTGGCTTCTGGCTGGTCTGGGCGCTGGGCCACTCCGTCTCCGTCGCCACGGCCGTGGGCTTCATCGCCCTGGCGGGGGTGGCCGCGGAGTTCGGCGTGGTCATGCTCGTCTACCTCGAGAACGCGTTGCGGCGCCGGCTGGCGGCCGGCGAGCCCGACAACGAGGAGACCCTGCTCGCGGCGATCCGCGAAGGGGCGGTGCTGCGCGTGCGGCCCAAGGCGATGACCGTGGCCATCGTGATGGCCGGCCTCGTGCCGATGATGTGGGGCCACGGCGCCGGCTCCGAGATCATGGCGCGCATCGCGGCACCGATGATCGGCGGCATGGTGACCGCGCCGCTGCTGTCCATGCTCGTGGTTCCGGCGGCCTGGTACCTGCTGCTGCGCCGTCGCGAAGCCGTCAGGCGCGGCACCTAGAATCAGGGTCAACCCGCCCCTGCCGGCGCCCCGCGGCGCCCTTCGCGATGACCCTGTCCGCCCTCACCGCCCTGTCGCCGCTCGACGGCCGCTACGCCGCCAAGGTGGCGCCGCTGCGCCCGCTGCTCTCGGAATTCGGCCTGATGCACCGCCGCGTGCAGGTCGAGGTGGAGTGGTTCATCGCGTTGTCGGACGCCGGCTTCGCCGAGTTCAAGCCGCTGTCCGAGGCCTCGCGCGGGCTGCTGCGCGGGCTGGTGCTGCGTTTCGGCGAGGCCGACGCGCAGGCCATCAAGGACATCGAGCGCACCACCAACCACGACGTCAAGGCGGTCGAGTACTGGCTGAAGAGCCGCTTCGAGAACAGCCCCGAGCTGAAGGCCGCGTCAGAGTTCGTGCACTTCGCCTGCACCAGCGAGGACATCAACAACACCAGCCACGGCCTGATGCTCCAGGCGGCGCGCGCCGAGGTGCTGCTGCCGGCGCTGGACCGCATCGTCGCCCGGCTGACACAGATGGCGCACACGCTGGCCGACGTGCCCATGCTCAGCCGCACGCACGGCCAGACGGCCAGCCCGACCACCGTGGGCAAGGAAGTCGCCAACGTGGTGGCGCGCCTGGCGCACGCACGCGGCCGCATCGCCGACGTGAAGATGCTGGCCAAGATGAACGGCGCGGTGGGCAACTACAACGCGCACCTGGCCGCCTGGCCGGCCTTCGACTGGGAGTCGTTCAGCCGCAAGGTGGTCGAAGACCAGCTCGGCCTCACGTTCAACCCGTACACCATCCAGATCGAGCCGCACGACTGGATGGCCGAGCTGTTCGACGCCGTCACGCGCACCAACACCATCCTGATCGACTGGTCGCGCGATGTCTGGGGCTACGTCAGCCTGGGCTACTTCAAGCAGCGGCTGAAGGCCGGCGAGATCGGCTCGTCGACCATGCCGCACAAGGTCAACCCGATCGACTTCGAGAACGCCGAGGGCAACTTCGGCCTGGCCAATGCGCTGCTCACGCACCTGAGCCAGAAGCTGCCGATCAGCCGCTGGCAGCGCGACCTGACCGACAGCACCGTGCTGCGCAACATGGGCGTGGCGCTGGGCTACGCCGTGCTCGGCTACGACTCGCTGCTGCGCGGGCTGGACAAGCTGGAGATCAATCACGAGGCGCTCTCGGCCGACCTCGACGCGGCCTGGGAGGTGCTGGCCGAGCCGATCCAGACGGTGATGCGCCGCTACGGCCTGCCCAACCCCTACGAGCGGCTCAAGGAGCTCACACGCGGCAAGGCGATCACGCGCGAGGCCATCGCCGCCTTCATCGACACGCTGGAGCTGCCCGCGGCCGAGAAGGCGCGGCTGCAGGCGCTCACCCCGGGCAACTACACCGGCGTGGCGGCGGCGCTGGCCCGACGTCTGGATGCCGGAGCGGGCTGATGGCACAGACCTTCACCGAGAAGCTCGCCGCGGCCGAGCGCACCAACGAGTCGCTGCTGTGCGTCGGGCTCGATCCGGAACCCTCCAAGTTCCCAGGCGCCTGGCAGCACGATGCCTCGCGCATCTTCGACTTCTGCGCGACCATCGTCGACGCGACGAAGGACCTGGTCATCGCCTTCAAGCCGCAGGTGGCCTACTTCGCCGCGCAGCGTGCCGAAGACCAGCTCGAGCGGCTGATGGCGCACATCCGCGCCGTCGCGCCCGGCGTGCCGGTGATCCTGGACGCCAAGCGCGGCGACATCGGCAGCACCGCCGAGCAGTACGCGCTGGAGGCCTTCGAGCGCTACCGCGCCGATGCGGTGACGCTGTCGCCCTTCATGGGCTTCGACTCGGTCGAGCCCTGGCTGAAGTACGAGGACAAGGGCCTGTTCCTGCTGTGCCGCACCTCCAACCCGGGCGGCTCGGACCTGCAGTCGCAGCGCCTGGTCACCGGCGACCTGCTCTACGAGCACATCGCCCGCCTCGCGGCCGGCCCCTGGAACCGCAGCGGCCAGCTCGGCCTGGTGGTGGGCGCCACCTTCCCGGCCGAGATCGAGCGCGTGCGCGAACTCGCGCCGACGCTGCCGCTGCTGATCCCCGGCGTGGGCGCCCAGGGCGGCGATGCGCTGGCCACCGTGCGCGCCGGCTGGCGCGGCACGGCCGGGCGCACCAGCGCGCCGGTGGTGGTGAACTCCTCGCGTGCCATCCTCTACGCCAGCCGCGGCAACGAATTCGCCTCGGCCGCGCGCGCCGCCGCGCTGGCCACGCGTGCATCCTTGGCGGCAGGGCGCGACTCAGCGGGTTAAACCCGTCCTGATCACGAGGTTTTGGGGGCAGACTGGGCACGGGCCCGCCCGGCTCCAGCAGTCAACTTGAATCCGACCCTGCTCACCGATCCGCGCCACGACGCCCGTGCGTTCGTGCGCCGCTACATCTTCGTCACCTCCGCGGTGCTCAGCAGCATCGGTGCGCTGCTGGTGGCCACCAACGCCGCCATGCCGATGCCCGGGCGGCTGGGCCTGCTCATCGGCTTTGTGCTTTCCGCTGGCTTCAGCCTGCTCGCCTGGCGCTGGACGGGGCTGCGAAGCGACATCGGCATGCTGGTCACCTGCGTCGCCGGCCTGCTGCTGATCGGCGGCTCGTCGGTGGTGAACGGCTGGGGCCTGAACGCGCCGGTGATCGGCTTCCTGTGCGTGGCGCCTTTCGTGATGAGCGCCACCGTGAACAGCCGCCTCGGGCTGCTGGTCGCCGCGGCCGGCGCCGCGCTGCTGATCGGTCTGGCCTGGGCCGAGCACGCCGGCTGGCTGCCGGGAGCGAGCCTGCTGCAAGCCATGCCACTGTCGCGCCGGCTCCTGACCCTGCTCGTGCTGGTCGGCGTGGGCCTGTCGGCCGGCCACCTGGTCAGCCGCGTGTTCGACCACTACCTGGGCGCCAGCCGCGATCGCGAGATGCGCTTTCGAGGGCTGCTGGGCATTGCCGCGGACTCGTACTGGGAGATGAACGAGCAGTTCATCGTCACCGCGGTGTGGCGGCGCCAGAGCGACCAGCGCTTCCTGCCGACCCCGCAGCCGATGACGCGGCCCTGGGAGCAGGCCGACATGCTCTACGACGACGGCGCGCTGGCCGCCCACCAGGCGGACCTGCAGGCGCGGCGCCCCTTCCGCGACCTGCACGTGCGCTGGCGCCGGCCCGACGGCAGCCTGCGCCACGAACTGATCAGCGGCGAGCCGCGCGTCGACGAGCACGGCGTCTTCCTCGGCTACTGGGGCGTCTCGCGCGACATCAGCGACCGGGTTGCCGACGCCGAGGCCTTGCGCCGCTCCGAGGCGATGTTGTCGCACCTGGTCACCACCAGCCCCGACCTGATCACCCTGACCGACCTGGACAGCGGCCGCTACGTGATGGTCAACGAGGCCTTCACGCGCTTTTCCGGCTACGCCGCGGCCGAGGCGCTCGGCCGCACCTCCGTGGAGCTCGGCGTGTGGGGCGACAGCGCGACCCGCGAAGAGTTCGTGCGGCGCCTGCGCGAACAGGGCGCGGTGAAGGACCTGCCGACCGTGTTCGTCTCCAAGTCCGGCCAGCGCTTCTCGCTGCTGATCTCGGCCGCCAGCTTCGAGCTGGAGGGGGGCCACTACCTCGTGCTCAACGGCCGGGATGTCAGCGCCGCCGAGCGCGACCGCCTCGCGCACGAGGCCGTGCTGCAGAACGCCTCGCTGGGCATCGCCTGCACACGGGGCCAGGTGTTCGTGCAGGCCAACCCGGCCATCGAGAAGATGCTCGGCTGGGCGCCCGGCACGCTGCTCGGCCAGCCCGGGCGCGCGGTCTGGTCCAGCGACGAGGAGTACTGCGCGGTCGGCAACCTCATCGGACCGCCGCTGACGCGCGGCGAGTCGGTGGAGATCGTGCGCGAACTGGCACGGCGCGACGGGTCGACGTTCTGGTGCCGCATGCTGGCCAAGGCGGTGGACCCGCGCCACCCGATGGCCGGCGGCACGATCTGGATCGTCGAGGACATCAGCGAACGCCACCGCTTCGAGCAGGCGCTGGCCAAGGCCCGCGACGATGCCGAGGCGGCCAACCGCGCGAAGAGCGAGTTCCTCGCCAACACCAGCCACGAGATCCGCACGCCGCTCAACGGCCTGGTCGGCCTGGCGCGGCTGGCGCGGCGGCCCGAGATCGACGAGGGGCGCCGCCGCCAGTACCTCGAGCAGATCGCCGACAGTGCCGAGACGCTCTCGGCGGTGATCTCCGACGTGCTCGACCTGTCGAAGATCGAGGCCGGCAAACTCGATGTCGAGCAGGTCGCGTTCGACCTGCATGCGCTGCTCGAGTCGCTGCGCCAGGTGTATGGCACGCTGGCCGACGCGCGCGGCCTGGAGTTCGGCTTCGAGCGGGGCGCCGGCCTGCCGCAATGGGTGTGGGGCGACCCGGTGCGCGTGCGCCAGGTGCTCGGCAACTTCCTCAACAACGCGCTGAAGTTCACCGCCAAGGGCAGCGTTCAGCTGCGTGCTTCGGCAGAACACGGCGAAACGCTGCGCTTCGAGGTGCTGGACACCGGCCCGGGCATCTCGGGCGAGGTGCGCGCCCGGCTGTTCCAGCCTTTCACGCAGGCCGATCAGTCGACCACGCGCCGCTTCGGCGGCAGCGGCCTGGGCCTGTCGATCTGCCGCGAACTGGCCACGCTGATGCACGGCGCGGTCGGCGTCGACAGCGAGCCGGGCCACGGCAGCCGCTTCTGGGTCGAGCTGCCGCTGCCGGCCACCGAGGCGCCGGCGCACGACTCGGGTTTCGGCCAGCTCGAGCCGTCACCGCTGACGGGCGTGCGCGTGCTGATGGTCGAGGACAACGCGGTCAACATGACCATCGCGGTGGCCATGCTCGAACAATGGGGCGTGTCGGTCGACCAGGCGCTCGACGGCGCGCAGGCCGTGCAGGCCGTCGAACTCGCCGCAGCGCAGGGCCGGCCCTTTGATCTGGTGCTGATGGACGTGCAGATGCCCGTGATGAGCGGCTACGAGGCCACGCGGCGGCTGCGCGCCGGGCCGGCCGGGCAGGGCCTGCCCATCATCGCGCTGACCGCCGCGGCGCTGAGCTCCGAACGCGAGCAGGCCCTGGCCAGCGGCATGAGCGGCTTCCTGACCAAGCCGATCGACCCGCAACAACTGCACGATTCCCTGGTGACTGCGCTCGGCCGCTCGTCGTAACATCACGGCGGCCCGCGCCGCGGGGACCAGCCCGGTACGCGGGCGCCACCTTCGAACGACGCCCGAGCCCCCGAGCGGGGACGTGACCGATGAGCCTTCGCCCCCGCGTGAAAGCGGTCGAAACGCCCGATGCCGTGCGGCGCCTGGTCGGCCCGCTGTATTTCGGCACGGCCATCGGCGCCGCGCTGTCCGGCGCGGCCATCTTCGGGCTGCTGCCCACGCCGGTGTCGGTGGCCACGCGCGTGTCGCTGTGCGCGGCCTTCATCGCCTACGCATTGTTCGCCGCCTGGGCGCTGCGCGCCAGCCGGCGCAGCGGCTTCCCGATGAACAGGGCCCTGCTGGCCGTCTCGGTGATCGCCCTGGTGATGAGCGTGTCCGCCAGCGTGGCGCTGGGCGACGGCCTGCGCAATCCGGCGATCGCCTTCGGCGCGCTGGTGGTGTGCATGCTCGGGGCCGTGGCAGGCGTTCGCCATGGCGTCGCGCTCGCCGGCCTGAGCGCGCTGACGGTCGGCGCCCTGGCCTGGGCCCACCTCGGCGGCTTCCTGCCGGCGCCGCCGGGCCTGGTGTCGGTGCCGGTGCTGTGCGCCATCCACTGGCTGCTGATCGCCTGCGGCGTGGCCGGCGGCACGATGGTGTCGCGCGTGCTCGACCACTACCTGGCCGACAGCGCCGAGCGCGAGCGGCGCTTCCGCGAGCTGCTGGGCATCGCGGTCGACTGGTACTGGGAGCAGGACGAGGAGTTCCGCTTCACCCGCGTCACCGAGAGCCGCGCCGGCGGCGCGACGCTGTCGCCGCAGCGTGCCATCGGCCGCACGCCCTGGGAGCACACCGGCCTGGGCCTGGACGACGATCAGCTCGACGCCCACCGCGCCGACCTCGAGGCGCACCGGCCTTTCAGCAACCTGATCACCTCGAGCCACGATGCGCAGGGGCGGCTGCGCCATCTCGCACTCAGCGGCGAGCCGAAGTTCGACGCCGACGGCGTGTTCCAGGGTTACTGGGGCGTGGGCCGCGAGGTGACGGCGCAGGTGCGCGCGCAGCAGGCGGTGGCGGCCAGCGAGATGCGCTACCGCACGCTGTTCGCGCGCTCGCCCTCGCCGCTGGTGCTGCACCGCCGCGGCACGGTGCTCGACGCCAACGAGGCTGCCGCCCGGCTGTTCGGCTACCGCGATGCCCAGGCCATGAAGGGCAGCAACGTGCTGGACCACTTCACCGCCGTCGACCAGCGGCAGACGGTGCGCGAGCGCATGGCGCAGTCCGAGCAACTCGCCGTCGGCCAGGCGCTGCCGATGGTCGACTACCAGATGAACGCGCTCGATGGCCGGCCCTTCGCGGTGCAGGCCACCGCCGTGTGCGTCGACAGCGCCGCCGGCCCGGCGCTGCTGACCATCTACGTCGACATCACCGCGCGCAAGGCCGCCGAAGCCGCGCTGCGGCGTTCGGAGGCGCTGCTGTCGCACCTGTTCGCCACCAGCCCCGACTGCCTGACGCTGACCGAGTTCGACAGCGGCCGCTATGCGCTGGTCAACGACTGCTTCCTGCAGGTGGCCGGCTACCGCCGCGACGAGGTGATCGGCCGCACCGCGCTGGAGCTCGGCATCTGGCAGCAGCAGGACGACCGCGACGCCTTCGCCGAGACCATCCGCCGCCAGGGCAGCGTGCAGGGCCTGCCGGTGAACTTCCGCCGCCGCGACGGCAAGCGCATCCCCATGCTGATCTCCGGCGCGCGCTTCGACTTCGACGGCCAGCGCTTCCTCGTGCTCGCCGCGCGCGACGTCAGCGCCAGCGAGCAGACGCGCCTGGAGGTCGAGGCCATCCTCAACACCGTGACGCTGGCGATCGCCTTCGTGCGCGAGCAGCGCATCGTGCGCATCAACGCGCGGCACCGCGAGATGTTCGGCTGGAGCGAGGACGAGCTGCGCAGCGCCACGCTCAGCGTGCTGTGGCCCGACCCGTCCGGCTTCCAGACCATGCGCCGGCAGGCCATCACCAAGCTGCGCCAGAAACACGGCTACGAGTGCGAGACGCAGCTCAAGCGCCGGGACGGCAGCCTGTTCTGGTGCCGGCTGCAGGCGCAGTCGGTCGACCCGTCCAACCCGATCGGCGGCGGCACGATCTGGTCGGCCGAGGACATCACCGAGCGTCGCCAGACCCAGCAGGCATTGGCCGATGCCCGCGACGCGGCCGAGGCGGCCAGCCGCGCGAAGAGTGCCTTCCTCGCCAACACCAGCCACGAGATCCGCACGCCGCTCAATGGCCTGCTCGGCCTGGCGCGGCTGGCGATGCAGCCGGGGCAGACCGAGCCGCGCCGCCAGCAGTACCTGGCGCAGATCGTCGACAGCACGCAGAGCCTGGCGGGCATCATCAGCGACATCCTCGACCTGTCCAAGGTCGAGGCCGGCCGCATCACGCTGGAAGACGTGCCCTTCGGCCTGCGCGACACCATCGCTTCGGTGCATCACGCCTACCTGTCGCTGGCCGAGGGCAAGGACCTGGCGCTGGTGCTGTCGATCGCCGACGAGGTGCCCGAGACCGTGCGCGGCGACCCGCTGCGCGTGCGGCAGATCCTCACCAACCTGGTGGCCAACGCGATCAAGTTCACCGAGCGCGGCAGCGTGCGCATCGAGGCCGGCGTGCGCGGCGACCGGATCCGCCTGGCCGTGCACGACACCGGCCCGGGCATCGACGCCGAGACGCAGCAGCGCCTGTTCGAGCCCTTCTCGCAGGCCGACGACTCGACCACGCGGCGCTACGGCGGCACCGGCCTGGGCCTGTCGATCTGCCGCGAGCTCGCGCAGCTGATGGGTGGCAGCGTCGGCGTCAACAGCGCGCCCGGCTACGGCAGCGCCTTCTGGGCCGACCTGCCGCTGCCGGCCGCTTCGGCTTCGCTGACGCTGCACACCGGCAACGAGTTGCTCACTCCGCTGCAGGGCGGCCGCGTGCTGATCGCCGAGGACAACCCGGTGAACATGCTGATCGCCGTGGCCATGCTCGAACAATGGGGCCTGGACGTCGCGCAGGCCGCCGATGGCGCAGCGGCCGTCGAGGCCGTGAACGCGGCCGCGGCGGCCGGCCGGCCCTTCGACCTGGTGCTGATGGACGTGCACATGCCGGTGCTCAGCGGCCACGCCGCGGTGCGCCAGCTGCGCGAACGTTTCGACGCCGAGGCCCTGCCCATCGTCGCGCTGACGGCGGCCGCGCTGACCTCCGAGCGCGACGAGGCGCTGGCCGCCGGCATGAACGACTTCCTCACCAAGCCGATCGACGTGGCGCGCCTGCGCGAGACGCTGGCCCGCCACCTGCGGCGCACCGCCGCGGCCTGAGCCGCCGCCAGGGCTACAGCAGCGGCAGCTCGCGCAGCCGCCGGCCGGTCAGCGCGAACAGGGCATTGGCCAGCGCCGGCGCCACCGGCGGCGTGCCGGGTTCGCCGACACCGCCGGGCGCGTTGCTGCTGGCCACCAGGTGCGTCTCGATGCGCGGGGTCTGCGCCATCGTGAGGATCGGATGGCTCGGAAAGTTGTTCTGCTGCACGACGCTGGCGACGATGTCGATGCGGCCATGCAGCGCCGCGGAAAGGCCGAACACGATGGCGCTCTCCATCTGCTGCGCGACGATGCCGGGGTGCACCACGGTGCCCACGTCGGCGGCGCAGACGACGCGCCGCACCATCGGCCTGCCGTCGATCAGCGAGGCCTCGACCACCTGCGCGACGATGCTGCCGAAACTCTCGTGCAGCGCCACGCCGCGCGCCGTGCCGGCGGGCAGGGGTGTGCCCCAGCCGGACTTCTCGGCCACCAGCTTGAGCACCGCGGCATGGCGCGGCAGGCCTTCGAGCAGGGCCAGCCGGAAGGCCACCGGATCCCGCCCCGCGGCCTGCGCGAGCTCGTCGACGAAGGACTCGCTGAAGAAGGCGTTGTGCGAGTGGCCGACCGAGCGCCAGTTGCCCACCGGCACGCCGCTCCTCGTGGCGACATGGGCGATGCTCTGGTGCGGCACGTCGTACGGCAGGTCGAACAGGCCTTCGCTGGTGGTCTTGTCGGGCAGGTCCAGCGGCCCGGCCAGCCCCGGCGCATTGCGCTCCATGAAGCGTGGCGTGATGGCGTCGCCGGCGCTGGTGATCTTCAGCGCCTGCACGCGGCCCTGCTCGTCGAGCCCGGCCTGCATCAGCGCGGCGCCAGCCGGGCGGTAGAAGTCGTGGGTGAAATCCTCCTCGCGCGGCCACAGCAGCTGCACGGGCCGGCCACCGGTCTCCAGCGCCACCCGCACCGCCTGGCCGATGGCATCCACCTCCAGGCGCCGGCCGAAGCCGCCGCCCAGGTAGCTGACGTGCAGCGTGACCTTCGACTCCGGCACGCCCGCCACGCGGGCGGCGATGGCACGCGCGAAGCTCGGCACCTGGGTGGGCGCCCACAGCTCGACGCCGCCGTCGGCCACGCGCGCGGTGCAGTTGATCGGCTCCATCGCCGCATGCGCCAGGTAGGGCGCGCGGTACAGCCCCTCGACACGCCGCGCCGCGCCCGCCAGTGCCTGGTTCGCGTCGCCGCGGCGGTAGAAGGCCAGGCCCTCGTCGTTCGCCGCGGCGGCGCGCACCGCCGCATCGAGCGAGGCGGCGATGCTGTTGCTGTCCAGCGTGCCGGCGGGCGGCGGCTGCCAGTCGACCATCAGCGCAGCGGCGCCGCGCTGCGCATGCCAGCTGCTGCGGCCGACGACCGCGAGCGCTGCGGTCGAGCCCGCGTAGGGCCCGAGCCGCACGACACGTTCGACGCCGGCGAGCTTCATCGCGCGTTCGACGTCGACGCGGCCCGGGCTGCCGCCGAGTGCCGGCGCGTGGCGGACGACGGCGTAGACGAGGCCGGGCGGGCGCGCGTCGATGCCGAATCGCGCCGTGCCGTCCACCTTGGCCGGCAGGTCGATGCGCGGCGCGGCGCGGCCGATCAGCTTCCACTGCTCGCGCGGCTTGAGCAGCACCGGCCCCGGCGGGGTGGCCACGGCGGTGCCCACCAGCTCGCCGTAATGCGCGCGCTGGCCGTCGGCGGCGTGCGAGATGACGCCGTCGGCCACGTTCAATTCGTCGGCCGGCAACTTCCAGCGCAGCGAGGCGGCACCCAGCAGCTGCGCCCGCGCCGTGGCCGCTGCCAGGCGCACGGGCTCCCAGGCGTCGGTCACGCTCGACGAGCCACCGGTCAGGCTCAGGCCGAGTTCGCGCGCCAGCTTGGCCACCACCCAGCGGCCGGCGCGCACGCTGCGGGTCTCCTGGCCGGGCTCGCTGTCACGGGGATGGAAGGGCAGGCCGCCGACCAGCGCCGCGACGTTGCCGTACAGGGCCTCGGCGCCGGCATCGACGAGTTCGATGCGCGCGAGCGGCAGGTCGAGCTCCTCGGCCGCCAGCATGGCCAGCGCCGTGTGCACGCCCTGGCCCATCTCGCTGCGGTTCATCGCCAGCACGACATGGCCGTCCGGCGCGATGCGGATCCAGCCGTTCAGCGCGATGCGGCCCTCGGCGTCGGCCCGGCTGTCGGGGCGGCCGACGCGGCTGCGCGGCGGCAGGAATCCCCAGCCGACGATCAGCGCGCCGGCGAGCCCCGCGCCGGACAGCAGCAGGCTGCGCCGCTTCATGGCTTCGCGCCGCGCAACTCGGCCGCGGCCGCATGGATGGCGGCGCGCACGCGCGGATAGCTGCCGCAGCGGCACAGGTTGGTGATGGCCGCGTCGATGTCCGCGTCGGTGGGCTTCGGCGTGTGCTCGAGCAGCGCCGCGGCGGCCATCAGCATGCCGCTCTGGCAGTAGCCGCACTGCGGCGCCTGATGCTCGAGCCAGGCCTTCTGCAGCGCATGCAGCCGGCCCGCGGGCGCGAGCCCCTCGATCGTGCGCACCGACTTGCCGGCCACCGCCGACAGCGGCGTGACACACGAGCGCCTGGCCTGGCCGTCCACATGCACCGTGCAGGCGCCGCAAGCCGAGACACCGCAGCCGAACTTCGTGCCGGTGAGATTGAGCACGTCGCGCAGCGCCCACAGCAGCGGCATGTCGGGATCGACGGCGTCGTCGGGGAGCTCGCGGCGGGTGCCGTTGATGGTCAGCTGCATGGGCGGCACGGAAGCGGTTGCGGACCATTGTGCGGCAGCCTGCGCGGCGTCTGGTGACGGTGCGAAACAACCGAGCGAGCAACCGCTCCCGGCCCGTTGCGGTCTTCGTGGGGCTGCTTTCC
>CAZVLY010000110.1:0-12652 GCA_964628175.1 uncultured Piscinibacter sp. | reverse complement strand
CGCTGGCCGACCTGCGCGGCCGCGAGATCTCGATGATCTTCCAGAGCCCGCGCACGGCGCTCAACCCGATCCGCCCGGTCGGCCTGCAGATCGAGGACGTGCTGCGCCGCCACGCCGCGGCGCGCGGTGCCGATCTGACGCAAAGCCTGCGCGAGCGTGCCGTGCAGGCGCTGCGCGAGGTGGCCATCTCCGACCCCGAGCGCCGGCACGCAGCCTATCCCTTCGAGATGTCCGGCGGCATGTGCCAGCGCGTGATGATCGCGCTGGCGCTCGCCTGCCGGCCGGCGCTGCTGATCGCCGACGAGCCCACCACCGGACTCGACGTGACCACTCAGGCCGCCGTGATGGACCTCATCACCTCGCTGGCGCGCGAGCGGCAGATGGCCACGCTGTTCATCACCCACGACCTCGCGCTGGCCGCCGACCACTGCGACCGCATCGTCGTGATGCACGCCGGCCACGCGGTGGAGGCCGCGCCGGCGCGCGCCCTGTTCACGCAGGCACGCCATCCCTACACCGCGCGGCTGCTCAGTTCCACGCCGGGCGAGAAGACGCGCTCGGCGCAGGAGCTCAAGCCGGTGCCGGGCAACCTGCCCGACCTGCGCCGCGACGACCTGCCAGGCTGCCGCTTCGCCGAACGCTGCGAACGCCGCAGTGAGCTGTGCGTGCACGAGCGCCCCATGCTCGACCCCGTGGCGCCGCACAGCGCCGCCTGCTGGCACCCGTTGTTCGGGCCGCCGGCGCGTTCGCGCGGGAGCGTTCGCCATGCTTGACGCCGCACCGCTGATGAACAGCCTCACGCGCCCGCCGGACACGCCGGTGCCGCCGGGCGGTCCGTTGCTGACCATCGAACGGCTGCACAAACGCTTCCCGGTGGCCGGCGGCAAGCAGCTGCACGCGGTCGACGACCTCAACCTCGGCCTGCTGGCCGGCGAGAGCATCGGCCTGGTCGGCGAGTCGGGCTGCGGCAAGAGCACGCTGGTGCGGCTGATCGCGCGGCTGCTCGACCCGAGCGAGGGCCGCATCGTCTTCGACGGCGTCGACCTCGCCGCGGTGCCGGCGCGGCGCTTCGCCAAGGCGCCGCAGCGCAGCGCGATCCAGATGGTGTTCCAGGACCCGACCGACAGCCTCAATCCGCGCTTCACCGCGCGCGAGGCGATCCGCGAGCCGCTGACACTGCTCTCGAACCTGTCGCGCGACGCCGCCGACGCACGTGTCGACGAGGTGGCGGCGCAGGTCGGCCTGCCGGCGGCGCTGCTGTCGCGCTTCCCGCACCAGCTCTCGGGCGGGCAGAAGGCGCGCGTGGGCATCGCGCGGGCGCTCGCCGTCAAGCCGCGGCTGCTCATCCTCGACGAACCCACCGCCGCGCTCGACGTCTCGGTGCAGGCGGTGGTGCTGCAGTTGCTCGAGCAGCTGCGCGCCGAGCTCGGGCTGAGCCTGCTGTTCGTCTCGCACGACCTCAACGTGGTGCGCCTGCTGACCGACCGCGTGGCGGTGATGTACCTGGGCAAGCTGGTCGAGATCGGCCCCTCGGAGCAGGTGTTCCGCTCGCCCAAGCATCCGTACACGCAGTCGCTGGTGTCGGCGATCCCGGGGCAGGGGCCTCGCATCAAGCTCGCCGGCGAGGTGGCCAGCCCGATCGACCCGTCACCGCAGGCCTGCCGCTTCCACGGCCGCTGCCCGCGCGGCGAGGACCGCTGCGGCCGCGAGGCGCCGGTGCTGCGCGCGGTGGGTCCGCAGCTCGCGGCCTGCCACTTCATCGAACGGCTCGCGCCGTAGACTCGCCCCATGCCCTTGCGCGCCGCGTCCCCGAGCCCCCCGATCAGCATCCGCAGCAACCTGGCCGAGCAGGCCTATGCGCAGCTGAAGGCGCTGATCCACGACTTCCAGCTGCTGCCCGGCGACCGCTTCTCCGAGAACGAGATGGGCACGCGCCTGGGCGTCAGCCGCACGCCGGTGCGCGAGGCGCTGTTCCGGCTGCGCAACGAAGGCTTCCTCGAAGTCGAGAGCAAGGCCGGCTGGTACGTCAAGCCGATCGACTTCGACAAGCTCGACCAGCTCTACGACCTGCGCGTGCTGCTCGAGCTGGCCAGCGTGGCGCGCCTGTGCGCCCGCGAGAGCGACCCGCCCGAGCTCGACGCGCTGAAGGCCGCCTGGCTGGTGCCCGCCGCCGAACGCCTGACCGAGATGCGCGAGGTCGGCGCGCTCGACGAGCAGTTCCACGCGACGCTGGTGCGCGCCGCCGGCAACGCCGAGATCGCCAAGGTGCACTGGGACGTGACCGAGCGCATCCGCATCGTGCGGCGGCTGGACTTCACGCGCGAGGACCGCATCGACGCCACCTACGCCGAGCACGCGAAGATCCTGCGCGCGGTGCTGCAGCGCAAGCTCGACCAGGCGCAGCTGCTGCTGAAGAGCCACATCGAGCAGAGCAAGACCGAGGTGCGCAAGATCACATTGGGCACGCTGCACGAAGCCCGGCTGCGCGCGCGAAGCTGAGCTGGCGGCGGCTCAGGCCGTGCGGATCACCGAGATGTGTTCGGTGCCGCTCTCGGGCAGCCACACCTCGCCGCGGCGGCCGAGGATCTGGCGCACGCTGGCGGCCTCGCGCGGGAATCCGAAGCGCTCGAAGGCCTCGCGCGCCGGGTCGAAGCGCCACACCGCGTTGCCGCCGAAATCGCTCACCCAGACCTGATCGCGCTCGTCGACATACACCGCGTAGGGCTGCGGGCTCGGCCCCGGCACGCGCCAGGCACGCCACGACTTCGCGGCGGGGTCGTGCATCGACAGGTTGCCGCTGAGCCACTCGCTGACCCAGATGCGGCCGCGGCTGTCGCTCCAGACGCGGCGTGCGCCCTGGCCGGGCGTGGGCGGCTCGACGACGATGGAGTCGCCGCTGCGCCGGTCGATGCGCGCGATGAAGGAGCCGGCCAGCGAGCACCACCAGACCTCGCCCTGCGGTGTGGCGCAGATGCCGTAGGGCCCGCGCCCGCGCGGTGCGGGCTTCACGTCGATCGCGCCGGTCTTCGGCACCAGGTGGCCGACCACGCCGCTCTGGCCGGTGAACCACAGGCGGCCGTCGCCGTCGAACGCTGCGGTGTTGAGGTTGGCGTAGGGCGTGCCCTCGGGCAGCGGGAAGCGGCGCACCGCGCGGTCGGGCCAGCCGACGCGCACGATCGCGCCCAGGCCACTGTCGGTGATCCAGGCCGCACCGTCCGGGCCGGCGATCACGCCGTGCGGCGACGAGCCGGCACCGAGCGCGATCAGTTCGCTGCGCGCGCTCTTCGGATCGAACCAGCCGAGGTGGCCGCTGCGCTGGGCGGTGAACCAGACGCCGCCGTCGGGCGCCGGCGCGAGGTCATGGATGCCGGTGGGCCGCGGCGTGGCCAGCGGCCAGGATTGCATCGTGGCGGCCTGCACTGGCGAAGCACCAGCCCCCAGGGTTGCGCCAGCCAGCAGGGCGATCGCGTCGCGGCGAGTGAGCGTGGGCATGGCGCACCTCCATCGGCAACAAGGCTCAAGGGTACAGCCCGCGCTCCTCGCGTGCGGTGAGGATGCGCTCGCAGGCCACCGCGAAGGTGGCGGTGCGCAGCGTGATCCGGTGCTTGTCGGCGGTGTCCCAGATGCGCTTGAGCGCGCCGACCATGATCTTGTCCAGGCGCAGGTTGATCTCGTCCTCGGTCCAGAAGAACGAGCTGAAGTCCTGCACCCATTCGAAATAGCTGACCGTCACGCCACCGGCGTTGCAGATCACGTCGGGCACGACGAGGATGCCGCGGTCGGCGAGGATGTCGTCGGCCGCCGGCAGCGTCGGGCCGTTGGCGCCTTCGAGCACCAGCTTGGCAGTCGTTCGCTTGGCACGCTCGACGGTGACCTGGCCCTCCAGCGCGGCCGGGATGAGGATGTCGCACTTCACGTCCCAGAAGGCTTCGTCGTCGGCCTTGTCGGCGCCCTTGAAGCCGCCCACGCCGCCGTACTGCGTGAGCGTGGGCATCAGCTCGGCCATGTCGATGCCCTTGTCGTTGACGATGGTGCCGGTGTGGTCCTGGATCGCGACGATCTTCGCGCCGGCCTGCGCGAACAGTTCGGCCGCGGCCGAGCCGACGTTGCCGAAGCCCTGCACCGCCACGCGCGCGCCGTCGAGTTCGAGGTTGATGCGCCGCGCCGCCTCGCGGCCGGTGACGAACACGCCGCGGCCGGTACTCTTGGCACGGCCGAGCGAGCCGCCCAGGTGGATGGGCTTGCCGGTGACCACGCCGGTGGCGGTGGTGCCGGTGTTCATCGAGTAGGTGTCCATCATCCACGCCATGATCTGCGGGTTGGTGTTCACGTCCGGCGCCGGGATGTCCTGGTGCGGGCCGATGATGATGCCGATCTCGCTGGTGTAGCGGCGCGTCATGCGCTCCAGCTCCTTGATCGACAGCGTCTTCGGGTCGACGCGGATGCCGCCCTTGGCGCCGCCGTAAGGCAGGTTCACCGCGGCGTTCTTGATGCTCATCCACGCCGCCAGCGCCATCACCTCCTCGAGATTCACGTTCGGGTGGTAGCGCACGCCGCCCTTGCCCGGGCCGCGCGACATGTTGTGCTGCACGCGAAAGCCCTCGAAGTGCGCCACGCTGCCGTCGTCGAGCTCGATGGGCACGTCGACGATCAGCGCGCGCTTGGGGCGCTTGAGCGTCTCGACCCAGCGGGCCAGGTGGCCGAGGTAGGGCACCACGCGGTCGACCTGCGACAGGTAGGTCTGCCAGGGGCCGTCGGCGTGGTGGGTGACGTAGGACAGGCTGCTTTCGCTCATTCGGTGTCTCCGTGAAGTCTGATGCGTGGGCCGGCGGTGCTCGTGGCGCCGCAGGCTGCATGGGGCGAGACTGTAGGCGCCTCGCCACCGAGTTTTTCACCGTTCGTCATGCCGGGTTTGCATGGCTTGCGCCGCCGCGCACATGGGTTGGGGAATGGATTCGGAGCAGCCCGCGTACACGCTGAACGCGGCGGCTCGCCGCGCCAACCCACCCGGAGACCTGCATGAAGCCTCTTGCGCTCGCCCTTGCCCTGTCCGCCACGCTCGCCTCGGGGGCTGCCCTCGCGGGCGACAGCCTCGTCCAGTTCAACGGCGCCATCGGCGTCGACCCGGTGGCCGGCATCGCCAACGGCGCGCCGGTGGCCAACACGGTGCTCGGCGTGCCGCCGGGCGGGCGGCCCTGGATCCTGCGCAAGCTGCGCGCGAGCATCGATCCGGACGGCAGCATCTCGGCCAAGGGCAGCGGCCTGCTCTTCAGCGGCGGCGACAGCATCGGCACGCGCGGCGGCGTGACGCAGGTATTCGCCACGCTGTTCTGCAGCGGCGTGGCGCACCACTCGCCCTTCGTCGACCTCGACCTGGCCGGCAACTTCGTCATCAAGGGCAAGCTCTCTGCCGTGCCGCCGAGCCCGTGCCTGAGCCCGGTGCTGCTGATCCGCAATGCAGGCGGCACGCAGTCGTGGTTCGCGGCCGGCATCCCCGGCGGGGATGACTGAGTTCAGCCGAACTCGTCGCCGAGTTCCTTCGCGCGCTGCTGCGCGGCCTTCAGCGCCCTCACGAAGGCGGCCTTCACGCCGCTGGCTTCCAGCGACGTGAGCGCCGCGTAGGTGGTGCCGCCCTTGGAGGTGACGCGTTCGCGCAGCACCTCCGGCGGCTCGCTGGAGGCCTGCGCGAGCGAGGTGGCGCCGGCGAAGGTGGCCAGCGCGAGCTGCTTGCCCTGCTCGGCGCTCAGGCCCATCTCCTGCGCCGCCTGCATCATCGCCTCGACGAAGTAGAAGACGTAGGCCGGGCCGGAGCCCGACAACGCGGTCACGGCGTCGAGGTCTTCCTCGCGCGCGACCCACAGCGTGCGGCCGGTGGGCGCGAGCAAGGCTTCGGCAATGGCTTTCTCGGCCGCACTCACCGCGTCTCGCGCGTAGAGCCCGGCGATGCCCTGGCCGATCAGCGCCGGGGTGTTGGGCATGCTGCGCACCACACGCTGGCTGCCGGTGGCGCGCGCGATCGCCTCGCTGCGGATGCCGGCCATCACGCTGAGCTGCAAGGCGCCGGCGATGTGAGCGGCGCAGGGCGCTGCGGCGGCCTGGAAGAGTTGCGGCTTGACCGCCCAGACCACCACGCTGGCCGTCGCCAGGGCCGCATCGGCGGCGGCGAAGGTGCGCACGCCGTGATCGGTGCGCAGCTTGTCGCGCTGCGATTCGCCGGGGTCGACGACGAGAATGGATTCGGCCGGGCGGCCGCTGGCGCGCAGCCCGCCGATGATGGCCGCGGCCATGTTGCCGCCGCCGATGAACGCCAGCACCTCGTTGCTCATCGCGCGCTCCTCATTTCGCCGCCGACGCCGCCGGAGGCGTGGGCACGACGACACCCGAGCCGATCGGGATCTCGGTGGTCGCCGTAGCATCGGTGACGCAGTAGCGCGGCGCGCAGGGGCAGCCGGTCGGCAGGGGGACCGGCTCTTCGTAGTGCAGGCTGACGCGCTTGCCCATGGCGGCACTGAGCTTGTGCGCGACGGCGTCGTCGTGCACGGTGAAGAAGAACTTCTCCACCGAGCTGCCGGGCAGCGACACCAGCGCCAGCTCGCCCTCCCAGGTCTTGCAGATCCAGCCCTTGTGCGAGAACTTCTGCACCCAGCCGGCGCGCTCGCCGCTCGAGTAACTCCAGTTGAGCGCGAAGGCGAACCAGGCCGTGAGGAGGACGGCGAGCGAAACCACGCCGATGACGATGTTCTTGATCATGGCCCGAATCGTCGCACACCGCGCCGCGCCTCAATGCGACAGCCCGGCCAGCAGCTCCGCATTGCCGCCGGCCGCGGCGGTGTTGATGGTCAGCGTCTGCTCGGCGCAGAAGCGGTACAGGTAGTGCGGCCCGCCCGCCTTGGGGCCGGTGCCCGACAGGCCCTCGCCGCCGAAGGGCTGCACGCCGACGACCGCGCCGATCATGTTGCGGTTGACGTAGACGTTGCCGATGCGCGCCGCGCCGGCAATGCGCAAGGCGCGGCTGTCGATGCGCGTCTGGATGCCCAGCGTGAGGCCGTAGCCGAGCGCGTTGACCTGCGCCACCACCGCGTCGATGTCGCCCTTCCAGCGCACCACGTGCAGCACCGGGCCGAAGATCTCCTGCTTGACGTCGGCGATGGCGGGTAGCTCGAAGGCCACCGGCGCGATCAGGCGCGCGAAGGTGGAGCTTACCGGCGTCTCGCCGATGCAGCGGGCCTCACGCCTGAGCCGCTCGACGTGCGCGCGGATGCCGGCGTGGGCCTCGCCGTCGATCACCGGGCCGACGTCGGTGGCCAGCAGCGCCGGGTCGCCGACCACCAGCTCCTGCATCGCGCCGCGGATCATCTCGATCACCGCATCGGCGATGCCCTCGTGCACGACGAGCAGGCGCAGCGCCGAGCAGCGCTGGCCGGCGGAGCGGAAGGCGCTCTGCACGACCGCGTCGACCACCTGCTCGGGCAGCGCGGTGCTGTCAACCAGCATCGCGTTGATGCCGCCGGTCTCGGCGATCAGCGGCACGATGGGGCCGTCCTTGGTGGCCAGCGTGCGGTTGATGATGCGCGCCACCGCGGTCGAGCCGGTGAAGCACACGCCGGCGGTGCGCGCATCGGCGACCAGCGCCGCGCCGACCGTCTCGCCCGGGCCGTGCAGCAGCACCAGCGCGTCGGCGGGCACGCCGGCCTCGTGCAGCAACGCCACCAAACGTTGCGCGACGAAGGGCGTCTGTTCGGCCGGCTTGGCCGCCACCGTGTTGCCCGCCACCAGCGCCGCGGCGACCTGGCCAGCGAAGATCGCCAGCGGGAAGTTCCACGGGCTGATGCAGACGAACACGCCGCGGCCGTGCAGGCGCAGCTCGTTGTGCTCGCCGGTCGGGCCGGGCAGGGCCTGCACGGCCAGGCGCTGCTCGGCCTGGTCGGCGTAGTAGCGCAGGAAGTCGACCGCCTCGCGCACCTCGGCCACGCAGTCGCCGAGCGTCTTGCGTGCCTCCTTGACGAGCAGGCCGCAGAACTCGGCCAGCCGGGCGTCGAGCGCGTCGGCGGCGCGGCGCAGCGTGGCGGCGCGTTCGGCCAGCGGCACCTCGTTCCAGCGCGGGTGCGCCGCGTGCAGGCGCTGCATGGCCGCGGCGATGTCCTCGGACGATGCTTCGGCGACCGGCTGGATGCGGGCAGCGTCGATCGCGCGCTGCAGCGGTTCGCGCTGCGCCAGGCAGGCGAGGTCGGCGCCGGTCGAGTTGGGTCGTGCGCCGTACAGCGCCACCGGCATCGGCAGGCCAGGCTGGGCTGCCGGCACGAGCGGCGAGGCGAGCAGCGCCTCGACGTCGACCTGCGGGTCGGCGAGCTGGTGCACGAAGGACGAGTTGGCGCCGTTCTCCAGCAGCCGGCGCACCAGGTAGGCGAGCAGGTCGCGGTGTTCGCCCACCGGCGCGTAGACGCGCACCGGCACCTCGGACGAACCCATCACCTCGCGGTAGATCCCTTCGCCCATGCCATGCAGGCGCTGCATCTCGAACTTCGCGCTGCCGCCCTGCGACATCTGCAGGATCGCGCCGATGGTGCCGGCGTTGTGCGTGGCGAACTGCGGGTAGATCAGCTCGGCGTGGCCGAGCAGCGCCTGTGCACAGGCGAGGTAGGCGATGTCGGTGTGGTGCTTGTGGGTGAACACCGGGTAGCCGGCCAGACCCAGCTCCTGGGCACGCTTGATCTCCCCGTCCCAGTAGGCGCCCTTGACCAGTCGCACCATGAAGCGCAAGCCGTGCGTGCGGGCGATGCGCGCGATCTCGTCGACGACCTCGAGCGCGCGGGTCTGGTACGACTGCAGCGCCATGCCGAAGCCGCGCCAGTTCGGGTGCGTCTGCGCGATGCGCGCGGCGAGCGCCTCGAAGACGTCGAGCGAGAGCTCCAGGCGGTCGCTCTCCTCGGCATCGATGGTGAGGTTCATGTCGGCGCGCGCGGCGGCGTCCGCCAGCTGCCACACCCGCGGCAGCAGCTCGGCGAAGACGCGCTCGCGCTGCACCTCTTCGTAGCGCGAGAACAGCGCGCTGAGCTTGATCGAGATGCCGTCCGACGCCTCGGGCCCGCTGCGGCGCGGACCGTTGGCGATGCGTTCGACGGCGGCGAGGTACGAGGCGAGGTAGCGCTGCGCATCGGCCTCGGTGCGCGCGCCCTCGCCGAGCATGTCGTAGCTGAAGCGCAGGTTCAGCTGATGACGGCGCTGGCTGTCGGCTTCGGCCATCGCTTCGCCGATGTGGCGGCCGAGCACGAACTGGCGGCCGAGCAGCTGGATCGCGCGCACCGTGGCCGCCACCACCGTCTGCGCACCGAGGCGCTTGAGCAGGCCGGACTCGCCGTCCGCCCCCGGCAGGAAGCGCTTGGACATCGCGATCGCGCTGGCCGACAGGCTGGCCAGCATGCGGTGCGGGCCCTCGCCGGGCGCATCGAACTCGGCCTTGCCGAGCTGGTCGGCGGTCAGCGCGATGGCCGTCTCGGCATCGGGCACCCGCAGCAGCGCCTCGGCCAGCCGCATCAAGGCCAGCCCTTCGGCGCTGGAGATCGGGTACTCGCGCAGCAGCGATTCCATCGCCCAGAAGGGCGCCGGCGTGTCGCGCACGCCGTGCACCCAGGGCGTGGCGCGGCGCATGGCCGCGCTCCAGTCGAGCTGGCCGGCCAGGCGTGCCAGGGCGGCGTCGAGTACCGCGCGCTCGGGGCGGTAGGGGTCGGGCAGGCGAGCGTGGGGCGGCGGGGTGACGAACATGGTGAAGCTCCGAAAATCCGGCAGGCGTCGAATATGTTGCTAGGTTAGCAACTGGCCGCTAGGATTAATCGCCAAACCAGCCGCTCGCAACCGCCATAACTTCGGCCCCTCCATGACGACCGACGACACCGACCGTGCCTACGCCCTCGACAAGATCGACACCCGCATCCTGCGCGTTCTGCAGAAGGACGGGCGCATCTCCAACCTGAAGCTGGCCGAAGAAGTGCACCTGTCGCCCACCGCGGTGCTCGAGCGCGTCAAGCGCCTGACGCGCGACGGCTTCATCCTCGGCTACGAGGCGCGGCTGAATCCCGACAAGCTGGGCGCCGGCATGCTCGTCTTCATCGAGGTGGTGCTGGACCGCACCACCCACGACGCGATGAACGCATTCAAGGCCGCGGTGCAGGTGCGCGCCGAGATCCAGGAATGCCATCTCGTGGCCGGCGGCTTCGACTACCTGATCAAGACGCGCGTGGCCAACATGCAGGCCTACCGCGAGCTGGTGGGTTCGGTGATCTGGGCACTGCCGGGCGTGCGCGAGACGCGCACCTACGCCGTGATGGAAGAGGTGAAGAACACCACGCAGCTGGCGATCTGAGCGGCCGGCGAGCCGCGCTCACCTGGTCTTTGCGCTGGTCCGCACGGGCTCGGGCAGCGGCTTGGCGGCGAGCACGCGCACCTGCTCGACCAGGTGGTTGTGTGCGTCGAGAAAGGCGGCCGCGATCACCTTGCCCTCGTTGGTGTTGCTCCAGCCCATGCCGCCGGCGCCGCCGGTCTTGCCGATCACCAGGCCGCCCAGGCCGAGGTCGGTGGTGCGCGCCGCACCGGTGGCCGAGGAGAGCTGCTCGGTGGTCTCGTTGTCGGTGAGCAGCAGCACGACCTGGGCTTCCTTGAGCTTGACCTGCTCCGCTGCGCCGGCCAGCTTGTTGAGGAAGGGGATCTGGGCCAGGATGCCGCCGATCTGCCGGCCTGCGTCCTGCTCGCTGAAGGTCAGGCTGGGCACCACGCTGTACTGCGCGACGATGCCGCGGCCCTTGCGCACGGTGGTGTCGTCCTGGCGCAGCACGCCCTTGTCCTTCAGCTCCTGCTCGCGCACCGTGGCGTCGAGGCCAGCGTTGCGGTCGACGATGCGAAAGCAGCCGCTCTGCTGCATGAGCACGCGCACCAGCGGCAGCGGCGACTCGGGCAGACCGCCGCGGCCGATGCCGACGTAGCCATGCTGGTTCTCGACCAGCGAGACCACCGCCACCGGCGCCTCGCAGCGTGCGAGCTCCTTGGCGGCGCCTTGCGCCCCCGCGGAGCCGCCGGAGCCGGTGACCACCGAGCCGCCCTGACCGAGCTCCACGCCCTGCTTGCCGCAACCAGCCATGAACACCGCGGCCACCAGCACTGCCGTGCATCGAAACATCTTGTCGCTCCCTGGCCCGTCTGGACTGCGGGCTGATCGGCGCGCATTGTGCGGCAGCGCGGCCGCGGCGCCAGCCCCTGTTCAGCCGCGTGCGCCGAAGATCGCGCTGCCGACACGAACGATGGTCGCGCCCTCCAGGATGGCCGCGTCGAGGTCGGCGCTCATGCCCATCGACAGCGTGTCCAGCGGCAGGCCCTGAGCGCGCAGAGCGTCCAGCAAGCCATGCAGCGCGCGGTGCGGCACGCGTTGCGCGGAGAGCTCGCCTGCCGGCTCGGGAATGGCCATCAGCCCGCGCAGCACCACGCGCGGCAAGGACGCCACGGCCTGCGCGACCGTGGCCACCTCCGCCGGCACGAGGCCGCTCTTGCTGGCTTCGCCGCTGATGTTGACCTGCAGGCACAACTGCAGCGGCGGCAGATGCGCGGGCCGCTGCTCGGACAGGCGCTGCGCGATCTTCAGCCGGTCGACCGAATGCACCCAGTCGAACTGCTCTGCCACCACGCGCGTCTTGTTGCTCTGCAAGGGGCCGATCAGGTGCCACTCGATGGACTCGCGCAGATCGGCCAGCGCGGCGATCTTGTCGAGCGCCTCCTGCACGTAGTTCTCGCCGAAGGAGCACTCGCCGGCCGCGTGCGCGGCACGTACCGCTTCGGGCCCGAAGGTCTTGCTCACGCACAGCAGCGTGACGCTTTGCACGGGGCGCCGCGCGCTGTCGCAGGCCCGCGCAATGCGAGCGCGCACTTGTTGTATGTTGCTGGAGATCGTCGCCATAATGCGTCGAGAGTATCCCTGCGACGGCGCACGCCGCGCCGCTTCCGCGACTCGTACATCCGGTTACCCCATGGACATCACCCAACTGCTGGCGTTCTCGGTCAAGAACAAGGCGTCTGACCTGCACCTGTCCGCCGGGCTGCCACCGATGATCCGGGTGCACGGCGATGTGCGCCGCATCAATGTCGACCCGCTCGAGCACAAGCAAGTGCACGACATGGTGTACGACATCATGAACGACTCGCAGCGCAAGGCCTACGAAGAGACGCTGGAGTGCGACTTCTCGTTCGAGATCCAGGGCCTGGCGCGATTCCGCGTCAACGCCTTCAACCAGAACCGCGGCGCCGGCGCCGTGTTCCGGACGATTCCATCGAAGATCCTCACGCTCGAGCAGCTCAACGCGCCCAAGGTGTTCGCCGAACTCGCGCTCAAGCCGCGCGGCTTGGTGCTCGTGACCGGCCCGACCGGCTCGGGCAAGTCGACCACGCTGGCGGCAATGGTGAACCACCTCAACGAGAACGAGTTCGGCCACGTGCTGACGGTGGAAGACCCGATCGAGTTCGTGCACGAATCCAAGAAGTGCCTGATCAACCAGCGCGAAGTGGGGCCGATGACGCTGTCGTTTGCGGCGGCCCTGAAATCCGCGCTGCGCGAAGACCCGGACGCCATCCTGGTGGGCGAAATGCGCGACCTGGAAACCATCCGCCTGGC
>CAZVLY010000109.1:0-12680 GCA_964628175.1 uncultured Piscinibacter sp. | reverse complement strand
AGGAACTGCTCGAGGAACTGATCGCCTTCTTCCAGCCCAAGGCGCTGATCGGCAAGCGTGTGCTCATCACCGCCGGCCCGACCTTCGAGCCGATCGACCCGGTGCGCGGCATCACGAACCTCTCCAGCGGCAAGATGGGTTTCGCCATCGCCCGCGCGGCAGCCGACGCCGGCGCCGAGGTCACGCTGGTGGCCGGCCCGGTGCACCTGGCGACGCCGCGGCACGTCAGGCGCATCGACGTGCGCACCGCGCAGCAGATGTTCGATGCCGTGCTGCCGGCGGCGCCGCGCCACGATGTCTTCATCGCCACCGCGGCGGTGGCCGACTGGCGTCCGGCGACGCTGGCCGAGCAGAAGATCAAGAAGAACGGCAGCAAGGTGGTGCCGAGCTTCGAACTGACCGAGAACCCGGACATCCTGGCCGCGGTGGCGAAACTGCCCGATCGCCCCTACTGCGTCGGCTTCGCGGCCGAGAGCCACGATCTGCTCAGGCACGCGCGCGAGAAGCTCGCGCGCAAGAATGTGCCGCTGATCGTCGGCAACCTCGGCCCGGCCACCTTCGGACAGGACGACAACACGCTGACCCTCGTCGACGCGAAAGGCCACCGCGAGCTGCCGCGCGCCAACAAGCTCACCCTGGCACGCGCGCTGGTCGCCGAGATCGCCGCGCGCCTCAGCCCCGAGACCACATGACCACCATCGACCTGAAGGTGCTCGACCCGCGCATGGCCGAGCAGATCCCCACGTACGCCACGCCGGGCAGTGCCGGGCTGGACCTGCGCGCCTGCCTCGATGCACCGCTGGTGCTGGCGCCCGGCCAGACGCAGCTGATCCCCACCGGCCTGTCGATCCACATCGGCGATCCCGGCCTGGCGGCGATGATCCTGCCGCGCTCGGGCCTGGGCCACAAACACGGCATCGTGCTGGGCAACCTCGTCGGCCTGATCGATTCGGACTACCAGGGCCCGCTGATGGTGAGCTGCTGGAACCGCGGCGCCACCGAGTTCACCGTGCAGCCGATGGAGCGCATCGCGCAGCTCGTCATCGTGCCGGTGGTGCAGGCGGCCTTCCGCCGTGTCGACGAATTCGGAACTTCGCAGCGCGGCGAGGGCGGCTTCGGCTCGACCGGCAAGCATTGACACGCGGCGCCGTCGCCGCGCTTGCGTTCAGTGCAGCGGCGTGTCGGGCGGCGCGGTGTTGAGCACCGTGAAGGCCGAAGAACCGACGCTGCCGGCCTCGATCTCGTCCTCGGTGGCTTCGCGCACGTCGCGCACCACCAGGTTCAGGCGCAGCGCGATGCCGGCCAGCGGGTGGTTGCCGTCGAGCACCACATGCTCGGGGTAGACCTCGGTGACGGTGTAGATCGCTTCCTGCGGCATGTCGGGCGTCGCCGCGCCGGGCGGTGGGCCGTCGAACTGCATGCCGACCTCGATGCCCTCGGGCATGACCGCGCGCGACTCGAAGAACACCAGCGAGGAGTCGTAGTCGCCGAAGGCATGTTCCGGCTCGAGGTGCAGTTCGGCGGCGAAGCCGGTGGTCTGGTCGACGAGCGCCTCCTCGACCTTCTCCAGCAGGTCGTTGCCGCCGAAGAAGAACTCCAGCGGATCCGCCAGTTCGTCGATCAGGTTGCCGAGGGTGTCTTGCAGGCGCCAGGTCAGGGTGACGACGCAGGGGGACGAGATGAGCATGCGCAAGATGATCGCACAATCGCTTCCATGAACCCGATCGACATCGACTCCGCGACCCCCCTGCTGGACGGCCTGACGCCCGCCACCTTCATGCGCCGCCACTGGCAGAAGAAACCGCTGCTGGTGAGGCAGGCCGTGCCGATGACGCAGCCCTTCGTCGGCCGCGCCGAGCTGTTCGCGCTGGCGGCCGGCGAGGGCGTCGAATCGCGCCTCATCGTGCGCCACGGCAAGGACTGGTCGCTGCGCCACGGGCCCTTCACGCGGCGCGCGCTGCCGCCGCTGGCCCAGGCGCAATGGAGCCTGCTCGTGCAAGGTGTGGACCTGCACCTGGACCGCGCCCGCGAGATGCTCGAGCGCTTCCGCTTCGTGCCCGATGCGCGGCTGGACGACGTGATGATCTCCTACGCCACCGACGGCGGCGGCGTCGGGCCGCACTTCGACTCCTACGACGTGTTCCTGCTGCAGATCCACGGCAGGCGGCGCTGGCGTATCGGCCGTCTGCCCCGGCCCGAACTGCAACCCGACGTGCCGCTGAAGATCCTCACCAACTTCGTCGCCGAGCAGGAGTGGCTGCTGGAGCCCGGGGACATGCTCTACCTGCCGCCGGGCTGGGCCCACGACGGCATCGCCGAGGGCGAATGCATGACCTGCTCGATCGGCTTCCGCTCGGCCGGTGCGCGCGAACTCGGTCGCGAGCTGCTGCAGCGTGCGCTGGACAGCGATGAAGACGAAGCAGGCGACGCGATCTACCGTGACCCGTCTCAGCAGGCGACCACGGCGCCGGGCCGCATCCCCGAGGCGCTGCATGCCTTCGGCCTGGACGCCATGCGCGCCTGGCTGGAGCAGCAGGGCGGATTCGATCTCGCGCTGGGCGAGGTGCTCAGCGAGCCCAAGCCGGGGGTGTGGTTCGATGCCGGCGTGCCGCTGCGGCCCGACTGCGCAGTCCGGCTCGACCGCCGCACCCGCATGATCTACGACAAGCGCCACGTGTTCATCAACGGCGAGGCGTTCCGGGCCGGCGGGCGCGATGCGACACTGATGCGCCGGCTGGCGGACCGGCGCAGGCTCGATGCCGCGCGTCTGGGTTCGCTGAGTGCCGATGCCCTGGCGCTGCTCGATCAGTGGGCCCGGGCCGGCTGGCTGCATGCCGACGACGAAGGAGGACCGCGATGACCCAGGACGAACCGACCCGCGCGCCGATCGACTCGCGCGGCAGCTTCCACGACGCGGTGCGCGGCGCCTTCGCCGAAGCCGCGCTGGTGGGCTGCCGAGAGATCCTGCTGATCGACGACGACTTTGCCGACTGGCCGATCAGCGAACGCGAGGTGATCGACGACCTGACGCATTGGGTCAAGGCGCACCGCAGCTTCACCGTCGTGGCGCGCAACTTCGACGAGATCGCGCGGCGGCACGTGCGCTGGGTGACGTGGCGGCGCCAGTTCGCCCATGTGGTGCATTGCCGCACCAACAACGACCTCGAAGCGGGTCAGATGCCGAGCATCCTGCTGGCGCCGGGCCTGCTTTCGGTGCGTCTGTTCGATGCCGTGCACTATCGCGGCATCGCGTCCCGAGAGACCGCCGATGCGGTGCAGTGGCGTGAGGCGATTGATGCGGTTTTGCAACGCTCCGAGGAGGCGTTTCCAGCGACTACATTGGGCCTCTAGGGACTTCCCTAATGCTGGCTATAATGATGGGCTTGGTCATAAGGGGAGGCTCGAGTCTCCCGGGCCATGCTGGATGGGCCTCTGTCGATCGGAGGGATCCCACAATTACTGGTAATTGTTCGACTCTTTGATTTGAGGATACAAGTATGAAGAAGACCGTTCTGCTGGCTTCCCTGGTTGCCGCTTTCGCCCTCGCCGCCTGCGGCAAGAAGGAAGAAGCCGCTGCTCCCGCCGCCGCCCCCGCTGCCGCAGTGACCGCTCCGGTCGCCGCTGCCGCTTCGGCCGCGGTTGACGCTGCCGCTTCGGGCGCCGCCGGTGCCAACGCCGCCGTGGCTGGTGCCGCCTCGCAAGCCGCTGCTGCGGTGACCGACGCTGCCTCCGCCGCTGCCGGCAAGGCTGCCGACGCCGTCAAGGACGCCGCCAACAAGGCTGCCGACGCTGTCAAGAAGTAATCGGTTTCGTACCGAGTTGCTTCCGGAAGGCCGCCGCGAGGCGGCCTTCTGCATTGGGGGATGGGATTGCCGCTCAGCGGATGCTCAGCCACCCGAAGCCCGTGGCCGGATCCGCCACGACGATCTCGTCGGGTGCCGCGCCACAGGCCGGTGCGAGGGCGGCGCGGGCGTGCTGGGGGCTGTTGTTCTGCTCGCTCAGGTGCGCGGCCACGAGATGCTGCAGCCCCGCGTGGGCCGATTGCGCGAGGATCTGCGCCGCGGTGTCGTTGGACAAGTGGCCCAAGCGGCCGCCAATGCGCGCCTTGAGCGAGGCCGGGTAGCGTGATTGCGCGAGCATCTGCGTGTCGTGGTTGCACTCCAGCAGCAGCGCCTGGCAGCCCTGCAGGTGCGCCAGCAGGTGCGGCGTGATCGAGCCAACATCGGTGAGCACGCCCAGGTGCGCGGCACCGTCGCTGCAGCGCAGCTGCAGCGGTTCCATCGCATCGTGCGGCACGGTGTAGGGCGTGAGCTGCATCCGGCCCACCTCGATGGCCTCGCCATCGCGTGCGAAGTGCAGCAAGCCGTCTGCTTCGGGGGCGCCGATGGCACGCCAGGTGCCGCGGCTCATCCACAGCGCGATGCCATGGCGGCGGGCCAGCGAGAGGGCGCAGCCGACGTGGTCGCCATGTTCGTGCGTGACGAAGATGGCGTCGAGCTGCTCGCATTCCAGGCCGGCGCGCGCCAGCCGCATCTCGAACTCGCGCAGCGAGAAGCCACAGTCGATGACGACGCGGCTGACGCCGCTGCCATCGCTGGCTTCGACGACGGTGGCGTTGCCGCCGCTGCCGCTGCCGAGGCTGCAGAAGCGCATCGGCCGCGCCGCGCCTACTTCAGCTCGTCGAGCAGCAGCTTGACGATGCGCTGGCCGGCTTCGCCAGGCTCCGGCGTGCCCTGCGCGTTCTGCACCGCGACATTGGCGCGCTCGCCCTCGGCCTTGACCTGGATGCGGTAGCGCACCGGCCCCACCGCATCGTCCTTGCCGCCGAACAGCTTGGCAAAGAAGCCCGGTTCGGCCTTGCCCACTTCCTTCGGATCGACGTAGCGCACGAAGTACAGGCCCTGCGTGCGATCGCGGTCTTCGACGGTGAAGCCGCTGCGGTCCAGCGCCAGGCCGACACGCCGCCAGGCGCGGTCGAAGTTGTCGTCGACCTGCAGCGTGGCGCCCGGTTGGTTGGCCAGCACGCGGGCCCGGGCGTTGGGAACCGGTGCCGAGGCGACGGTCGCCTTGGCGGTCGACTCGGCGACACCCAGGCGTGCCATCAGGCGTGCCAGGAAGGTGGCCTCGAGCTGCGGGTCGGCCGGCCGCGGCTGCCAGACGGTGGAGTCCTTCTGCGTGTTGACGTAGACCTCTTCCACGCCGCGGTGGCTGATGTAGACCTCGGTGCCGGTGGGTGTGCGCTCGACCCGGGTGCGGAACTTGTCGCGCTCGCCGGTCGAATAGAACGAGTCGATCACCTTGCCCAGCGTGCTGCGCACGATGTCCTGCGGCAGCTTGGCGCGGTTCTCGTTCCACTCGGTTTCCATCACGCCGGTGGCCGCCTGGTCGATCACGAGCGTGAAGCCGCTGTCCTTCCAGAAGGCCTGCAGGCGCGGCCACAGCTGCTCGGGTGTCAGCGGCGTCACCAGCCAGCGCTGGTTGCCCTGGCGCTCGATGCGCACCTCGCCGATCTGCGTCGGCGCCACCGTGGTGGCGGTCTGCACGGCCGCCGGTGCCGAGGCGCCGGACTGGAAGGTCGCTGCACTGATCGCGCCGCCGGTGGGCAGGTAGCGCGAGTCGCGGGCGAGCTGGGTCAGGTCGGGCGGCACCTCGAGCCCGGGTGTCTTGGTGCCGGAGCTGCGGTAGTCGATCTTGTCGCCGGCGACCAGGTTCTCGATCGACGAGCAGCCGCCGAGCGCGAGGGCCAGGGACAGGGCGAGGCCGCGCAGCGGAAGGTGGTCAGAAGGCAGGGTCACGGGGGACGTCTCCGAGGTGGCCGCGGCAGGGCAGGATGCCCGCGCGGCGCCGGTGTTCAGGGGAAGCAAGGGATGGCCGGTGTCACAGCAGGCCGGCATCGCGCAGGGCCTGTTCGACCTGTGCCTGGCCCGCCGCCGTCAGCGGCGTGATCGGCAGGCGCAGACCGCCGCCGATCAGGCCCAGTCGCTGCATCGCCCATTTCGTGGGCGCCGGGCTGGATTCGCAGAACAGGCTCTTGTGCAGCGGCAGCAGGCGCATCTGCAGCGCCGTGGCCTCGCGCACCTGGCCGTTGATCGCCGCCATGCACAGCTCGTGCATGGCCTTGGGCGCCACGTTGGCAGTGACGCTGACGTTGCCGTGGCCACCGAGCAGCATCAGCGCCACCGCAGTGCCGTCGTCGCCGGAGTAGATCGAGAAGCCCTTGGGCGCCTGCCTGATCAGCCACTGCGCGCGCTCGATGTTGCCGGTGGCCTCCTTGATGCCGATCACGCCGGGCACCTGCGCCAGGCGCAGCACGGTGTCGTGCTGCATGTCCGCGACGGTGCGGCCGGGCACGTTGTACAGCACCATCGGGATGTCGGCCGCCTCGGCGATCGCCTTGAAGTGCTGGTAGATGCCTTCCTGCGAGGGCTTGTTGTAGTAGGGCACGACGGACAGCGTGCAGTCCGCGCCGACCTTCTTCGCGAAGCGCGACAGCTCGATCGCCTCGCGCGTGGAGTTGCCGCCGGTGCCGGCCATGATGGGCACGCGGCCCTTGGCGTGCTCCACCGACACGCGGATGATCTCGCAGTGCTCGTCGACCGAGACCGTGGGCGACTCGCCGGTGGTGCCGACCACGCCGATGCAGTCGGTGCCTTCGGCGATGTGCCAGTCGATCAGCCGGCGCAGCGCGGGGTAGTCGACGCTGCCGTCATCGTGCATCGGCGTCACGAGCGCGACGATGCTGCCAACAATGGGTTTCATGGGACGATCCTTCGAATCGCGCGATTTTAGCCGGGCGGGGCGAGTGGCCCCGACTTACAGCGGGTAGCGCGTCGCAACGGCGGATGTCGGCGCCTCGTTGACGGCGCACAGGCGCTGCACGAAGCGCTCCGGCCCGCCGAGGAAGCCGTTCTCGTAGGCCACCACGCGAAGACCCTGCGCGGCCTGCCAAAGTTCACCCGGGCGCAGCAGAAAGTCCGGGTTCGAGGGCTTGCCGACACTCTCGTTGCCCAGCGCGAAGGTTTCGTAGATCAGCACGCCGCCGGGCGCCACGCTGCCCACGAGGGTGGCCAGCAAGGGCCGCCAGAGGTAGTTGGTCACCACCACCGCATCGAACTGCCGGCCCGGCCAGGGCCAGGGTCCGTTCTCGATGTCGGCGACGAGCAGTTCGCCCACGCCCTGCAGCGACTCGATCGCGGCAGCGTCGCGGTCGACGCCGGTGACGCGGTTGCCACGCTGCGCGAACCAGCGCAGGTGCCGGCCCGAACCGCAGGCCACGTCGAGCACGCTGGCGCCGGCCGGGACCAGCGCCGACCAGCGCTGCACCCAGGGCGAGGCGGCTGTGCCCGCATGGGCGGCATGCGGCGTCATCAGAAGCAGGCCCAGAGCTGGTTGGCCAGCGTCATCACCAGGTCCGGCCGCAGGTAGGCGGCGAAGACCAGCAGCAGTGCCGCAGCGGCGGTGCCGTAGGCGATGATGCGGCGCGGCGTCATGCGGCAGCCGGCGCGAGCGGCCGTTCGATGGCGCGCTCCTTGACCGGCAGGTTGATCAGCGCGGCGAAGACGCCCAGCGCCACCGCGATCCACCAGACCACGTCGTAGCTGCCGGTGCTGTCGTAGAGCTTGCCGCCCAGCCAGACGCCAAGGAAGCTGCCGATCTGGTGGCTCAGGAACACGAAGCCGCCGAGCATCGACAGGTACTGCACGCCGAAGATCTGCGCCACCACGGCGTTGGTCGGCGGCACGGTGGACAACCACAGCACGCCCATCACCGACGCGAAGATGTAGACGCTCCAGGGCGTCAGCGGCACGCTGAGGAACACCACGATGGCCACCGAGCGCAGCGCGTAGATGGCCGACAGGATGTACTTCTTCGGCAGACGCTGGCCCAGCGAGCCCGCAGCGTAGGTTCCCACGACGTTGAACAGGCCGATCAGTGCCAGCGCCGTCGTGGCGACATCGGGCGTGAGGCCATGGTCCTTCAGGTAGCTCGGCATGTGCACGCCGATGAACACCACCTGGAAGCCGCAGACGAAGTAGCCGGCCATCAGCAGCCGGAAACTCGGGTAGGCGAAGGCCTCGCGCAGCGCGGCGCCCACGCTTTGCTGGTGGCCGGTGGCCGCAGCGCGTTCCGGCTCGCGCAGGCCGAAGGCCAGCGGCATGATCGCCAGCGCCAGGCAGCCCAGCATGAACAGCGCCGACTGCCAGCCGAAGCTGCCGATCAGCCAGTTCTCCACCGGCACCATGAGGAACTGCCCGAACGAACCGGCCGCCGCCGCCACGCCCATCGCCCAGCTGCGCTTGGAGGCGTCGACGTTGCGGCCGATCACGCCGTACACGATGGCGTAGGTCGTGCCCGACTGCGCCATGCCCAGCAGCAGACCGGCGCTGCCGGTGAAGGCCAGACCCGAGGTCGCCAGGCCCATGAACACCAGCCCGAGCGCATAGAGCAGGCTGCCGACGATGAGCACGCGGAAGGCGCCGAAGCGGTCCGCCAGCCCGCCGGCGAGCGGCCCGGCCAGGCCCCAGGCGAGGTTCTGCACGGCCAGCGCGAAGGCGAAGGTCTCGCGCGTCCAGCCGCGCTCCATCGTGATCGGCTGCAGCCACAGGCCGAAGCCGTGGCGGATGCCCATCGACAGCGTGACGATGGCGGCGCCGCACAGCAGCACCTGGGTCATGGAAAGGCGGGCGGGGGCGGCGGTCGAAGACATCCGGGCACTCTAGCGGAAGCGATCCGGGCCTGCAGGCGGCGCCTAGAATCCGCCGCCATGGCAACCAAAGGCAAGACCCCCGGCGAATACGGCGAGGCCTCGATCCGCGTGCTCAAGGGCCTCGAGCCCGTCAAGCAGCGGCCGGGCATGTACACGCGCACCGACAACCCGCTGCACATCGTCCAGGAAGTGATCGACAACGCGGCCGACGAGGCGCTGGCCGGCCACGGCAAGCGCATCGACGTGACGCTGCATGCCGACGGCTCGGTGAGCGTCGAGGACGACGGCCGCGGCATTCCCATCGGCCTGCATCCGGAAGAGCAGGTGCCGGTGGTCGAGATCGTCTACACGCGGCTGCACGCCGGCGGCAAGTTCGACAAGGGCAGCGGCGGCGCCTACAGCTTCTCGGGCGGCCTGCACGGCGTGGGCGTGAGCGTGACCAATGCGCTGTCGAAGCGGCTCGAGGTGACGGTGTACCGCGAAGGCCAGGTGGCGACCATCGTGTTCTCCGGCGGCGATGTCATCGAGCCCTTGAAGACGCGCAAGGCCGCCGCGGGGGATCGCAAGTCCGGCACCAGCGTGCGCGCCTGGCCCGATGCGAAGTACTTCGAAAGCGCCGAGCTGCCGAAGACCGAGCTGATGCACCTGCTGCGCAGCAAGGCGGTGCTGATGCCCGGCGTGACGGTGTCGCTGGCGACCGAGAAGTCCGGTGACCGCCAGCAGTGGCTCTACAAGGGCGGCCTGCGCGACTACCTGATGCAGACGCTCACCGCCGACCCGGTGATCCCGCTGTTCGAGGGCGAGCACTACGCCGACGGCGGCGAGACCGAGAACTTCGCCGAGGGCGAGGGCGCGGCCTGGTGCGTGGCCTTCACCGAAGACGGCAACGTCATGCGCGAGAGCTACGTCAACCTGATCCCGACCTCGGCCGGCGGCACGCACGAGTCGGGCCTGAAGGACGGCCTGTTCGGCGCGATCAAGGGCTTCATCGACCTGCATTCGCTGCTGCCCAAGGGCGTGAAGCTGATGCCCGAGGACGTGTTCTCGCGCGCCAGCTTCGTGCTCTCGGCCAAGGTGCTCGATCCGCAGTTCCAGGGCCAGATCAAGGAGCGGCTGAACTCGCGCGACGCGCTGCGGCTGGTCTCGACCTACGTCAAGCCGGCGCTGGAGCTGTGGCTGAACCAGCATGTGGATCTGGGCAAGAAGCTCGCCGAACTGGTGATCCGCCAGGCGCAGACGCGCCAGCGTGCCAGCCAGAAGGTCGAGAAGCGCAAGGGCTCGGGCGTGGCCGTGCTGCCCGGCAAGCTGACCGACTGCGAGAGCCGCGACCTGAACCTCAACGAGCTCTTCCTCGTCGAGGGCGACTCGGCCGGCGGCAGCGCGAAGATGGGCCGCAACAAGGAGACGCAGGCGATCCTGCCGCTGCGCGGCAAGGTGCTCAACGCCTGGGAGGTCGAGCGCGACCGCCTGTTCGCCAACAACGAGATCCACGACATCGCCGTGGCCATCGGCGTCGACCCGCACGGCCCCGAGGACACGCCCGACCTGACCGGGCTGCGCTACGGCAAGATCTGCATCCTCAGCGATGCCGACGTCGACGGCTCGCACATCCAGGTGCTGCTGCTGACGCTGTTCTTCCGCCATTTCCCGAAGCTGATCGAGAACGGCCACATCCATGTGGCGAAGCCGCCGCTGTTCCGTGTCGACGCGCCGGCGCGCGGCAAGAAGCCGGCGGCGAAGATCTATGCGCTCGACGAAGGCGAACTCACCGCCGCCCTCGACAAGCTGCGCAAGGAAGGCGCGCGCGAGAGCTCGTGGAGCATCAGCCGCTTCAAGGGCCTGGGCGAGATGAACGCCGAGCAGCTGTGGGACACCACGCTGAACCCCGACACGCGCCGCCTGCTGCAGGTGAGCTTCGGCGCGCACGGTTTCGCCGCCACCGTCGAAGCGCTGACCAAGCTGATGGGCAAGGGCGAGGCGCAGGCGCGCCGCGAGCTGATGGAACTGCGCGGCGACGACGTCGAGGTCGACGTGTGAAGGCGCCCGCGTGAACCTCAGGCTTCGACCGACGATGCTGTCGGACCTGGACTTCGTCATCTCGGTCGAGCAGGACACGTCGAACCGGCCGTTCATCACGCCCTGGGAGCGCACGCAGCACGAGGGCGCGGTGCGCTTCCCGGACTTCCGCCACTTCATCGTCGAGACCGACCCCGACTACGAGCGCGCCGGCTTCATCATCCTGCAGGGATGCCGCAACCCGCACCACTCGGTGGAGCTCAAGCGCATCGTGCTGCTGCCCGAAGACCAGGGCCACGGCCTGGGCCGCGCCTGCGTCCGGCTGCTGGCGCAGATGGCCTTCCGCGACCTCGGCGCGCATCGCTTCTGGCTCGACGTGAAGTCGAAGAACGAACGTGCGCTGGCGCTGTACCGCAGCGAGGGCTTCGTCGAGGAAGGCCGGCTGCGCGACAGCGTGCGCAGCGGCGAAGGCTACGACTCGCTGATCGTCATGTCGCTGCTCGAGCCCGAGCATGCGGCGCTCGTGAGAGCGCGGGAGCAGGGGGTCGCGTGAAGGCGATGCTGGCGGGCCTGGTACTGGCCGCCAGCCTCGGCGGGGCAGCGCGTGCCGAACTCTGGGCCTTCGTCGATGGCGCGGGTGTCGCGCACGTGGCGCCGACGCAGATCGACTCGCGCTACCGCCGCGTGCTCGGCGATGCGCCGGGCGGCAACGGCGCCGAGCAGGTGCCCGGCAAGACCGACCGCACCGACAGCCTGCTGCTGTGGCTGGAGATCGCGCCGGACGTGAAGGCGCTGGGCCCGGTGCTGCGCGAGGCGGCGCAGGTGCACGGCGTCGACGAGGAACTGCTCAAGGCCGTCATCACCGTCGAATCGGGCTTCAATGCGAAGGCGGTGTCGCCGCGCGGCGCGCTCGGGCTGATGCAGCTCATGCCGGCCAGTGCCGACCGTTATGCCACGCCGGAGGAACTCAAGCAGCCGGCGACCACGCGATTGCTCGATGCGCGCACCAACGTGCACACCGGCGCGCGCATGCTCGCCGACCTGATGCGCCGCTTTGGCGCCATCGACGTGGCGCTGGCCGCGTGGAACGCCGGCGAGACGGCGGTGCGCCGCCATGGCGGCAAGATGCCGCCGATCGACGAGACGCGCGCCCATGTGCAGCTCGTGCTGGAGCTGTACTGGGCGCTGCTGCAGGACCGCCAGTCGCGCCGCGCCACCGGCATGCGGATGCAGCCGGCGCGCTGAGGAACGACCCCGACAAGAACGACCTGGAGACAGACCATGCGCTCGACGATGATGGACGTGCCGCTTTCGCTGAACCACCTGCTGGACCGTGCCGGGCATATCTTCGGCGGCGGGACCATCGTCTCGCGCTTGCCCGACAAGACGCTGCGCCGGCACAGCTACGCGCAGTACCACCGCCGCACGCGCTCGCTCGCCGCCGCGCTCACCGCGCTCGGCTTGAAGAAGGGCGAACGTGTCGCCACGCTGTGCTGGAACCACCATGCCCACCTGGAGGCCTATTTCGGCATCCCCGCCGCAGGCGGCGTGATGCACACGCTGAACCTGCGCCTGGCGCCGGCCGAGATCGGCTGGATCGCCGCCGACGCGAAGGACCGCTTCCTCATCGTCGACGACATCCTCCTGCCGCTGTACCGGCAGTTCGCCGATCTTCACCGCTTCGAGCGCGTGATCGTGTTCCCGTTCTCCGGCGCGCCGGTACCCGAGGGCTTCGACGACTACGAGACGCTGCTCGCCGACGCGGATGCCGACGCCTTCGTCTACCCGCCGCACGACGAGAACGACCCGGTCGCCATGTGCTACACCTCCGGCACGACGGGCCGGCCCAAGGGCGTGGCCTACTCGCACCGCTCCACGGTGCTGCACACGCTCGTCGGCTGCCTGGCCGACTTCTGGGGCCTGAAGGGCACCGACGTGCTGATGCCGGTGACGCCGA
>CAZVLY010000108.1:0-12691 GCA_964628175.1 uncultured Piscinibacter sp. | reverse complement strand
CAGATGATGGGCGGCCTGGCCTACATGACCGGCCCCGAAGGCCGGCCGCTGCGCGCCGGCACCAGCGTGAACGACATCATGGGCGGCATGTTCGGCGCCATCGGCGCGCTGGCCGCGCTGCTGCAGCGTGTGCACACGGGGCGAGGCCAGGCGGTGCAGAGCGCGCTGTTCGAGAACAACGTGCTGCTGATGGCGCAGCACATGATGCAGTTCGCCGTCACCGGCCAGCCCGCCGCGCCCATGCCCAGCCGCATCAGCGCCTGGGCGGTGTACGACGTGTTCACGGTCAAGGGCGGCGCGCAGATCTTCCTCGCCGCGGTGAGCGACACGCAATGGGCGGCGCTGTGCCGCGCTTTCGGCTTCGACGACCTGCTTGCTGACGCGAGTCTGGCGAGCAACAACGACCGCGTGCGCGCGCGCACCTGGTTGCTGCCGGCCCTGCGCGAGCGCTTCGCGCCCTTCGAGGCGGCCGAGCTGGCGGCGCGATTCGAGGCGAACGGCCTGCCCTACGCGCCGATCACGCAGCCGCAGGAGCTGTTCGGCGACCCGCACCTCGCGGCCACCGGCGGGCTCGCGCCGCTGCACGTGCCGGCGGACGCCAGCGCGGCCGGCCGGACGTTCGACACCCGTGCGCCGCTGCTGCCGCTGACGATGGACGGGCAGCGCCTGCCGGTGCGCGACGGGCCGCCGGCGCTGGGCGAGGACAGCGCGTCCGTGTTGCGCGAACTGGGCTATGCCGGGGCCGACATCGCCGCGCTGCGCCAGGCCGGCGTGATCGGCGGGCCGGACGAATCCGCCGCGCCCTGACGAGGCTCAAACGGCGCAGCGGCCGCTGCCCTGGCGCGGCCGCACAATGCGGCACCCGCCGGCTCCCGCGCAGTCCATGCACCGCACTCTCTTCAGCACCCCGGTGGTCAACACCGTCCTGCGCGCCCTCTCCCTCGCCTTCCTCAAGCTCGCCGGATGGAGGGTCGAAGGCGCCCTGCCCGCCAGCGCGGCCAAGTCGGTGCTCATCGCCGCACCGCACACCAGCAACTGGGACCTGCCCTACACGCTGATGGTCGGCTTCGCGCTGCGCCTGAACCTGTACTGGATGGGCAAGGCCAGCCTGTTCGGCCCGCCCTTCGGCGCGCTGATGCGCTGGCTGGGCGGCATCGCGGTGGACCGCTCCAGGGCGAACAACCTCGTCGCGGCCTCGGCGCAGGCGCTGCGCGAGGCCGACGGGCCGCTGCAGCTCGTGGTGCCGCCCGAGGGCACGCGCGGCCGCACGCGGCAGTGGAAGACCGGCTTCTACTTCATCGCGCTGGAAGCGAAGGTGCCGATCGTGCTCGCCTACATGGACTACGAGCGCAAGGTCGCCGGCCTCGGCCCCTTGTTCACGCCCACGGGCGACGTCGAGCGCGACATGGACGAGGTCAAGCGCTTCTACGCCGGCATCAAGGGGCGCAACGCGGACCAGTTCGACGCGCAGTGACGCAGGCTCGTTCGCGTCAGACCATCGAGAGCGACGCGCGTCGCGGCATCGGCCGCAGGCCATGTAGCTCGGCGGCATGCGCGTCGGCCTGGCGTGGCGTGGCGGCCGCCGACAGCCGCTCGTAGGCCTGCCGGACGACGGCGTAGCACTCGCAGCTCAACGCCTCCAGCCCTTCGCGGTGGAGCACCGACAGGCGCCCGCGCCGATAGTCGATCACACCGGCCTTGCGCAGCTTGAGCGCACCGCAGGTCACGCCTTCGCGGCGCACGCCCAGCAGGCCGGCGATGCGCTCGTGGGTCACGTGCAGCTCCTGGTCCGGCTGGCGGTCGAGATGCAGGAGCAGCCAGCGGCACAGTTGCTGGTCGACGTCGTGGTGCCGATGGCAGGCCGAGGTCTGGCTCATGTGCGTGAGCAGGGCCTGCGTGTACCCGAGCAGCAGCTGCGACAGGGCCGGTGAGCGGTTCGCCTGGTCGGCGATCGCCTGCGCGCTCATGCGCAGGCCATGGCCGGCACGCTGCACGACGGCACCGCTGTGCGCGCAGCCTCCGCCGAGGAAGGCGCACACGCCCACGATGCCTTCGCGGCCGACCACCGCCACCTCGGCGCTGGCGCCGTCCTTCATCGACGACACCAGCGAGACGACGGCCGTGACCGGGAAGTAGACGTGTCGCAGCACCTCGCCGGACTCGTACAGCACCGAACCCTGCGGCAGCTCGATCCACTCGAGGTGCAGCCGCAGCGCGTTCCAGTCGGCCGAGGGCAGCCCGGCCAGCAGTTGGTTCAGGTCTTGGGAGCAAGCAGCGGAGGCCATGGCGGGTACCGGGTGGGTGGCGAGGGGCGTGGCAGGACCGAGCGCAATGTAGGGCCCCACGCCCGGTTCCGATGTGTCGAAAGACGTAGGTCTTCAGACCAGCGGGCGCCGCGCCGGGCGGCCATCGCCGTACAGGTCGGCCAGCCGCGCCAGCGCCTTCACGTCGCGCATGAACAGCCGCCCGTCGGCGATGCGGTGCAGGCCGCGCCGCTCCAGCTTGCGCAGCGTCTTGTTGGTGTGCACCAGCGACAGGCCGAGGCCGTCGGCGATGTGCTGCTGCGTCAACGGGAAGGGCACGCCGGCCGCGCCCGCGTCGGCCTGCAGCGCGGCAGCCCGCTTGAACAGCAGGATCAGCAGCATGGCGATGCGCTCCTCGGCGCTGCGACGCCCGACCGACAGCAGCGTGTCGTCGACGAGCGACTCCTCGTGCGCGGTCAGCCAGGTCACGTTGAAGCCCATCGACGGCGAGCGACGATGGATCTCCCAGATCGCGTCGCGCTGGAAGACGCAGAACACCGATTCGGTCAGCGTGTCCACGCCGTGCGCGGCGGCATCGCCCATCTTCTGCTGCACGCCGATGAAGTCGCCGGCGAGCAGGAAGCTCAGGATCTGCCGGCGCCCGTCGCTCAATGTCTTGTAGCGGAAAGCCCAGCCCTCGAGCAGCGTGAACAGCGGCGCGTCGGTCTGGCCCTCGTGGATGAGCGTCTCGGCCGCGGCGACGCGGCGCGCGCCGCGCTTGAGCGACTGCACCAGTTCCACCTCCTCGGCGCTGTGCTCGAGGAACAGCGGCAGCCGCCGCAGCGGGCAGTCGGTGCAGGGCACTGCGGGTTCGGGCGGGAGCGTCATGGGGAAGGCGTGGTGAAGGGGCGTGCCGGCGACGCGGCGTCGTGAGCGTCGACACGCTCGTACTCCGAGATCACCTGCGCCCCGAGCAGCAGCAGCGTGGCGCCGAGCTCCAGGCTCAGCAGCGCGGCGATGGCGGTGGTCAGCGAGCCGTAGACGGTGCTGATCTGCGAGAGCGTCGAGAAGTACCACACCAGTGCGTGGCGCGACAGCTCCCAGAGCAGCGCGGCGGCCAGCGCCCCCAGCAGCGCGTGCCACAGCGACGGCCGGCCCACCGGCATGACCAGATAGACGGCGGTGAGCACGAAGATCTCGCCGGCCAGCCCGAGCAGGTACAGCAGCACGCCGGACATGCCGGCGATCGACCACTGGCGCCAGAAGGCTTCGACGCGGTTCTCGCCCATGGCCTGCAGGCTGCCCGCCACCAGGGTCGCCAGCAGCAGGCCCAGCCCGAGGCTGAGGATGAAGCAGTAAGGGATGATCGCCGAGACCAGGAAGTGCCGCCGCCGCGCCACCACGCGGTGCAGGAAGATCACCGACATCGCGTTCTCCAGCACGGTGAAGGCGAGCGAGCTGAAGAACAGCATGCTGATCGCCAGCACCCAGCCCATCACGTCGCGGTGCGTCACGAAGGCAGCCAGCTCGGCGACGATCGCCTTCGACTGCCCCGGCACCAGCCACTCGAGGTAGCGGCCGATGGTGCGCAGCAGCTCGGCCTGGTCGACCCAGTGCGAGAGCACGATCACCGCGAGGATCAGCAGCGGCACGATGGACAGCAGCGCGTAGTACGCCACCGCGCCGGCAAGCAGCAGGCCCTGGTTGGCGCGAAAGCCGCGCAGCACCTGCAGCGCGAACGCCGCCGGATGCTGCAGCACCCAGGCGGCCGCGCCGCTGGGGCGCCAGCGCAGGCCAGTCCGCGTCACGGCCGCCGCTTCAGGCCAGCAGCTTCAGCAGCGCCGCCGCCGCCGGCGCCGACGAGGCCGGGTTCTGCCCGGTGACGAGGCGGCCATCGACGACCACGTGCGGCAGCCAGTCGTCGCGCTTGCTGTACTCGCCGCCCTGCGCGCGCAGCATGTCCTCCACGCGGAAGGGCACGACGTCGGTCAGGCCGGCGGCCTGCTCCTCGGTGTTGCTGAAGCCGGCGACCTGGCGGCCCTGCACGACCGAGACACCGTCGCGCCGCTTCGCATGGCGCAGCACCGCCGGCGCGTGGCAGACGGCGGCCACCGGCTTGCCGGCATCGAGCATGGCCTCGATCAGCGCGATCGAGGTGCCGTCCTCGGCCAGGTCCCACAAGGGGCCGTGACCGCCGGGATAGAACACCGCGTCGAAGCCGGATGCGGCCACGTCGGCCAGCAGCACGGTGTGCGCCAGCTGGGCCTGGGCGGCATCGTCGTCCTTGAAACGGCGCGTGGCCTCGGTCTGCGCCGCGGCATCGTCGCTCTTCGGGTCCAGCGGCGGCTGCCCGCCGCGCGGCGAGGCCAGCGTGACGGTGGCCCCGGCATCCTTGAACAGGTAATAGGGCGCGGCGAATTCCTCCAGCCAGAAGCCGGTGGCTTGGCCGGTGTCGCCGAGCCGGGCGTGCGAGGTGAGGACCATCAGGATGTTCAAGCGGACTCCTTGGGAACGGGGAACGGCGGGCGGCCGCACGACGGCGCGGCGCAAGGGATCTTCCGCGGCGGCGGCGCGGCTGACCGTTCGCTGCCGCACACAGGCGCGACGCGGGCGCTTGCAAAGCGTTGCAGACGGCGCCCTGCGGGGGTTCGCCCGCGCACAGACGCTGCCGCGGCACGCTGCCTACCCTGCGCCACGCATCGCCATGAACGGTGTGAAGTTCTTCAACACCCCTTCCGGAGTAAATCCCATGACTGCATCCAAGTACCTCATCTCGGCCTCGACGGCCCTCGCCCTGGTCGGTGCCATCGGCCTGGCCTATGCGCAGACCACGACGCCGGCTCCTGCCGACACGAACAGCAACGCCACCACGGTCACGCCGCCGCTCACGACGACCACGCCGCAGCCGACGGCTCAGCCGACTTCACCCGCCATGCCGACGCAGCCGGCCACGCCGGCCGCCGCCGACACGACGGTGCCCAGCAGCACGGCGGCGCCGATGCCGTCCAATGACATGCCGGCCGCCACCGATCGCCCCGCCCAGGCCGACCGCAACTGAGCGGGCAGCCCGTCGGGCCGCTGGCAGCCGAAACGATGAACCGCTCCGAAATCCGGGTCGAGTTGTGTCGCGGGCTGCTGGGCGGCCTGGCGCTGCTGGCCTTGACCTTGCCGCCGGCGGGCGCGTTCCGCCCGGTGACCGGGGTCGACAGCGCCGCAACGCATCGCATCGATGCGCCGCGGCGCGCCGACTTCGGCAGCACGGTGCCGGGCGGCGAGGCCCGCGAGCTGGCTGACTGGATCGCCGACTCGCGGGACAACGCCGGCGCGGCCTTCGCCATCGTCGACAAACGCGCGGCGACGGTGTTCGTGTTCGACGCGCAGGCGCGGCTGCGCGGCAGCAGCCCGGTCCTGCTGGGTTCGGCGCGCGGCGACGATACGGTCGCCGGCATCGGCACGCGGCCGATCTCGCTGGTGCGGCCCGAGGAGCGCACCACGCCGGCCGGCCGCTTCGTCGCCGAGCGCGGCCGCAATGCCCGCGGCGAAGACGTCGTCTGGGTGGACTACGACGCCGCGGTGTCGATGCATCGCGTGCTGACGACCGAGCCCTCCGAGCGAAGGTTGCAGCGGCTGGCCTCGCCGTCCGTCGACGAGCGGCGCATCTCGTACGGCTGCATCAACCTGCCGGTCGACTTCTACGAAACACACGTCCGGCCGACATTCGCGCAACCGGGCGGCGTGGTCTACGTGATGCCCGAGACGCGGTCGCTGCGCGAGGTGTTCGGTGTCGACGCCCTGAGATCGGCGTCTCGCTGAGCCTCAGGACAGCACGCGCAGGGCGACGCCCACGTACAGCGGGATGCCCAGCAGGATGTTGAACGGGAACGTCAGCCCGAGCGACATGCCGACGTACAGCGAGGGGTTGGCTTCCGGGATCGCCACGCGCACCACCGCCGGCACGGCGATATAGGACGCACTGGCCGCCAGCACCATCAGCAGCGCGCCGTCGCCCGGCGACAGACCGAGGGCCAGGGCCAGGGCCAGCGCCATCGCGGCGTGCGCCAGCGGACCGAGCAGCGCGTAGGTCAGCAGCCACGGCGACTTGCCGCGCAGATCGCCCAGGTGGCGCGCGGCGAGCAGGCCCATGTCGAGCAGGAAGAAGGCGAGCATGCCCTTGAACAGGTCGCTCGCGAAGGGCTTCATCGCCGCCTGCCCCGACTCGCCGGTGATCACGCCCACGGCCATCGCGCCCAGCAGCAGCAGCTGCGCCCCGTCGGTGAACGACTCGTGCAGGATGTGGCGCAGCGAGGGGGCGTGACGCGCGGCGTCCGGGCCCAGGCCGGCGGCGCGGCGCTCGCGCTGGCGGACCATGTTCGCCAGCACCACGGCCATCACGATGGCCGGCGATTCCATCAGCGCCATCGCCGCGGCCATGTGGCCGCCATAGGCCAGGGCGTGTGTGTCGAGGTACTGCACCGCGGTGATGAAGGTCACCGCGCTGACCGATCCGTAGGTGGCCGCGATCGCCGCGGCGTCGAAGCCGTTGAGGAATCGGCGCAGCAGCAGGTAGCCCAGCGCCGGCACGACCACCGCCAGCCCCAGCGCGGCGAGCAGGCTGAGCGTGACCTGCGCGGTCAGGCCCGAAGCGGCCAGCGCGAAGCCACCCTTCAGGCCCAGCGCCATCAGCAGGTACAGCGACAGGAAGCGCGCGATCGGCGGCGGGATCTCCAGATTGGAGCGCAGCCCGCCGGCCAGCAGGCCGAACACGAAGAACAGGATCGCGGGGTCGAGAAACGGGCTCATCGGCAGCGCACGCGCCGGGCCGCCGTCATGCGGCGAGCCAGGCCGCCAGTCCCTCGCCGCCCCAGTGCCAGGCGGCCAGCCCCAGCCCGGCGGTGAAGGCCAGCGCCAGCACGGAGAACACCGCGCCGAGCAGGACAGCCGCGCCGTCGCGGAACACCATGCCCAGGCCGAACGCGGTCAGCGCCAGCGCCGGCAGCACGTTGCCGAACGGGATCGGCAGCACGATGAGCACGGCCATCGCGCCGACGCTGGCCGCGATCCAGCGGCATCGGCCGCTGCGCACCAGGTGCGTCAGGCGTTCGCGCGAGCAGCGCGAAGCGAAGGCATAGAAGTGCGCGATCAGGCCGAGCACGCGCTGCGCACCATCGCGCGGCAAGGCCATCGCTGCCACGCGCGGCGGCAGGCCCACCGGCTCATGGCCGCGCCACATGGCCAGCGCCACGGCGACCAGGCCCAGCCCGAGCAGCGTGCCGACGCCGGCCACCGGCAGCAGGCAGGGGGTGGCCATCAGCACCAGCAGCGTGCCCTGCGCGGCCGGACCGTGCGCCGCCGCCATCTCGGCCAGCGACACCCGGTCGGACTGCAGGCTGGCGGACGCGGCGCGCAGGCGCTCGTGCAGCGGCGGCGCCGTCATGCCGGGTGGAACATCTCGCGGTGCAGGCCCCAGTGCTCGACGGCGGCACCGAGCACGATCGTCTCGCCTTCGGCGACATGCTCATCGGCCTGCACGATTGCGAGGCACAGCTGCAGCACCTTGCGGCGCAGCGCCGGATCGTCAACCTCGGCCATCAGCTGCGCGAGCGTGCGCGGGTCGACGCGGCAGGCGTCGCCCCAGGTCAGGTGCGCGCTGAGCAGCAGGTCTTCGCAGAAGGCGTGCAGCACCGACTGCAGGGTTTCGCGGTCGAGCCCGAGCTGATCGTGCGCGCCCTGGCGCTCGATCACCTCGAGTTCGGACTTGTCCAGGTGACCGTCGGCCAGCATCGTCAGGGCAACGATGCGGGCGGCGGCCTGCGGGCTGTTGGTGGGGTAGCTTCGCATGGGTCGGGCTCTTGCTTTCGCTGTGTTCGGGTTCACTCGTCCGAGCCGCCGAAGCCGAACAGGCTGAGCAGGCTGGTGAACAGGTTGAGGATCGACACGTACAGGCTCACCGTGGCCAGCACGTAGTTGGTCTCGCCGCCGTTGACGATGCGGCTGGTCTCGAACAGGATCAGCCCGGCCGACAGCAGCGCGACCATCGCTGACACCGCCAGGCCCAGCGCCGGCATCTGCAGGAACACCGCCGCCAGGCCGGCGAGCAGCGCGATCACCATGCCGGCGAACAGGAAGCCGCCCATGGCGCTGAAGTCGCGCCGCGTGCTCAGCACCCAGGCCGACAGGGCGAGGAAGACCACGCCCGTGGCGCCCAGCGCCATCGTGATCACCTGCGCGCCGCCGGGCAGCGTCAGAACCTTCGACAGCAGCGGGCCGAGCGTCCAGCCCATGAAGCCGGTGAATGCGAAGACGGCCGGCAGCGCCCAGCCGCTGTTCTTCAGCTTGTGCACGGCGAACAGCAGGCCGAACATGCCCACCAGCGAAATGAGCAAGCCGGGTGCCGGCAGCGCGAAGGCCACGGCGGTCGCCGCCACGCCGGCGCTGAACAGCAGCGTCATCGCCAGCAGCGCGTAGGTGTTGCGCAGAACGCGTGCGGCGGGCAGCGGCGTCGTGCCGGTCGTCGCCGGCAAGCCGGTGCGTGCGTCGGCGGTCAAGGTGGACGTGGTGTCGTTCATGGTCTCGTTTCTCCTGGAAGTTCAACAATCGGAAGCGATGGCGCGCGGCTGCACCCGCTCGTGGACCTGGCTGCGGCGCAGCAGGCGCACCAGCACGCGCGCGGCCCGCGCCAGCGCGCTGTCGAGGGCGCTGCGCCAGTCGCGCGCCAGCGAGGTGATGACGACCGTGCCGCTGCCGTCGGTCCGCAACTCCACCTGGCAGCGCTTGTCGACGCCCCCGCGCGGGCCGTTCACGTCGGACAGCTGCACCTTGGCACGCGGCACCAGCCAGGCCAGGCGGCGCATCACGAAACGGGCGCGCTGCACCGCCAGCTCGCGCAGGCGCGCAGCTTCCGGATCGCGGGATTCGAAGACGACTTGCATCGCAGGACCTCCATCGGTTGAAGCGAGCACCGAAGATAGGGTGCGAAGGGTTTCCGAAAAAGCAGACAATTCTTGAGCTTCACTTCCGCATAAGCTGACGATGAGCCTGAGCTTCAACTACCGGCACCTGTACTACTTCTGGGTCGTCGCCAAGGAGGGCGGCATGGCGCGCGCCGCGGCGCGCCTGGGCATGGCGGTGCAGACGGTGAGCACGCAGGTGCGCGAGCTCGAGCGTTCGCTCGGCCACGCGCTGCTCAAGCCGGCCGGCCGCGGCCTGGTGCTCACCGAGGCCGGCCTGGCCGCATTGCGCCAGGCCGACCAGATCTTCCAGCTCGGCGAGCGCCTGCCCGGCGAAGTGCGCGATGCCGCCACGACGCATGGCGTGCGGCTGGCCGTGGGCATCGCCGATGGGCTGCCCAAGCTGGTGGTGCGCCGGCTGATGCAGCCGGTGATGCAGGAGCCGCACCTGCGCCTGGTGTGCCACGTCGACGAGTTCGAGGACATGCTCGCCGACCTGGCCCTGCACCGGCTCGACGTGGTGCTGGCCGACCGCGCCGCGCCGCCGAACGCCAACCTCAAGCTCTACAGCCACTCGCTGGGCTCGTCGGGCCTGTCCTGGTACGCCGCACCATCGCTGTTCGCGGCCGCGCGGCGCGGTTTCCCGCAGTCGCTGGCCCGCGTGCCGGTGCTGCTGCCGACGTCCCACGCGGCGGTGCGCGGCCGCATCGACCACTGGCTCGAGCACGAAGGCATCCGCCCGATGGTGGTCGGCGAGTTCGAGGACAGCGCGATGCTCAAGACCTTCGGCGCCAGCGGCATGGGCGTGTTCCCGGCCGTGGACAGGGTGCACGACGACCTGGTGCAGCGTTACGACGTGAAGCGCGTCGGCGCCTGCGAAGGCGTCGAGGAGCACTTCTTCGCCATCGGCACCGAGAAGAAGGTGCTGCACCCGCTGGTGCAGCGGCTGCTGCCGGCGAGCCAGGCGCCGAAGCCGCAGGGGCACGGGCGTGCAGAATGAAGCCTGGAGCACTTGCCCCGGGAGAACCTGAGATGAGCGACGAGACCGACGCGGGCCTGCGGGCCGCCGCGATCCTCGACGATGGCAGCGGCGACGCCGACGCGCTGCTGGCCTCGATCGTCAGCGGCCAGCGGCGCGCCGGGCGAAAGGTGCGCGGGCTGCTGATGGCCCATCCGGTCGGGGCGCAGAACTGCGCCGCCGCCATGGTGCTGGTCGACGTCGAGACGCTCGAGGAGTACCTCGTTTCGCAACCGCTCGGGCAGGATTCTCAGTCGTGCCGCGCCGACCCGCAGGGCTTCGCGCGGGCCAGCGTGGTGCTGCGCCGGGCCGCCGACGAGCAGCCGGACCTGGTCGTCAGCAACCGCTTCGGCGGGCTCGAAGTGGGCGGCGGCGGCTTCTGCGCCGAGCTGCTCGAACTGATGTCGCGCGACGTGCCGGTGCTGACGGTGGTGTCGCCGCGGCACCTGGATGCCTGGAACGAGTTCACGGGCGGTGCGGCAGTGGTGCCGGCGCAGCCGCAGGCGCTCGAGCGCTGGCTCGCCGACACGATGGCCGCGGCCTGAGGCCCTTCGCTCGACCCGGTGATGCGCCTCAGCGGCGCGTCGCCGGGACCTCGCCGACGCGCGTTTCCACCACCACCGTTGCGTCGCCGATGCGCACCCCCTGTGCCGTGCCCGGTGCCGCCTCCGGGCAACGCGCCTGCCTGCAGGGACGCCGGTCGTTGAAGATCGCCAGCGGCCGCAGCGTGCGGCGGTCGAACACCTGCACGGCGGGGCTGAGGTCCTTCTCGTCGGCGGCCGTGGGGTGGCTGAGGTAGACCAGCGCCATGTAGGACTCCGAGCAGAAGCCGGCCCGCGTGCGCACCGACTCCTGCAGGATGACCTCGCGGCCATCCCATTCGCGCAGACCCTGGATGCCGTCCAGGTCCTGCGTGCCCAGGTTGCACGGCGTGCGTGCGACCTCGTCCTTGAGGACCGCACGAGGAGAGGTCGACGACTGGCCCAGGGCCTTGAGCAGCTGCGTGTCGGGACTGAGCTTCAGCGCGCCTTCGGGGCCGGGGCCGGACGGCATCGGGCAATAGGTCGTCAGGCCCGACAGCGTCTTCAGGATGCGCAGCGGCTGTTCGTAGAGCACCGGCCCGCCGGCGCTGGCGCGCAGCCGCAGCACGGCGCCGTCCGGCGTGGCCTTCGCCTGCACCACCGGCCGCTCGGGAGTGGCGGGCACACGCAGCCTGACGCCGATGTAGCCCGGCTCGGGCGCTTCCATCGTCACCCAGGCCTGGCCGGGCGCGGCCGAACGCAGCGGCTCCGGCAGGCTGAGCCAGGGCCGCGAACCGGCCAATTCCAGCAGCTCGGCATCGGCCTCCAGCACGACGGCGCTGCCGGGAGGCAGCAGGGCCGCGTCCACCGGCGTGACGGGCAGGCCGCAGCGTGGCGCGAGCGTGAAGGCGAGTCCGCCGGAGAGATAGAGGCTGCGCTCCTGCGCATTGGCGCGGGACCATTGCAGACCCTGCAGCCCGGCCAGCATCAGCAGTGCCACGAGCACCGATCCCAGCATCGCGCGGATGCCGCGCGCCGACACTCGCTCGGCACGCAGCGCCGCCGCGGCGGCCAGCAGCAGCAGCGCCACCAGCCACAGCGCCGCGCCCCAGCCCCAGCTCGCCACCGGCAGGATGGTGCCCGAGCCTTCGTCGCGGATCACACCGCGGAAGAACGGCAGGGTGGCGGCCAGCCCGAGCATCGCGACCACCGAGGCGCCGGGTTGCCGGCCCTGCAGCATCAGGTAGGCGGCACGCAGGAAGAACAGGTTCGCGTAGACGGCGAAGCCGAGCACCATCCAGCCGAAGGGCAGGCCCAGCAGCAGCACATGGAAGCCGAACAGGGCCTGGCTGCGCGTGTCGACCTGGAAGCCGGGCAAGACCAGCGAGACCAGCCACAACGCGATGGCGGCTTGCGCGAGCCGCAGGCCGGGTGCGGCGAGGGATGGAGCAGCGGGCGAGGACGGGGGTGTGGCGGCGCTTCGGGGCGATGTCATGCGTCAGGGGTCCGGTTTCGGGCGGGCTCTCGGCACAAGCCCGGTTCGTCCCGCCGACGGTACAAGCCTTTGCGCCGGGTGCCGGGGCCGCGCCCTGGCGGAGCGTGCACTACTCCCCCAACGCGCCGGGAATCTTCGGGTCGCCTGGCGCATCGACCTGCAGGCTCGCCCGCAGCACGAGGCCGGGCCGCTCGCGTCCGGGCTTCGCCGCATCGAGCCGCAGGTCACCGCCGAAGGCCCAGACGCGCTCCTTGATGCCGGCCAGGCCGTTGCCGCGGCGCAGCGCCGCGTCGCTGTCGGCCAGGCCCGTGCCGTCGTCGCTCACCGACCAGTCGACGGCGGGCGCGTCTTCGGGCCAGACGATGCGGACTTCGACCGCCTGTGCCTGCGCGTGCCGCGCCACGTTGGTCAAAGCCTCCTGCGTGATGCGGTACAGCGCGAGCGCGAGGTCGCGCGGCAGGGTGCGC
>CAZVLY010000107.1:0-12751 GCA_964628175.1 uncultured Piscinibacter sp. | reverse complement strand
GTCGCAGGTCGACGGCGGTACCCGCGTTCTCCGGCCCACGCTCGCGGGCGACCACCGCGGGCCGCCACCCTCACCGCATCAACACCGTGTCCGGCCTGCCCACGCCTGGGCGACCGCGAATGGGGCCTGCGCCCGCGGGCACCACCGCCGCCCTGCCGGCATCCGCGGTGGCCTGCCGCCACGAAGGCCTCGGTGCTGCTGGGGCAGGTGGTTCGGGTGTGCGTCTGCAACGGGCCGCAAGCCGCCGATGGCGCTCGTGACTGCCTGAGTCTTCGAGCGCAAGCCGGGTCAGGCGCGGCGCTCGTCCTCGCGCCGCTGCCGCACCCAGGCCTCGAAGGTGGCGGCCGGCATCGCCGCGCCGATCAGCAGCCCCTGGATCTGCTCGCAGCCCTGCTGCGCAAGGAATTGCCGCTGCGCCTCGGTCTCCACGCCTTCGGCGATGACGCTCAGGCCCAGGCTCAGCCCCAGTTGCACGATGGCGCGCGTGATCGCCGCCGAGTCGCGGTTGCCCGGCAGGTCATGCACGAAGGAGCGGTCGATCTTGATCTTGTCGATCGGCAGCTCCTTGAGATGGCCGAGCGACGAGTAGCCGGTGCCGAAGTCGTCCACCGCGATGCCCAGTCCCAGCGCCTTCAGGCGCAGCAGGCGGTGCTTCACTTCGCCGAGGTCGTCCATCAGCATGCGCTCGGTGAGCTCGAGTTCGAGCAGGCTGGCGGCCTGGCGCGCATCGCCGTCGTCGGCCAGCACCTGCGCCACCGCCTCGACGAAACCGACCGACTGGAACTGCACCGTCGACAGGTTCACCGCCACCGGCGCGATACCCAGGCCCATCGCATGCCAGCGCAGCGCGCAGCGCGCCGCTTCCTTCATGGCCCACTGGCCGATCTGCAGCATCAGTCGCTGGCGTTCGGCCACCGGGATGAACAGATCGGGCGTCAGCAGGCCGCGCTCGGGGTGGTTCCAGCGCAGCAGGGCCTCGCAGGCCACCAGCCGGTCGTCGCGCAGGCGCACCTGGGGTTGGAAGAAGAGCTCGAACTCGCCGCGCTCGAGCGCATGCGCGAGCTGGCCTTCGAGCACCAGCGCGGCGTAGGCGCTGTCGGCCATGCCGCGGTCGAAACACTGGTGGTTGGCGCGGCCGCGCGACTTGGCCAGGTACATCGCGCTATCGGCGTTCTTGATCAGCTCGTCGGGCGTGCTCGCGTCGCCGGGAAAGAAGGCCACGCCGATCGACGGGGTCACCGAGATCGGCCGCCCTTCCGCGTTGACCGGCACCTCGATGGCGGCGAGCAGCTTGCGCGCCACCTCGTCGACATCGTCGTGCTGCTGGTCCTGCGAGGGCCCGCCGTGCAGCAGCACCATGAACTCGTCGCCGCCGAAGCGCGCCACCACGTCGGTGGCACGCAGGCTGGCCTGGATCCGCGCCGACACGGTGCGCAGCAGCGTGTCGCCGACCAGGTGGCCGAGCGAGTCGTTGACGCGCTTGAAGTGGTCGAGGTCGATGAACAGCAGCGCCAGCCGCGTGCCCTCGGACTCGGCCGCCGCCATGTGGTGCTGCAGCTGCTCCATGAACGACATGCGGTTGGGCAGGCCCGTCAGTGCGTCGTGGTGGGCGAGGTGATGGATGCGCGCCTGCGCCGCCTGGCGGTCGCGGATGTCGCGCACGATGGTCATGCGCATGCGCTCGCCGTTGCGCAGCATGGTGCGCACGATGAACTCGACCGCGATGCGCCGGCCGGCCTTGTCGACCACCGCGCTCTCGTAGGCGGTCTCCTGCCCGGCGGCCATCACGGCGGCGACGCGGGCCACGTGCTCGGGCGCGACGAAGTCCAGCGTCGGGCGGCCGAGCAGTTCATCGAGCGAATAGCCGATCAGCGCGCACAGCGGCGGGTTGGCGTCGGTGATGAAGCCGTCCTTGTGGAACACGATGCCTTCGGCACTGGCCTGCATGAACTTGGCCAGCCGTTCCTCGGACTCGCGCACCGCACGTTCGGCCAGGCGGTGCTTGGTGATGTCGGAGATCAGCACGAAGGCGCCGATGGTCTGCCCCTGCTCGCCCACGTGGGGCAGCAGGTGGACCTCGATGTAGCGCGAGCTGCCGTCGGGCTGCGGCAGCTGCCGCTCGTAGGACGCGGCCTGCTGATGCAGGATCATCTTCTCGACCATGGGCTGGATCTGGTCGGCCGCGCCCTTGCCGATCACGTCGGCGAAGGTCTTGCCGACGATGGCGTTCTCGTCGGTGCCGAAGGTGCGCGCATAGGCCTTGTTGGCGAACTGGCACTGGAAGTCGCTGGCGCGGTAGTAGGCGATCAGCACCGGCACGTTGTCGGCGAGCAGCCGGAACAGGCCGGCCTGCGCGCGCGCCTCGCTCTCGGCCTGCTTGCCGGCGCTGGCGTCGTGCAGCAGGCACAGCCACTGCCGGGTGCCGGCGAGCCAGCGGCCCGACCATTCGACCCAGGCTCCGTCCTCCCCGCCGCCGGCCCAGGGCAGCGAGACAGCGAAGTCCTGCCGTCCTGCCAGCCGCTCGAGCAGCTGGTGGCGGCTGTCGGCATCCAGCAGTTCCTGCCACGCGCGGCCCAGCAGCCGTTCCGGCTCGCGGCGGGAGAAGGATGCCAGCGCGGTGTTGACGTGCAGCGCGCCGCCGGCCGCATCGAGCAGCACGACCATGCCCGGCAGCGCGTCCCAGGCCGAGCGATCGACCGTGGCGGACTGGCGTGTGCTCATGGCGTGCCGGCCGCCTCGAGCGTCTGCAGGGCCAGGCACAGGTCATCCCAGGCCCGCGCCTTGTCCTCCAGGTTGCGCAGCAGGTAGGCCGGGTGGTAGGTGACGATCAGCGGCACGCCCTGGTAGCGGTGCACGCGGCCGCGCAGCCGGCCGATCGGCTCGCTGCTGCGCAGCAGGCTCTGCACCGCGAAGCGGCCCATCGCCAGGATGATCTTCGGCTGCACCAGCTCGACCTGCCGGATCAGGAAGGGCTCGCATTGCGCGAGCTCTTCGGGCTCCGGATTGCGGTTGCCCGGCGGGCGGCACTTGATGGTGTTGGCGATGTAGACCTGCCGGGCCGGCTCGGCCTCGCCTCGCGTCAGGCCGATGGCGCGCAGCATGTTGTCGAGCAGCTGCCCGGACTTGCCCACGAAGGGCTCGCCCTGCCGGTCTTCCTGCTCGCCGGGCGCCTCGCCGACGACCATCCAGTGCGCGCGCATGTTGCCCACGCCGAACACCGTCTGGCGGCGCCCCTGGCACAGCTTGCAGGCGCTGCAATTCGCCACGGCCTCGCGCAGCGCCGGCCAGTCCATGGCATCGACGCCGACGGGTCGGTCGCCGCCAGGGCGTGGCGCGGCCACCGCCGCGCCCTCCCCCCGCGCGGCGGGGGGCTGGGGGGTGCCCACGGCGCCCCGAAGGGGACCGGGCTCTGGCGGCAGCCAGAGCCGGACACCCATCTCGTCGAGCATCGCGCGCTGGCGTTCACTCCAGCCCATCGCCGCCTCCCGGGATGGCCAGGCTCATCACGGCCGCGTCTTCGCGACGGCCTTGCGGCGCGGGGTAGTAGCCCCTGCGCACGCCGACGTGGACGAAGCCGCGGCGCAGGTAGATGGCTCGGGCACGCTCATTGGTCTGGCGCACCTCGAGCCACAGCTGCACGGCGCCGCGGGCGCGGCACAGATCCACCAGCGCATCCAGCATGTACAGCGCGTGGCCGCGGTGCTGGGCCTGCGGCGCCACGGTGATGTTGAGCAGGTGCATCTCGTCGACGCCGGCCATGGCGACGAAGTAGCCCAGGATGAGGCCCTCGCCGTCGTACAGCACACTGGCGGCGTAGCCGGAGGCGATCGAATCGACGAAGTTGCCCCGGCTCCAGGGGAAGGCGTAGGCCGCGTTCTCGATGGCCATCACCGCGTCGAGCTGCAGCGGCGTCATCGGCAGCAGCAGGCGCTGCAGGGCTTGAGGCTGGGCGCTCATGGGGCGGCGGTCGTCGCAGCGAGGTTCGCGGCGCGCGCCGCGTCTCGCTCGGCCGTGGTCATCGCGACCTTGTCGCGCAGATAGACCGGAAGCGCCAGCGCGGCGTCGACGCCGGCGCCGTCGCGCCAGGCGACTTCGGCCAGCCGCGCCAGCGCGGCGGCGCGCGATCGTGTGGCCGGCCGCAGCCGCGCGGCGCCGGTGCGCAGGCGCTCGCCGAAGGCCAGGAGGGCGCTGCCGGCGACGAAGACGGGCGGCGATGCCGACCAGCAGGCATGGAGCTCGTCGGGGCGGCACAGCATCGGGGCGTGGGCAACCTGCCAGCGATCGCCCTGGCGGCGGTAGTGCGCCGCGTAGACCTCGTCCATGCGCGCGTCCATTGCCACCCAGCAGTCGGCGGCCGCGTCGCCGAGCTCGTCGAACGCGTCCTGCGCCACCAGCATCAGGCTGTCCAGCGCCAGCACCGGCTTGCCGGCACCCAGCGCCAGCCCCTGGGCGACCGAGCAGGCGCTGCGCAGCCCGGTGAAGGCCCCGGGGCCGCGGCCGAAGCCGATGGCGTCCAGCTCGCGCAGCGTGCAGCCGGCGCGCTGCAGCAGCGCCAGCAACTCGGGGAGCATCCGCGCCGAGGCCTGCGCACCGCCCTCGCCTTCGAACACGAAGCTGTCGGTGCCCCGGCTCAACGCGATGCACATCCGCTCGGTGGAACTGTCGATGGACAGCAGGCAGCTCATGCCGTCGAGTTTAGGCCAAGGCCCGGCGGCGACGGGGTGTGCATGAGATCATCGCCGCATGCCATTGCAACCGATTCTGCGTGCCCTGCTGGCCGCGGGCCTGGCCCTTGCCGCCGGTGCCGCGGCAGCCCGGCTGCCGCCCGAGATCTATGCCGCGCTGGAGCGCGCCAAGCTGCCGCCCGAGTCGCTCGTCGTGGTGGTCCAGGAGGCCGGCAGCTCCCGCACGCGGCTGGCCTGGCGCGCCGACGTGCCGGTCAATCCGGCCTCGCTGACCAAGCTGCTCACCACCTATGCCGCGCTCGACCTGCTCGGCCCGGCCTGGACTTGGTCGACGCCGGTGTGGCTGCAGGGCACCGTGACCGACGGCGTGCTCGACGGCAACCTCGTCATCAAGGGCAGCGGCGACCCGAAGCTGGTGCCCGAGCGCCTGTGGCTGCTGCTGCGCCGCGTGCAGCAGTTGGGCGTGCGCGAGATCAAGGGCGACATCGTGCTCGACCGCAGCGCCTTCAGCGTGCCCGAGCAGAGCCCGGCCGACTTCGACGGCGAACCGCTGCGGCCGTACAACGTGCGCGCCGATGCGTTGCTGCTCGCCTACCGCTCGGTGCTGCTGAGCTTCACGCCGGACGCCGCCCGCGGCGTGGCGCTGGTCGGCGTCGATCCGCCGCTGGCCGGCGTGCAGGCCGACAGCAGCGTGCCGCTGGGCGCGGGCATCTGCAACGACTGGCGCGGCGAGCTGAAGGCCGATTTCAGCGACCCGACCCGGCTGCGCCTGGCGGGCAGCTTTCCGGCCTCGTGCGGCGAGAAGGCCTGGCCGGTGGCCTACGCCGACCCGCGCAGCTACAACGACCGCATGGTCAGCGCACTGTGGCGCGAGATGGGCGGCAAGCTCGGCGGCAGCGTTCGCGACGGCCTCGCGCCCGGCACGGCGCCGGCCTTCACCAGCGTGTCGCCGGCGCTGTCGGAAGTGGTGCGCGAGATCAACAAGTTCAGCAACAACGTGATGGCTCAGCAGCTCTTCCTCACGCTGGGCCTGAATCGCGGCGGCTCCGGCTCGCCCGAGGCCTCGCGCGAGGTGCTGCGGCGCTGGCTGAACGAACGCCTCGGACGTGCGGCCGAGGGTGCCGTGCTCGACAACGGCTCGGGCCTGTCTCGCGAGACACGGCTGTCGGCGCAGCAGCTCGCGCGCGTGCTGCAATCGGCCTGGGCGAGCCCGGTGATGCCGGAGCTGGTGGCGTCTTTGCCGGTGTCGGGCACCGATGGCACGCTGATCCGCTCGAAAGCCGCACCCGGGCGCGCGCACCTGAAGACCGGCTCGCTGCGCGACGTCAGCGGCGTGGCCGGCTACGTGCTCGCGAACAGCGGCCGCCGCTACGTGGTGGTGGCGGTGGTCAACCACCCGAACGCCAACGCCGCGCGCCCCGCGATCGACGCGCTGGTGCAGTGGGCCATCAACGAGTCCGCCGGCGTGCCGGCGACTACGGATACACAGAACTGAAGTACCCCATGATCTCTTCCGTGAGCGCCATGGACTGGCTCGGCTTCCTGGCTGCGTCGCTGACCACGCTGTCCTTCGTGCCGCAGGTCTGGCACACCTTCCAGACGCGCGACGTGAGCGGCATCTCGCTGGGCATGTACAGCGCCTTCACGCTGGGCGTGCTGCTGTGGCTGGTCTATGGCGTCATGCTCGGCGCCTGGCCGGTGATCGTGGCGAACTTCATCACGCTGGCGCTGGCCGCGTGCATCCTGACGATGAAGATCGTGCTCGGGCGAGGCGGCGACCGCTGACGCGGCCACCCCGCCCGGCCCCCGTCAGAAGCGGTACGAGACGCCGAACGAGTAGGTCGTCGGGCGGAAGTCGATCTCGGTGGTCAGGACCGTGGCCCCGGAGGCAACGAGCTTGGACTTCGTCTGCACCTTGGCGATGCTGGCGAACAGGCCCCAGTCCTTCGATGGCGCGTAGTCGATGCCGAGCTGCACGGCCAGGCCGGTCGAATCGCTCATCTCCACGTTCGGCGCGAGCTTGGATTTCACGCTGACGAACTTGGTGTAGTTGATGCCGGCGCCGGCGTACGGCCGCCAGGTGTCGCCGGGCGCGCCGAAGTGGTAGTTGAACAGCAACGTCGGCGCGACGTTCTTCGCCGACAGCACATCGTCGCCGAGGAAGGCGACCGTGCCCGTGGCCCGGGCGGTGATCTTCGGCGGCACGCCGATGACGAGCTCGACGCCGATGTTGGGCGTCAGCGCACGTTCGTAGGTCAGCAGCAGCGTCGTCGCGTCGCCGGTCTCGGCATCCGCGCCCGGCGGTACGCCCGCGCCCTGGATGCCGTTGGTCTTGGAGTTCGTCGTGTAGCGGATGGCGCCGATCTTGAAGGTGTTGTCCTGCGCCTGCGCCGTGCTGCCGATTCCCGCGACGAGCACCGCCGCGGCGAGCACCTGGATATTGATGGTCATGGTTGTCTCCTGGGGTGCCTTGAGCTCAGAGCCAGCCGAAGGACTGCAGCTGCTGGGTGGCGATGTCGCTGAGCAGCTTGTGGCCGCCCTTGGTCGGGTGCACGTCGTCGGCGAAGAGCCAGGTCGTGTCGTTCGCGGCCGTGGGTGCGGACACCAAGGTGTTGTAGATGGCGCCGGACGTGCTGTTGCAGAACAGCGAGGAGCCCGTCGCGACCTGGCCGCCCGTGAGCGTGCTGATCTTGGCGACATCACAGGCCGGAGTGGTCACGTTGTCCATGCCGTAGGAAGCAGGATTCGCGACGACAGCATTGAAGAAGTTGTAGAGGTCGAGGATCTTCACAGGCTGGTTGGTCAGGCCCTCGCGCAGCCACACGTTGAAGGTGGACGACAGGGCGATCAGCACCGAGCGCGCAGGCGCCACCGCCGGGCTGTTGCCGAAGGGCGTGTTGCCGAGGTCGGGAATCGTCGCCACGGCAACGTACTTGCCGCCGTTGGCGAGGATCTTGGTGCGCACCGCGGCCGCCAGTTCGAGCGCGGCCGTCTTCATGGCCTCTTGCGCGGCGGTCTGCGCGGCGAACAGCTGGCGATTCGCCTCGTCGACGCTGATGGCGCCGGTGCCGGCCTGCGCCTGGATCTGCGCCGCGGCCGCGCCGAAGATCTGCATCTGCACGAACAGATCGTTCAGACCGCCCTCGACGAAGATCAGGTCGGTGTCGCTGAACCGGCCGCCGAAGGTGGCGCTGGCGAGGTGGTTGTCGATCTGCTGCGTCACCGGCACCGTCAGCGCGCCGAGGCCGGTGACCGGATCGTGCCCGACGCCGTTCGGGCTGGTGATGCGCGCGCCGCCCTGGGCATAGCCGGTGCAGGTTCGGACCAGCGCCGGGTTGGCGGCGGCAGGGCACTTCAGCGACTGGCCATTGAAGCCGACCTCGGCCGGCGTGATGATCACGCCGATCGAGGCGGCGAAGTTCTCCACCCACACCGTGCCCGTGGCACTGTTGGTCGTGAACTTGCCGCCGATGGTTCCGATGTTGGGAATCGCCGTCGCCGGCGTGTAGGTGCCCAGATCGCTCGGGCTCGTGCCGAAGGACACGACGGACGTGAAGTTGCCCTTGGTCGTGGGGGCACCCGCAGGTGAACCCGAGCCAGGCACGTAGGGGTCACCGCCGCCGCAGGCCGCGAGCAGCAGGGCCGAGAGCGCCAACGGCGCCAGGTTTCGAATGAGCTTCATGCGCACCTCATGTGGAATCGATCAAAATAGAACGCTCGTTCTATTTTGTGACCGCCACTATAGGTGCGCGCCCGCCCGCTCCGCTGCCGGGGAAACCCGACGCACAGTGCGTGTCATTGACGATCGTCAGAACGGATTCGCGCGCGAACGATTGGCGGCCAGCGAGCCGAGGTACACATGCCCGTTCGGGCTGAGGTGGCGGTCGTCGGCCCACAGGTACTTGAGCGCGTCGCCGCCGGTCACCAGCGTGTCGGTGGTGCACAGGTCGACCGTGGCGGCCAGCGTCCTGTCGCACACGGCGGCGATCACGTTGGTCATGCCGCCGTAGCTGACCGGAAACTTGGCCATGGCCTGCACCAGTTCGTCGGTCAGCATGATCGCCACCTGCTCGCCCGACTCCTGCGCGATGCCCACGCGCAGGCCCTCGTTGAACTTGGCCACCAGTTCGCCCAGCAGCGCGCCGCGTGTGTTGTCTCCGGTGTCGGTGTTCTCGGCGATCGCGAATGGCGAGTAGGCGAGGTCGGGCACGGTCGACACCAGCACCTTGCCGCCGGCGTCGGCAATGCGGCTGACCTGGCGTGCAAGCGCCAGGCCGGCCTCGTACACGTTCGAGAGCAGCTGCGCCTTCGGCACACCGGGGTACTGCGCGTACTGCTCGAGCACATCGTTCTGGCCGGTCAGCAAGGTGACCAGGTCCTTGCCCGAGAAGGTGTCCGTGGCCAGGTGCTGATCGACCTGCGCGGCGAGGTCTGCCACCTTCGATCCGGCCTGCGCGTAGATGCGGCTGCGCAGATCGGCCACCGCATTCGGATTGCATTCGGGGAACAGCAGCCCGAAGCCGGAGGCCAGGCGCTGCACCCACAGGGCATTGATGTCGCAGTCCAGGGTCTTGACCCCATTGGTGTCGGTCTTCAGGCCGTTGACCGTGTACTTGCGCCCCTGCGAGGTGATGACGCTGTTCTCGTCGCCGAAGGCCAGCACGCGGGTCGGCTGGAAGGGCTCGACCTGGGTGCCGCCACCGCACGAGGCGAGCAGGACAGCGGTTCCTAGCAGCAGCGCCGTCACGGCGCGTCGGGGACTATTCACCAGCAGATTCATCAGGGCTCCAGAGAGTGTTCGGGCACGCCATCGAGAATGGCGCGCATCAGGCCGCCGCAGCGCGAATCAGGCGATCGCGCACGCCGTCCCAGGCGGGCAGTGGCGGAGGCTCCTCGACCCAGATGAGATCCGGGCCTTCGGCGTCGAGTTCACGCAGTGTGGCAAAGAGTTCGTGGGCGGCACGGTCCGGGTCGCCCGGCATGACGCGCCAGCGCAGCTGCGACCCCGGCGGCAGCCGGACGCTGCGCGAATATACCGCCAGCTTCAGTGCACTGTCGCCGAGCATCTGCAACGCCGTATTCAGCATCGCCGCCGGCATCAGGCGAAGCCTGGCCCGTGGCGCGTAATGCGATTCGAGCGTGCCGGAGGCACGAGGCGAATCGGCATCTGGTTCACCCATGGCGACGCCGGCCACGGCCTCGAGCCTCTCGCGGCCGAGTTGCCCGGGCCGCAGCAGCACCGGGCTTTCACCGGAGCAATCGACGATGGCGGATTCGATGCCAACCTGGCACTCGCCGCCATCGATCACCAGCAGGGCCCCGCCGAATTCGTCGACCACGTGGCTGGCGCGGGTCGGGCTGATGCGCCCGAAGCGATTGGCGCTGGGCGCGGCCACACCCGGCACCCCGCGCTCGCGGGCGGCCGCCAGCAGGGACCTGGCCACCGGATGTGATGGGCAGCGCAGCCCGACAGTGTCCTGCCCGCCGGCCGCAGCCGCCGCCATGGCCGGTGAACGCGGCACGATGACAGTCAGCGGGCCGGGCCAGAACGCCTGCGTCAGGCGCCCGGCCACGTCGGGCCAGCGCGATGCAAAGGCCGGAGCATCCGACGGATCGGCGACGTGGACGATCAGCGGGTGATCGCTGGGACGGCCCTTGAGCGCAAAGATGCCCGCGACGGCCGCGTCGGAATCGGCACGAGCACCGAGACCGTAGACAGTCTCCGTCGGGAAGGCAACCAGTTCGCCGGCGGCCAACGCGTCGGCCGCGCGCTCGATGGCGGCCCGTTCATCCCCGGACAGCAGCACGATTCAGAACGCCTCGATGCCCAGCAGCGCGGCCGCCTGCAGCGCCACCTCGATCGCGCGCGAAGGCGTGTCGGCGGTGAGGGTCAGGTGGCCCATCTTGCGACCCGGGCGCGCCTGCACCTTGCCATACAGATGCAGGTGCGCGCCGGGCAAGGCCAGCACGCCCGCCCAGTCGGGGGTCTGCTCGATTCCGCCACGGCGGAACCAGAGGTCGCCGAGCAGGTTCAGCATCACCGCTGGCGAATGCAGGCGCGGCTCGACGAGCGGCGCGCCGGTGAGCGCACGGACTTGCAGTTCGAACTGCGAGACATCGCAGGCATCGATGCTGTAGTGGCCGGAGTTGTGCGGCCGCGGCGCCATTTCGTTGGCGACGATGGCACCGTCGCGCAGCACGAAGAACTCGACGCAGAGAACGCCGACATACTCCATCGACTCGGCGATCCGGGCGGCCGCGTCGATGGCCTGGCGCTGCTGCGCCGTGTCGATGCCGCTCGCCGGCACGCGCGTCACCGCGAGGATGCCGTCACGGTGCAGGTTGTGCTGAATGGGCAGGTGAACGATCGTGCCGTCCGCCGCCCGCGCGACGATGACGCTGATCTCGTCGGCGAGCTCGAGCCGCTGTTCGAGCACACAGGGCACGCGCCGCAAAGAGTCCCAGGCGGCGGCGAGCTCGGCCGCGTCCTTCACGCGAACTTGCCCCTTGCCGTCGTAGCCCAGCCTCGCCGTCTTCAGGATGCCTGGCAGCAGGGCGGCGGCGTCAACCGCGGCCAGTTGCTCGACGGTCTCGATCAGCGCGTGCCTCGCACAGGGCACGCCGCAGCGGAGGAAATGCGCCTTCTCGATCGCCCTGTCCTGGCAGACCGCGACGGCATCCGCGCCGGGCGCCACAGGGCGATGGGCACCGAGGGTGATCAGCGCCGCGGACGGAACGTTCTCGAACTCCGTGGTGATGGCCGCGCTGCGCTGCATGAGTTGGGCTAGGCCCTGCTCGTCGAGGTAATCGGTCTCGATGTGATAGTGCGCGGCCAAGCCGGCGGGGCTGGCAGGGTCGGGATCGAGCACGGCCGTGAAGTAGCCCATCTGCTGGGCAGCATGCACGAACATGCGGCCGAGTTGGCCCCCGCCCATCACACCGAGGGTGGCTCCAGGAGCGATGAACCGCGACGCAGCAGTCATGACTTCGGACGCTGCAGTTCTTCGGTCATCGCCCGCGCCATCTCGGTCTGCCGCGCCCGATAGGCCTCCAGCTTGCCGCGGAGTGCCGCGTCTTCTCCGGCCAGCATGGCCACTGCGAACAAGGCCGCGTTCGCGGCGCCGGCATGACCAATGGCGAAGGTGGCGACGGGAATGCCCTTGGGCATCTGCACGATCGAGTGCAGGGAATCGACGCCGTTCAGATGGCGGCTGGCCACCGGAACACCGAGTACCGGTACAGTGGTCTTGGCGGCGAGCATGCCCGGCAGGTGCGCAGCACCACCGGCGCCGGCAATGATGGCCCGCAGACCCCGGCCGGCAGCCGACTGCGCATAGGCGAACATGTCGTCGGGCATGCGGTGCGCCGACAGGACACGCGCCTCGTTGGACACGCCGAACTCGACGAGAATCTCGCTTGCGTGCTGCATGGTCTCCCAGTCGCTGCTGGAGCCCATCACGACACCGACGAGACAGGGCGCGTTTCTCACGGATCGCTCCGGTATTTCGAGGGATGACGATTGTAGGCGGCGCACCGGCGGTCTCACCCCAGCGGATCGCGGTCCGAAGGCTTCGCTGCCGACGCCATGGCCCGGATGCCCCGACCCAGCGCCGCCAGAAACGGAAAAGGGGCCCCATCGCTGGGGCCCCGTTGCCGAACTCGACCGATCAGGGTTTCGTTCCGGTGGGGAACGGCCATGCGGCCTGCGGGCTGAGAGCCGTCTTCGCGGGGGGAGAGACGGTCGACACAGCGGGCGCCGCAGGCGCCTTCTTCGCAGCAGGCTTCTTGGCGGCCTTCTTCGCGGCAGCCTTCTTGGGGGCCTTTTTCGCAGCGGCCTTCTTCGCCGGAGCCTTCTTCGCAGCGGCCTTCTTCGCCGGGGCCTTCTTCGCAGCGGCCTTCTTCGCCGGAGCCTTCTTCGCAGCGGCCTTCTTCGCCGGAGCCTTCTTCGCAGCGGCCTTCTTCGCCGGAGCCTTCTTCGCAGCGGCCTTCTTCGCCGGAGCCTTCTTCGCAGCGGCCTTCTTCGCCGGAGCCTTCTTCGCAGCGGCCTTCTTCGCCGGAGCCTTCTT
>CAZVLY010000106.1:11025-12757 GCA_964628175.1 uncultured Piscinibacter sp. | reverse complement strand
AGCCAGCTCAGCCCGATGAACAGGCCGATCGCGCCGACGCTGCCGGCGACGAACAGCGCGCCGAGCGTCCAGGGGGTGAAGAGGAATCCGAGGGCGATGCCGGCCAGCAGCGCCACCACGGCGGCACGCAGGCGGCCCCGGGTGCCCAGCAGGCCCGTCACGGCGACGAGGTAGGCGGTCAGGAAGAGCCCCATCGTCAACAACTGGGCCGACAACAAGGCAGGCGGTTGGTCGTCGAGTGCGGAAAGCAGGTTCACGGCATCACCTCGTTCATTGGAGGTGAGCATGAGGCAGATGTTCCCGCCGTGCCAGCGCGGTAACAAAATCCTCTTCCGCGGCGTGGTTCAAGTCACGCGGCCCGGCCCGGCGTGCGCGGCGGCGGCGCTACACCGCGCAGTAACGCTCCTGGATCTCGCGGTCGGCCAGCAAATCGGCGGCGCGGCCTTCGTGGGCGATCTGACCCTGGTCGAGGATGTAGGCGCGGTCGGAGATCGACAGGGCCCGCTCGACGTTCTGCTCGACCAGCAGGATGGTCGTGCCCTCGCGCTTCATGCGCGCGAACAGCTCGAACATCTCGTGCACCAGCAGCGGCATGATGCCCTCCGAGGGCTCGTCGAGCAGGATCATGCGCGGCTTGCTCATCATCGCGCGGGCGATGGCGAGCATCTGCTGCTCGCCGCCGGACAGCGAGGTGCCTTCCTGGTGCATGCGCTCGGCCAGGCGCGGGAAGGTCTGCGCGATCTCGTCGATGCGCTCGCGCTCGGTGTGCCGCGCCTTGCCGGCGATCAGGCCCAGGCGCAGGTTCTCCAGCACCGTCAGGCCCGGCACGATGCGCCGCTCCTCCGGGACGTAGGCCAGGCCCAGGTGGTAACGCGCGTGGGCGGGCAAGGACAGGATCTCCTGCCCGTCGAAGCGCACCCGGCCGCCGCGCTTGGCGAGCAGCCCCATGATCGCCTTCAGCGTGCTCGTCTTGCCGGCGCCGTTGCGGCCCATCAGCGTGACGATCTCGCCGGCGTCGACGTGGAAGCGCAGCCCCTGCACGACGTGGCTGCGGTCGTACCAGGCGTCCAGGCCGTCGACCTCGAGCATCGGTGATCCCATCTCAGCCCTGCCCCAGGTAGACGCGCCGCACCTCGGTGTTGGCGCGGATCTCGTCGGGCGTGCCCTCGGCGAGGAACTCGCCGTGGTGCAGCACCAGCAGCCGCTGGCAGATGCCCATCACCAGCTTCATCTTGTGCTCGACGATGATCACCGAGCGCTCGGCGGCGAGCTGCACGATGAGGTCCATCATCACCTTGGTCTCTTCCGGCGACATGCCGGCGGTGGGCTCGTCCATCAGCAGCAGCGTGGGCTCGCTGGCCAGCGCCATCGCCACCTCGAGCGCGCGCTGCTGGCCGTGGGCCAGGTCGGCGGCCGTGCGGTCGTGCAGCGAGGCCAGGCCCACGCGCGCGAGCAGCTCGTGGGCGCGGTCGTTCAGCGCCGTCAGCTTCGCGCGCGGGGTGAGCAGCTGGTAGCGCGCCGAGCGCATCTGCGCGGCCACGCGCACGTTCTCGTGGGCGCTGAGCTGCTTGAACACGGTGGTGATCTGGAAGCTCTTGGCGATGCCGATGCGCGCGAACTCGTGCTGCGCGAGGCCGGTGATGTCGCGGCCCTGGAACTTCAGCGTGCCGGCCGAGGGCGGGAAGGCGCCGCTGACGACGTTGAAGAAGGTGCTCTTGCCCGCGCCGTTCGG
>CAZVLY010000106.1:9319-10925 GCA_964628175.1 uncultured Piscinibacter sp. | reverse complement strand
GGGAAGAACAGCACGAAGAACATGAACACGCCGCCGACCACGGCCATCCAGTGCTGGGTGAATACCGTCACCACGTCTTCCAGCGTGAGGAAGACGCCGGCGCCGACGAAGGGCCCGAAGAAGGTGCCCATGCCGCCGAGCAGGCACATCATCACCGCCTGGCCCGAGAGCAGGTAGTGCAGCGAGTCGATCGGCACGATCGACAGGTGCAATGCACGCAGCGCGCCGGCCAGCCCGCAGATCAGCGCCGAGAGCACGAAGACGAGCAGCTTGGTGCGCGCCACGTCGTAGCCGCAGGCGGCGGCGCGGCGGTCGTTCTCGCGCACCGCCTCGATGACCGCGCCGAAAGGCGAGGCCAGCACGCGCGAGACGAACCACAGCGCCAGCGCGACGAAGGCGAGGATCACGTAGTACTTGGTGACCGGGTTGAGGAAGTCGAGCCGCAGGCCGCCGATCTCCACCGCCGGCACCTGGATGCCGCGCAGGCCGTTCTCGCCGCCCGTCCAGCGCTCGGCCTTGTAGAAGGCGTAGTAGACGATCTGGCCGAGCGCCAGCGTCACCATCGAGAAGTAGATGCCGCGCGTGCGGATGGCCAGGAAGCCGATCGCCAGGCCGGCCAGGCCGGCGCAGGCCACGCCCAGCACCACCGCCGCCCACCAGGGCCAGCCGCCGTGCACCATGGCGATGCCGGTGAGGTAGCTGCCCACGCCGAGGAAGGCCGCGTGGCCGAAGCTGAGCAGCCCGGTGTAGCCGAACAGCAGGTTGAAGCCGACCGCGAACAGGCCGAACAGCAGGATGTTGATGGCCAGCGCGTGATAGGGCATCAGCAGCGGGAAGACCATCAGGAAGGCGATCACCGCCGCCACGCGATGCCGGCGCACGAACTCGAACGCCTCCTTCACGACATCAGCCCCTGCTTGCCGAAGAAGCCTTGCGGGCGGATCAGCAGCACCACCGCCATCAGCACGAAGATCGACAGCTCGGCGAGGTCGGGCGCGAACAGCGAGGTGAGCGAGAACACGATGCCCACCAGCAGCCCGGCCAGCACCGCGCCGGGCAGCGAGCCCATGCCGCCGACCACGGTGACGACGAAGCTCTCGGCGAGCACGTGGATGCCCATCTCCGGGTTGACGGCGCGCGTGGGCGCGGCCAGCACGCCGGACAGCCCGGCGATCGCCGTGCCGATGCCGAACACCACCAGCCAGACGCGCGCGATGTCGATGCCCAGCACCTTGCAGATCTCGCCGTCGCGCGAGCCGGCACGCACGATCAGGCCGTAGCGCGTCTTCTCGAGGAAGAGCCACAGCGCCAGCACCACGACGGCCGTCGCGAAGATCAGGAACAGCCGGTACTTCGGGAAGAAGCCGATGCCCAGGTCGACCGCGCCGCGCAGCTCCGGCGGCGTCGAAGAGGGGATGCCCTCGATGCCGAACATCACCCGCATCGCCTCGATCAGCACCCAGCTCAGGCCGAAGGTCAGCAGCAGCGGGTAGTCGATGCCGCGGCCGTACAGCGGCCGCACCAGGAAGCGTTCGGTGACCAGGCCGAGCGCGCCCACCACCAGCGGCGTGAGCACCAGGCTGAACCAGAAGTTGCCGGTCAGGCC
>CAZVLY010000106.1:0-9219 GCA_964628175.1 uncultured Piscinibacter sp. | reverse complement strand
CTTGCTCTTGCTCTCGACGATGACCACCGACTGCACCGACTGGTGGTCGCACTTGCGGTAGGACTGCGGGCCCTTGTACCAGTCGTACTTGAGCTGGCGAAGCGCGATCGACACGCGCGTGGAATCGGTGGCGTCGGCGTCCTTCACCGCCTGCAGCACGCTGCGGATGCCGGCGTAGCCGAGCGCGCCGTAGTCCGACGGCACCGAGCCGTTGTAGGCCTTGCGGAAGGCGTCGTTGAACTTCTTCGCGCTGGGGATCTTGTCTTCCATGCCCCAGTAGTACGAGGTGCCGCCGAGGATGCCCTCGAAGGCATCGGCGCCGCCGGCCTGGCGCGAGGTGTACAGCAGCACCGGCGCGATGATCTTGGTGCCCTGCTTGAGGCCGAAGTCGGTGGCCTGCTTGGCGCTGTTGACGAGGTCGCGGCCGAAGTTGCACAGCACCAGGATGTCGGGCTTGAGCGCCTGGATGCGCGGCAGGAAGGCCGAGTAGTCGGCCGCCCCCAGCGGGTGGCGGATGTCGGCCAGCGTCTGCACGCCCAGGCCCGCGCCGGCGCGCTGGAAGCCGCGCACCATCTCGTGGCCGTAGGCGTAGTCGGCGGTCAGGTAGACCACCTTCTTGCCGAACTTCGGGAACGCATAACGCGCCACCGCACCGGCCGTGAGGTGCGGGTTCAGCGCCTCGTGGAAGGTGTACAGGCTCCAGTCCTTCGCCTCGTTGATGGTGTCGCTCTGGCTGATGCTGTTGAACAGCACCTTGCGTTCCTTCGTCACCGCGTTGATCGACAGCTGCGTGGCCGCCGACAGCGAGCCGACGACGAAGTTGACCTTGTCCTTCTCGATCAGCTCCAGCGTGCGCGTGGCCGCCTCGCCGGGGTTGAGCTTGTCGTCGCGCACCAGCAGCTCGGCCATCTGGCCCTTGTGGCCGCCGGCGGCGTTCCATTCCTTCACCGCCAGCTCGGCGGCGCGCACCTGGTCCTGCGCCTCGGCCGAGAAGGCGCCGGTCAGCGGCACCGGGAAGCCGATCTTGATGGTGGCGCCCTGCGCGCGGGCGATGTTGAACAGTGCCGGCGCCGCGGCCACGGCGGTGCCGGCCATGACGATGCGGCGGCGGCGCAGGTTGGCGGGGGTGTGGCTCATGTCGATGTCTCCTGGCTGTGTTGAGTGGCAGGCTTCAGGCGGCCTGCGTCGCGGGGTTCTCGTTGCCGAACAGGCTCGGGTCGATGGCGGTCTGGTGCATCACCTCGACCGGGCTGCGCAGCGCGCTGGCGCCGCGCTGGCGCGCCTCGATGTAGGCACCCAGCCGCCGCGCGCGCTGCACGACGCTGGCGCAGACCGGCTGGCGCATCGCGGCGTAGCGGCGCAGCGCCTGCGGCGTGGCACCGAGCTCGGCGATGCAGGCGGCGAGCACCACCGCGTCGTCGCCGGCCTTGGCCACGCCCATGCCCACATGCGGCCGCGCCACGAAGGCGGCGTCGCCGAGCAGCGCGACGCGGCCGAAGGCGAGTTCCTCCGACACGAAGTCGTAGATCGGCTGCAGGAAGGGCACCGCCGTCTTCTCGGTGACCTCGGCGAACTGCGGCGCCAGGCGCTCGCGCGCGGCCTGCCGCATCGCCGCGACATGGCGCCACGACACCTGCTGCGGCGCGATGCCTTCGGGGTGATGCACGCCATCGGCGTCGCTCATCAGCGCGGCCAGTTCGGCGCCGGGCGCGGCGGGGCGGTACCAGACGAAGTTCCAGCGCCGCTGGCCCGGCTCGATGCTGTCGTCGGCGCCGGCCACCGGGTAGCCGATCATCTGCTCGCCGTCGGGCAGGCCGAAGCCGAAGTGGCCGAACAAGGTGTCGCGGGTGTGGCGCGACAGGCTGGCCTCGTCGCACACGCCGCGCCAGGCGATGTAGTTGGCGTACAGCGGCAGCACCTTCGGCGCGAACTGCGCGCGCACGCCGGAGCGGATGCCGTCGCAGGCGATCAGCAGCTCGCCCGACACCATCTCGCCGCTGGCCAGGCGCACCGCCACGCCGGCCTCGTTCTGCTCGACGCCGGCCACCTGGGCGCCGAGGCGGTACCGATCGGCCGGCAGCGCGGCGCGCAGCAGCGAGTACAGGCGCCCCCAGGAGGTCAGCACCTGCGGATGCACCCAGCGGCACTCGGCGTGGCCGCGCGCATCGAGCACCACGCGCGACTCCACCGGCACGCCCAGCGTGTGGTCGACCACCGCACCGCACTCGCGCAGTGCCGCGCGCAGGTTCTCGTGCGTGACGATGCCGGCGCCGCGGCCTTCGAGCGATCTTGTCGAGCGCTCCAGAACGAGCACGTCGTGGCCCGCGCGCAGCAGGATGTTGGCGGCCATCAGGCCGCCGAGCGAACCGCCGCTGATCAGAATGCGGGCCATCGCGGGTTCAGGCGGCCATCGCCGTCTTCTCGTGCGCCGGGAAGTTGAGTTCGACGACCACGCCGTTCGGGTCGTCGACGAACACCTGGTGCAGCCCGAGCAGCGGCACGGTGCGCTCGCGGCCCTCGATGCCGTGTTCGCGCAGCGTGGCCAGCATCTGCGCCAGGCCGGTGGTGAAGAAGGCCACGTGGTCGACCGCGCCGGTGCCGTGCAGGCTGCTCTCGTCGCGGTCGCCGAGGTAGCGCTTCAGGCCCTCGGGGTCGTTGCGGTCGATGCCGATGATATGGATCACCGCGTTGGCCCACTCGCTCGTGTCGCCGGCGTACAGCCACAGGCCGGGGAAGGGGAAGGGCGGGCGCGGCCCCTTGGTCAGCCCGAGCAGGCCGCAGTAGAAGCGTTCGCAGGCGTCGAGGTCGAGGCTGCGGATCGAGAAGTGGTTCAGCGACATCGCCATGGCTCGTCTCCTGTCGGTTCAGCGCGCCGCGCGCGCGGCGGGCACGAACTCGTGCACCTGCGCGAGGTAGCCGCGGATGCGGTCGCGGATGAAGGTGTCGATCAGCGCCGGCTCGCCTTCGCCGCTGAAATGCTGCTGGTAGATCAGCGGCCAGATGCCGAGCTGGTAGATCAGCGCGCCGTGCAGGCCCATCAGCGCGGACTCCTCGCGCGGCGAGGGTTTCGCGCGCGAGCGGCTGCCGGAATGGCGGCGCGACTCGCGGATCAGCCGCGGAAACAGCTTCTCGCGCACCAGCGCAAAGTAGCGCGTCGGGATCAGGCCGTCGGACAGGCCCGAGTGCACCAGCGTGCGCAGCCACTCGGGCGTGAGGATGGCCGGCAGGTACTCGCGGTAGAAGCGGATGAACTTCTCCTCGACGCCGATGGCCGGGTCGTCGAGCAGCGTCTCCCAGCGTGCGTCCCAGCGGCCGGCGATGGTCTCCTCGTAGACACGCTCGATCAGCGAGCGCTTGGTCGGGAAGTAGTGGTACAGCAGCGTGTGGGCGATGCCCAGCTCGGCGGCGAGCTCGCGCATCTGGGCGTCGAGGCCGCGCCGGGCGAAGAAGTCGGTGGCGCCGTCGACGATCTGCTGCTCGCGCTCGCGCGCGTCGAGCCGGCGCCGTGGCGGCGCGGCCGGTTTGCGGGTTTCTGCGGTATTGATCATCTGGTCAACTCTGCTGAAATTGTTGAACGCTTGATCAACAAGCCCCAATCCCGACAAACCCTAGCGGGGCTTTCGCCGGCCCCCGGAAGCGCAGCCCATGAAATCCCCGGCCTTCGACTACATCCGCGCCGATTCGCCGCAGCACGCCTTCGAGCTGCTGGCGAAGCACGGCGACGATGCGCGCGTGATCGCCGGCGGGCAGACGCTGCTGGCCACGCTGAACATGCGGCTGTCGCAGCCGGCGTTGCTGGTCGACATCGCCGGCTTCGGCGCCTGGCGCGGCATCGCGGTGCAGGGCGGCCTGCTGCGCATCGGCGCGCTGACGCGACACAGCGAGGTGGAGCGCTCGCCGCTGGTGGCGCGCCACGCGCCGCTGCTCGCGCAGGCCGCGCCGCACATCGCGCACCGGGCGATCCGCAACCTGGGCACCTTCGGCGGCGCGCTGGCCTACGCCGACCCGGCCGCCGAGTGGCCGGCCTGTGTGCTGGCGCTCGATGCGACGCTGGTGATCGCCAGCGCCAAGGGCGAGCGCCGCGTCGCCGCGGCCGACTTCTTCCAGGGCCTGTACACCACCGCGATGCAGCCGGGCGAGTTGCTGATGGCCTGCGAGATCCCGCTGATCGCCGAGGGCGAGCGGCAGGCCTTCAGCGAACTCTCGCGGCGCCAGGGCGACTACGCGGTGGCCGGCCTGGCCGCACGCGCCAAGGTGTCCGGCAGCACGCTGCGCGAGGTGCGCCTGGCCTTCCTCAGCCTGGGCGACCGGCCGATCCGTGCGCGCGCTGCCGAGGCCGCGCTGCAAGGCGGCGCCCTCGACGATGCGCGCCTCGCCCAGGCCGACGCTGCGCTGCGCGCCGAGCTCGACCCCTTCGACGACCTGACCCATTCGGCGGCTGCCAAGAAGCAGCTCGCCGCCACGCTGATGCGCCGCGCGGTGGCCGCGCTGCTGTCGCGCTGACCCGCCCGAACGCCTGACCGGAGCTTCCATGAAGACGCCTACCGATTCCCCGACCCGGCGCGTGCGCGTCGAGGTCAACGGCACGCCGATCGTGCGCGAGGTCGAGTGCCGCAAGCACCTGATCGACTTCCTGCGCGAGGACTGCGGCATGAAGGGCTCGCACCTGGGCTGCGAGCACGGCGTGTGCGGCGCCTGCACCGTGCGGCTGGATGGTCAGATCGTGCGCGGTTGCCTCGTGCTCGCTGCGCAGGCCGACGGCCACCGCGTCGACACCGTCGAGACGGCCACGCCGGGAAAACGTTTGAAGGCGCTGCAGGACGCCTTTGTCGAGCACAACGCGCTGCAATGCGGTTACTGCACCCCGGGCATGCTGATGGCGGCGCTCGAACTCGTCGAGCAGCGGCCAGACGCCGACCGCACGCAGGTGCGCGAATGGATGAGCGGCAACTACTGCCGCTGCACCGGCTACCACGCGATCGTCGACGCGGTCTGCGCGGTGCTCGATCAGCAGCGCGCCGGCCGCTTCGCCGACGAGCCGGTCGCGTCGGCCGACGAGGTGCGCGCATGAACCACCCGACCGAGATCCCGACCCGCCGCGACCTCGGCACCGACCTGCCGGCCGTCACCGAGGACCAGCGCCACATCGGCGTGGCGATCCCGCGCGAGGGCGTGCGCCGGCTGACGCAGGGCCGCGGCCAGTTCGTCGACGACATCGAGCTGCCGCGCCTGGCGCACGTGGTGTTCTGGCGCTCGCCGGTGGCGCACATGCGCATCACGCGCATCGAGCGCAGCGCGGCGCAGGCGCTGCCCGGCGTGATCGCGGTGGTGGTGGGCGCGGAGATCGCCGCGATCTGCAAGCCCTGGGTGGCCACGCTGGCGCACCTCGCGGGCATCAAGAGCGCGCCGCAGTACCCGATGGCGCTGGAGCGCGCCACCTGGCAGGGCGAGCCGGTGATCGCGATCGTCGCGGAGACGCGCGCCGTCGCCGAAGACGCGCTCGGCCTGCTCGAGGTCGAGTGGGAGTCGCTGCCCGCCGTGCTCGACACCGAGACCGCGCTCGACCCGGCCACGCCGCTGATCCACCCCGAACTCGGCGACAACCTGTGCTTCACGCGCTCGCTGGACACCGGCGGCGTCGACGAGGCCTTCGCGCGGCCCGATGCGGTGGTGTTCGAGGAGACCTATGTCTTCGGCCGCCACACCGGCGTGACCCTGGAGCCGCGCTGCCAGATCGCCGACTGGAACCCGGGCGACCAGAAGCTCACCGTCTACCACTCCTTCCAGGCCCCGCACATGATGCAGGACCTGTACTGCCGCCAGTTCGAGCTGCAGGAGTCGCAGGTGCGCGTGGTCTGCCGCGATGTCGGCGGCAGCTTCGGCATCAAGGTGCACGCCTACCCGGACGACTTTGCGACCGTCGCGCTCTCGATGCTGCTGCAGCGGCCGGTGAAGTTCGTCGCCGATCGGCTGGAGAGTTTCGTCTCCGACATCCATGCGCGCGAGCACCGCATCAAGGCACGCATCGCGGCGACGAAGGGCGGCGAGATCCTCGCCTTCGAGATCGACGACCTCACCGGCATCGGCCCGTTCTCGATGTTCCCGCGCACCAGCGGCATCGAGGGCAACCAGGTCGTCAACCTGACCGGCGGGCCCTACAAGCACAAGGCCTACCGCGCGAAGCTGAAGGTGGTGTTCCAGAACAAGGTGCCGACCTGCCAGTACCGCGGCGTGGGTCACCCGATCGCCTGCGCCGTGACGGAGGCACTGGTCGACGGCATCGCCGCGAAGATCGGCATGGACCCGATCGCCTTCCGCGAAGCGAACGTGATCCCCGACGACGCCTACCCGGCCACCGGCGCCTCGGGCATCAAGCTGGAGATCCTGTCACACGAGGCCTGCCTTCGCGAGGCCAAGCGCGTGTGCGACTACGACATGCTGCGCGCCGAGCAGGCGAGCCTGAGAAAGCAGAACGTCTACCGCGGCATCGGCGTGGCCACGCTGATCGAGCTGACGAATCCGAGTGCGGCCTTCTACGGCGTGGGCGGCGCGCGCATTGCCAGCCAGGACGGCGCCACGCTGCGCCTGGAGCCCACCGGCGTGCTCACGGTGATGAGCAGCGTCGGCGAGCAGGGCCAGGGCGCCGAGGCCATCTTCGCGCAGATCGCCGCCGACGCGGTGGGCGTGGCCATCGACCGTGTGCGCGTGGTCACCGGCGACACCGACGCCACGCCCTACGGCGGCGGCACCTGGGCCTCGCGCGGCGCCGGCATCGGCGGCGAGGCGGTGCTGCAGGCCGGTCTCGTGCTGCGCGAGAACATCCTCGCCACCGCCGAGGCGATCCTGCAGCGCGAGCGGGCCGGACTCAAGGTGCATCGTGGCGCGGTGGTCGATGCGCGCACGAACGAACGCTTGCTCGATCTGGCCGAGCTCGGCCGCATCGCCTACTTCCGCTCCGACACGCTGCCCAAGACCTTCACGCCCGAGCTGATGGTCACGCGCCACTACGCGCAGCGCGACTACCCCTTCATCTTCACCAATGGCGTGCAGGTCAGCCATGTCGAGGTCGACGTCGACACCGGCTTCGTCAGGCTGCTCAAGCACTGGGCGGTGGAGGACTGCGGCCGCGTCATCAACCCGATGCTGGTGGACGAGCAGATGCGCGGCGCCATCGTGCAGGGCATCGGCGGCGCGCTGTTCGAGGAGTGCCTGTACAGCGAGGACGGCACGCTGACCAACGGCAACATGGCCGACTACCTGGTGCCGATGGCCGGCGAGATGCCCGACATCGTCGTCTCGCACGTGCAGTCGCCCACGCGCAGCTCGCAACTCGGCGCCAAAGGCGCCGGCGAGGCCGGCACGGCCGGCGCGCCGGGCGCGGTGATGAACGCCATCAACGACGCGCTCGCACCCTTTGGCGCGCGCGTGTCGTCGCAGCCGATCACGCCGGAGAAGATCCTGCGCGCGCTCGGCAAGATCTGAACGAGCGGCTCAGCACGGTCGCGGCGGCATCGCCTCGAAGTTCTTGCGGATCTGCTCGGGCGTCAGGTCCTGCAGGTGCGTGGCGACCGACCAGCGGTGGCCGAACGGGTCTTCGAGCTGGCCGTAGCGGTCGCCCCAGAACATGTTCTCGGCCGGCATGGTGATCTTCGCGCCGGCCTTGGCGGCCTGCGCCATCGTGGCGTCGACGTCGGGCACGAACAGGTGCAGGGTCACCGGCGAGCCCTTCAGCGCCTGCGGGCCGACCGAACCCATCTCCGGGAATTCGTCGACCAGCATCAGCGCCGAGTCGCCGATGCGCAGCGCGGCGTGCATGAGCTTGCCGTCGGGGCCGGGCAGGCGCATGCCCTCGACGGCGCCGAAGGCGGCCTTGTAGAACTCGATGGCCTTCGCAGCACCCTTGCACACGAGGTGCGGCGTCAGCGAATGCATGCCTTCGGGGATGGGGCGGACTTTCGGTGTGGACATCGTCTTCTCTCCTGGATGTTCGGGTGGGTGGGCACTCGGGCGCTGACGCGCCGCCAGTTCCGCGCCGAGCTCGGCCCAGGCCCGGCGGGCGGCGCCGTAGGGCGCCCAGGCCGTGAAGAGCAGGGGTGGGAGCTTCTGCAATGGAGTGTCCGGTGGCAGCGTCAGTTCCACGACGAACGACAAGGGGGCGGATCGACAAGCGATCCGCCCCCTGTTGGCAATAGAGCGTTGCAGCCTGGGCTCAGGGCTCGCCGGTCACCAGCTTCTCGCGCGGGTTGCCCGGCTTCGTGGTGCCGGCCTCGCTGATCACCAGCCCCTCGCTGATGACGATGCCTTCGCTGATCACCAGGCCCTCGCTGATCACCAGGCCTTCGCTGATGACGATGCCCTCGCTGATCACGATGCCTTCGCTGATGACGATGCCTTCGCTGATCACGATGCCCTGCGCCAGCGTCTTGCCGCTGGACAGCCACGACGACAGCGTCGCCGCCGGGATGAACAGGCCGGTCTTGCCGGTGAGCGACGAGGCGCCGGCCAGCTCGACCATCGAGACCACGCCCGGCGTCATCAGCGTCATGTTCGGCGCCGGGGCCGCCATCACCGCCATCGGGTAGGTGTTGCCGGTGTTCGGCCAGTAGCGCACCGTCAGCTTCCTGACGCTCTTGCGCACCCACTGGATGCGCGGGTCGTACCAGGGCTGCCACTGCTTGAAGAGGGCCTCGCCGGTGACGATGCGGTTGCCGCCGGCGAACACCAGGCGGCCCCAGGGCACCGTCTCGCCGTTGATCACCGAGCTCGGCGCGGGCAGCGTCGCGCCCGACCACCACAGCAGCGATTCGCCGGCCGGGATGCTGCCGCCGTCGGTGACGACGCGGCGGTACATGTCGTTGCGGATCGCGGCCGCGAGGCGCACCGCGCCGTCGACGTTGAGCAGGCCCGCGCCCTGCTGGGCGAGGTTGGCGTTGGGCAGCACCTGCGCGGTGTACTGCAGGATCGCCTTGACCATCGGCGGCGTGAGGCCGGCATTGGCTTCCAGCATCAGCGCCACCGCGCCGCTGACCACCGGGGCGGCCACCGAGGTGCCGCTGAGCATCATCAGCGAACGGTCCTGCGTCTGCGTCGCGCCGCTGACCTTGGCGAGATCCGCATAACGCGAGGCGAGCGAGTTCCATGCGCCGCCGGCGGCGGCCGTGTCTTCGGCGAGCGGGCCGACGATCTTGTTGCCGGGCGCCACCAGGTCGGGCTTGATGA